>JALAGS010000069.1 GCA_022712315.1 Sphingobacterium sp. | reverse complement strand
CAACCAATTAATGAAGGATAAATCATGTTTGCATTTGCTGATAAATTGCAGATACTGGCTGATGCCGCAAAATATGACGTAAGCTGTAGTTCGAGCGGAAGTAAACGAAAGAATAATGGTGGTATTGGCGATTCCTCAGCTAGTGGTATTTGTCATACCTACACCGAAGATGGCCGCTGTGTCTCCCTCTTAAAAATCCTAATGACCAATTATTGCATCTATGATTGTGCCTTTTGTGTTAGCCGCCGTAGCAATGATGTACAACGTGCCGCATTTTCGGTCAAGGAAGTTGTCGAATTGACCATGAACTTTTACCGCCGTAATTACATCGAAGGCCTTTTTTTAAGTTCGGGTATTTTCAAATCAGCAGACTACACCATGGAACGCTTAATGTTAGTCGTTAAGAAACTCCGGACTGAAGAACGTTTTAATGGTTATATCCATCTGAAAGCCATTCCTGGCGCCAGTGAATTGTTATTAAAAGAAGCGGGGCTATATGTTGACCGAATGAGTGTGAATCTCGAAATTCCTACGGAGGAAGGGCTCAAGTTGGTTGCTCCTGAAAAGGATCATCAATCCGTTCGCGAGCCGTTGGCTATTGTTAAAAATGAAATTCTAAACCTACGGCAGGATCGAAAAATCAATAAGAAAACGCCTATATTTGTACCGGCAGGTCAAAGTACCCAAATGGTTATTGGTGCTACGCCAGAAAGTGACCTACAGATTATGCAGGCTGCCAACGCATTCTATAAAGATTATAATCTCAAACGGGTTTATTATTCGGGCTATATACCTATCAACGCGACCGACTCCACCCTCCCCCAGATTGGAACATCACCGCCCCTTGTACGTGAAAACAGACTTTATCAGACAGATTGGTTACTCAGGTTTTATGGCTTTTCACTCCATGAAATACTCAATAGCACACATCAGCAGCTCGATCTGGAAATAGACCCAAAGCTTGCTTGGGCGCTGCGCAATCCTCAATTCTTTCCTATCGACATCAATACTGCTAGTTACGAATGGATTATTCGAGTTCCGGGAATTGGCAGACAATCCGCAAACAAAATTGTGCAGGCGCGCAAATATGGAAAACTAAAAGAACACAAGCTTCGAAAAATGGGAATTGCCTATAATCGCGCCAAATACTTTATGGTTTGCCAGGATACATTGATAACCGCAGGCTTCCACTACCCCGAAAATATCAGAAAGTCGATTCTTGAACGCAACCCTCAAGCACAAATTCCAGCTTCTAATAGCCAATTGACCTTATTCTAATGAATTATATTTTTGATGGAAGTTATACCGGGTACCTCTGCTGCATATTTGAAGCCTTTGAACGCAAAGAATTTGATATTATTCCTGCTACAATGCAAACGATGGAAATTAATATTTTTTCGGAGAATCGCCAAATTAATACGGATGCTAAAAAAGCTAATCGCATTCTTGCTGGAATGGAAAAAATATTGGGAAAGAAAGAAGCAAAAATCTTTTATCACAACTTTCTGTCCGACAACCAATCTGAATGGCTCAATGGGTTTCGACTGATCACCGAACTCTTCCGCAAAGGAAAGTTGGATATACATAATTATGGGCATCCAGCTATCCTCCGTATGCATCAGACAGTCAAAAAGATTAGCCGTGAACGCCACCGTATGAAGGCATTTATCCGATTTGTCAAATCTAACGATCACCTTTACACAGCCATCGTTGAACCTGATTTCAATGTGGTTCCTTTGGTTGTAGACTTCTTTAAAAACCGATTCGCTGACCAGAATTGGTTAATTTATGATATACGACGAAACTATGGCTTCCACTACGATTGCCAAAGCATCGTGGAGGTATCCAATGAAGATAAGAGCGAGATTCGAGATCCATATCAGTTAGAAGTGGATCTCGATCCTCAGGAAAAGGAATATCAGCATCTTTGGAAAACTTATTTCAAAAGTACCAATATTGAATCACGTAAGAACTTAAAGCTTCATTTAAGACATGTTCCCAAACGCTACTGGAAATATTTGGTCGAAAAAATATAAAGGCCTAAGTGCTGAACCTCCTAGTCCATATAATCATTTTGAACCACCAAACAATTTGCTCACCAGCCAAATGACGATAGCGACCACGACTACAACCAATAGAATTCCCGACCAGACACCAGCCTTAAAAATACCTTCAATTGCTGCACAGCTCGATACGAGCACCAATAAACTCGACATGAGTGCAAATGGAATTATCTTTTTCATAAATACCTGTTTTAATTATTAATCGGAAGTATGACAATACTGGCGTTAAAAATGTTTTGATTCAAAGATGTTCATGTATTTTTACACCTTGCTTCCGCTCTATCCGATATATCATTGCATTAAATACCCAAGTCATCCGTATTTTTTTGGTATAAAATAAAATCTCTACGTTATTTCCATTCTAAAAATACGGTTATGGGTCCGAAAGAAGCTTTTGGGTATAGCATTTGATTCAGTTTACATAAATCATAAAATAATATTTAAACAATAATCGAATAAAGATATGGAAACTATAAACCAAAAAGCACAAAAAATGGGATTGGAAAAAGGCTATTATTTGTTATTGATGGCTATATTAGATCTGCCTGCCGAAGGCGATAAAAAAATGAAAAAGAAAAAGTAAGGTTGGTGCCATCAGCAATAGGAAATATCCCGTTTTTGAAAAAGTTTTCGCCAAGCAGGCCACAGGAATACTTTGCAATTAAAATATAAAAGCCTTTTCCATATAAATGGAAAAGGCTTCTAGCATCATGTATTTCACAGATTCTTCCGGTATTCTTCGGGACTCATTCCTTTATTTGCCTTAAAAAATGTGCTAAAATAAGGTACATTTTCAAATCCGAGTTCAAAAGCAATTTCTTTTACTGTTTTAAAAGTATGGTAAAGCAAACGCTCTGCCTCCAGTAAAATACGTCCACGGATAATCGTACCACAGCTTGCTTCTCTCTTTTCCCGGCAGATCCGATTGAGATAATTGATCGAAATATTTAATTGCCCTGCATAAAATGAAGGGTAACGCTGTTGAGCATAATAGTTATCGACCAGCATTTCGAAGCTTCGGATTTTATCGTCTCCTTCATCCATCTGTGCAGCGACTCCCTCGACTCCGAGATACCGCCCCAGCATCTGTACAAGCATAAACAAATAGCGTTTCAATACATCCTTAGCACTCAATTTAAATGAATTATATGCCGTCAGCATGAGGTTTACGACTTCCAAACAACTCGTCCTTTCTTCTTCCGAGAGCACAAAAGCATATATACATCTACTCTTCAAAAAATGAAAATAATGCATCACATCAGTCGGATGCCGTTGCATAAAAAAAGATGCCGTAAATAGGACAATGTAGCCTTCTACGTTAGTATGCGACTGAAAACTGCATACAGCATCTGAATTGATGCTGATCAGGTCATGAGCACCTACAACATGTATATGTTGATCAACAACCATAGACAATTCGCCACTTTGGACAAACAAGAGGCTATAAAACGAGCGTATATGCAGCGTATTCTGATTAGCTTTAGCATGTATAAAATCCATTATAGGCATAATAACGATTCCTTGCGAAGTGGAATCAATATCTTCTAATTTTAGAAAATCTAATTTCTCTTTTCGTATAACCATCTATAATAGTACAACTTCATTGATCCTCTCCTATTTTGCTATGCTATTGCGTTCGCGCAGATACTCTAAAATCGCACGTGCCTCATCTTGCTTCAGGCCCAGACTAATCATTGGCGAGCCGTATTCCTTACTAAGTGCTTTCGCATCAGCATCCTTCTCTAACATAGTTGCCGGATCCAGCATCATGTTCATAATCCACTCCGGTGTACGACGTTTGACCACAGCATCCAATGACGGGCCCACCAAAGTCCGGTCAAAACTATGGCACATAGCACATTTTGACACAAATAACTCTACCCCTTTATTTGCCATCGCTGCATCAAAAGGTTTGTGTTCAAAGGAAGTAATGCTCCCCACTCCTTTAGATCCTTCGGTCTTATAATCCAGCATGGCTGCTGGCTCTGCTACTGCAGGCTGCGGCGTGCTATTTTCTTTGTTGGATTTTGTATCCCCATGTCCGCCACAAGCCAGGATAGCCGCAAAACCGAAAGAGGCTAGGATTACGTTGATTCTCTTTTTCATTTCTATTTGTTAAGTATGTTCGTAAAATAAGTTTATCATTTATCTAAATGACTTGTACGCGATATTTGATATCATCTTGATTTGCCTTTTTGCCATCTTTCCATAGTTCGACAATAACTTCCCAAGAACCAGCCATGGAAAAATTAACGGTACCCTCATAATAACCACGCCCCATGCTCTGCGCGGCTATGTTATCCGAAGAACCATGGCCCATGGACAGCATGTTGGTTTTTAATTTAATGACATAATTATCCAGTACCGGAAAATGATGTCCATCCATTTTATTCATTAAAAATTGAATCTGATGCTTTCCGTGTTTTACGCTGTCGGGCAATAAACAAGATATAAATACACGGCTATCGTCTCTTGTGCCTGAGCTCATGGTGCGCATGCTTGCTGCCGCTGTAACTGGAATCTTAATTGCCAATGTGTCTTTTTTCCCCTCATGACTACGTATGGTATGCAGTTGCCAGCCTATTCCCATTTGCGGGATATCCGCCATAATAAAAACCATAGGGCTTCTATACCATCCATCACCGAGTGCAAGAGGATGTTCGTAGGGCCCACCATGCTTCATGCGTCCCATACTCATTTCGGGATAGAAATCTAAGGTTTTGTCATTGATCGGATTTCCGGACTTATCTTGTACATGGAGGTAAACAGTGTGATATTTATTGTTGAGTTTGGCATCTGCGTATACGGTATAGCTGTTGTCACGCCAGGTCGTATCCGTTATGCGGACCAGATCAGACTCTTTTGGCGGAATAAGATCTGCTTCATCCCTGCTATTTTTTGTAAGATCCGACGTACATGATGAAATTGAAAAAGTAATTAAAAAGGCAAATAGAGAGTATAACAATCCCTCGATAGTCCCTATACGGGAATAGATATTCATATGAATTGATTTAAAACTTTTGAAAATAGACAGTACCGGCTATCAGACAATAAGCCTATAGCACGTACTAAAAAACAAAATGATCTAAACCAAGGGTGGGTGAAAAATAGAAAAGATTGGTGTATAGGTATAATTTGCCCGATATTCCGGAAGTAGGGTTTCTACAGCTGCTTCTTCAAAAAAAGCGATATCAAGGTTAAAATTCTGCTGATTATTGATAAACACAACATCGATTATACGCGATTCGAGGTTCTTCTGTTCCTTCTCCTCATGTTCACGCATTTTCTTCATCAACACACATTGTCCTCGACAGGAGAGTGCCTTTTCGTTGAATCGATTGATACACTCGTTCTTAGCGATATAATCTCTATTTAGCTCAAAAACAGTCCATAGCCACACCGACGAGAAGCTCTGCAAGAGCATCAACGGCAATAGTATCCATATCAATTGTTTCGCTTTCATGTATCGACAGTGCCACAAATATAATAATTATTGCTATTTGCCCCAAGACTTTAGCCCCTTCTGTAGCAAGCCTGTGTCGCCCTTCTCTTTTCAAAGTGAGTAGCGCTTCCATAAAAACCAACAACTTTTAGTATATTTAGCTAGAAACCACTGGCTTTGAGTAAATGAAATTTAACCCTTTTTTATTTATTAAATTATTTCTTGGACTATTTATTTGCATTGGAATAGGTTTGACCATATTTATGATTATTCATGGCAGCAAAGTTGTGGGGGCCTATTTCGTTTCAGGACTTTTTATCCTTTTTCCAGGTATTATCCTATACGGTTTAACAGTTGGTTTTCGAGTTTCTGAGAAAACGATCGAACGACAAACAGCGCTACAGGAAAGTGTAACAGCCGATCACAAAGGTCTATCTCATCAAATCCCACTGCTAAATACAACGCAGTTTATTCCTTGGAATACCATCGAAACCGTTGTCTACCGCAACCACCACAGCGACGATAAGGCACAGTTCAGTTTCTATCTGACACAGCCCGCAGATCAAATCAAGTCGAAACAACCCCGCTGGATAGCCAAAGTACTTTTGCCTTTGATCACAAAAAGCAAAACGGTCATTATCGACGAGGATTGCATCAGTTTTCGCGAAATCCCCAAAATGCTAGAAAAATTCTTTGTCCCCATAAACTCCGTTAACATGAACGAAGTCCACGGAAAAGGAACGTTGATAAGCTCAAATACCATAATCAAAAACAATACAATTCGGGTCGAAGAATATTGGAAGCCAAATCCAGATTTTGAATCTGAAAAAGTCATTTATGACCGATATAACCGAACATTTGATCAGCTAAAACAGTCAAAAAACAGCTAGCAGATACAGACGACAAAAGAGCACGACCAAATTTAAATTGCATATAAAAAACTATTTATCTAAGTTTGGCCCGATGAAAAAAATGCTCCTGTATTTTCTGACCGTATCATTGCTCGTCCAAGCTGGATGGGGTTATATTGTGATAGGAGCTTTTTATGCCAATAAAGACTATATCGCCAAATACCTCTGCGAAAATCGGGATAAACCCCAATTGCATTGTAATGGTAACTGCGTATTAATGAAAAAGATCAGAAAGGCACAGGAAAAGGAAAAGCAGAATCCAAGCGTCAAGCTTAAAGCTGAGGTTTACGATATTGTTGACTCCAATGCTTTGTTTTCATTCACTCCTATTTCGATTGAAATTACCGTACTTCCCATTCCTATAAGTGTTTCCAAATCCATCCGTAGAAATCCAAATAGATTACTACGTCCCCCTATTGCCTAATTAATCTTTGCTCAATGGAAGATCCATCCATTGATAAATAATTTTAGACAAATTGATAATTAGGTAAAACCATTTCATGAAATACTCATTTTCAGTATTGCTTGTGTTATCAGGCAGTATCGTATATGCTCAACATCCTTTACGGGATACAACTTCCGCACTTCGCGATAGTATTCGCCTGGAAGAGGCGCTTGTCACTTCCAAATATTATAGAAAATACAAATTAGACGCTGCTTCCAATACCCTAAAACTGCAGGTACCGCTTCTACGGCTACCACAGAACATCCAGGAAATCGACCATAGTATCATCATCGACCAGCAGGCCATCAATATCAACGAAAGCATCAGTAGGAATGTGAGCGGTGCAATGCGCAACAACACAGCAGACTTCTATGGTCCTTTTCTTTTTATGCGCGGAGCAGGTATCAACACGCTTCGAAACGGGGTAGATCTTTCCATGATCTATTACGGTCCCATGCCCGAAGATGCCAATATGATCGATCGGCTGGAATTTATCAAGGGGCCTTCGGGTTTTATGAATGCTATTGGCGATCCAGCGGGATCCTTCAACCTCGTCACCAAAAAACCGACGGGTATACCTTCCAATCAGGTGTTCTTTCAGACAGGCAGCTGGGACCTCTATCGCGTTGGAGCAGATCTGGATGGCCATTTTGATCAACAAAAAAAATGGCTATATAGAGTCAATGCCGTCGGACAAAAATCCCGCTCTTTTCAGCGTTTTGCATTTAACGACAAGGTTGTGGTCAATCCGAGCCTGACCTACAGCATAGACACAACATCTTCTTTGACTGCAGAATACAGCTTTCAGCAGCAGTCTTTTCTACAGTACCTGCTCACGGTATTTTCACCCTACGGATTTGCATCCCTTCCTCGGGATTTTAGTATTGCCGATCCCACAAAAGACCCCGTCAAGGCTCGGGAACATACAGCTTTTCTGACCTACACAAAAAAAATCGGCCGAAATTGGAATCTCACAGCGAAAACGGCCTATGCCAACAGCCAGATGGATGGCAATTATTTTTTTGTATTCGCATACGATAAAAACCGTCCCGATGAAATCAAACGACGTGTCACCTACGAACGATTTACAACGGATGTTACTTCCGTTCAGATCTATTTGAATGGTACATTAAATACGGGTAATCTTGCGCATCATATCCTGGCAAGTATCGATGGCAACCGAAAATCTTTACTGGGTTATTCGGGTTATAACGACAAAAATGCGAACCCAACCTTATATCCCTTAAACGTCAATAACCCACAATATGGAGTACCATTTTATGATAATAAAAAGACAGGCTCTTTAGACAGCATTGCGACCAACAAGCAGCAGATCAAATATGTCGCCTTTTATCTCCAGGATGAACTTGCATTCCTGCAGGACCGCTTACATGTGACCTTAGCGGCGCGGCTAACGCGATCGACAAGCCATATCGATATCCCTACCCCCTCCACAGTCTCAGATCTGGTGATTACACCCCGAGTGGGTTTAAATTATGCGCTGACAGAAAGTGCATCGGCTTACGCCCTTTATGATCGTACGTTTACTCCCCAGAGCGGTCTCAGCGCTGATGGCAAAACATTCTCGCCACTACGCGGCAAAAACTATGAGCTTGGTCTAAAAAAGGACTGGTGGGACGGCAAATGGAACAGTACCTTATCGCTTTATCATATCACGAGAGACAATATTCTGGTAACCGATCCCGCGACCAACCTGCAGTCACAGATCGGCCAGACGACATCCAAAGGAATTGAATTCGACCTCAAAGGTGAAATTGTTCCGGGCCTCAATACAGTGATCAACTATGCCTATACGGATAGCTATATTTCTGCCGATGCCAATCCAGCGCTGATTGGCAAAGCAAGCCCCTACCGGGTACGACATATACAAAATACCTGGCTGAATTACCGGCTTCCATTCAAAAAAGTAACAGGAATGAGTGTATCCGCAGGTTATCAATATCAAGCGGGTAGAGCTGGACGTTACCCGCAAGACGACATCCCTTCTCTAGCACCGATCTTTCGATTGGATGCTGGTATCGGCTGGACAAATGGTAAGATCGCCATCAACGGACTTATCAATAACATCACCAACCGGTTCAATTATGGAAGTGCTTGGACACGGCCTACTGGCCTCTATGCCTATGTCCCTTATGCCCCACGCGAATTTCGCATGAATGTTTCCTATAATTTCTAATGATGAAAACAATCACCAAATGGGCATTCCGCGTACACGGATTCCTCGGACTGAGCACAGGGTTATTCTTTCTGATCTTAGGCCTGACAGGTGCTGTGCTGCTATTTCGCCATGATCTCGATCGCGCGCTAAATCCCGATATTTATCACAGGTCAGCCAATGGGACTGTGATTTCTGCCGATAGCGCCTATCGGATTATCGCTACTGCCTTTCCCGATTTAGAAAAAATTGTGCTCCATGATTTTCCCTTATCTTCCCATGAACCGTACGAATTTATGCTCTATCGGACGATCAATGATCCCGCAGACAATCATCTAGGCTTTGCATTTGTCGACGCCCACACCGGAGCAATTCTCCGGGAAGGCAATTATGAAACACTCAGCAGCTCATTTTTCAGATGGACATATGCGCTACATTATAGCTTTTTACTGGGGCGATTAGGCCAGGCCTTTGTCGCAGCACTGGGGATACTGCTGTTGTTGACTATTCTTTCTGGCCTAATCGTTTATCGAAAACATCTTCTCAGCGTATTGCTATTTAAAGTACCGCTTCATAAGAATGGACGCAGACTGTATTCATCCTGGCATCGCGTAGTCGGTGTGTGGTCTGCTTTGCTCAATTTAGTTTTACTGGTTACCGGAGTTTGGATGAATCTCCCTGCTTTTCAGGAATTGTTTTCCGCAGAGACCGCCGCCCCGCATGTGCAAGGGTCTTTTGCTTCAAAAACAGATTTGGACAAATTATTGGATTATTGCAAAACGAGGTCGCCCGGTTTTCACCCTATTGCCATCAATATCCCAAAGAACAACGATTCCCCAATTTTGGTACGTGGCCAGCTTTCGAGTACCTATTTCCCTTTATTTGGCGGAAAAGCAAGTCATTTTTCATTTGACGCTTCGACCGGTGCATGCCTCAGTATATTGGACATCGACAGAGCCGATTCATCTAAAAAGATTTCCTGGGCAGTTTACCAGCTCCACATTGGTGCCTTCGGCGGTTATGCATTACGAATTTTTTATGCTTTGATTGGATTGACTCCCGCCCTTCTTGCACTGACTGGCTTTGTCCTTTGGACTAGGCGCAGTAAGCGACAAAAAACAAAGCTGCAAAATGGGCGCTTGGAGATATGACATAAATTCCATCATTTGTTCCTGATAAAATAGATAAATTTGTTCCTCTTAAAATTATTACGATGATTAACAGAATAACAGCCTACTGGAATGATCGGAGCGCTTCTTGGCGCAAGGAACGGGATGAGGCTTGGTCCCGTCCGGAGACCGAACGCTGGCTTGACTTCTTTAAGTCTGTACGTAGCCAGGTTACGGGCAACAAAGTCCTTGAAGTCGGTACTGCTACAGGGTATTTTGCCAACATTATGACCCTAGCGGGTTTTGAGGTTACTGCCGTTGACCTCTCCCCACAAATGATTGAGTATGCAAACCTCGTCAGCCAAGAACTGGAACTTAACGTAGATTATCAGGTAATGGATGCACAGACGTTGCAATTTGAGGCCAATACTTTTGATTTGGTCTTCACCAGATTGATGACATGGACCATCCCTGACCTTGAAAAATGTTACCGCGAAATGGAACGTGTACTCAAATCCGGTGGACGGCTGATCAATCTGGATGCCGATTTCGGAAAAACAGTTTTTAGTACCGAAAGGCACGATGAATGTCCGTCTGGTGCCATCGATCAGATCAATGACATCAAATCGGCTCTTGAGATCAGCGCACACCAACGCCCAGCTAAAGACGTCGAACTATTAGAAACCGTTGGGTTTGGTGCTATCGAAATCGATATGGATGCCCAAAATCGTATTCTCGGACTTCCTTTTGAAACCGAGGGGCTTTTTATGCTGGAAGCTGTCAAAAAATAAAATGGAGCTTCGTACGATTGAGGCAATTTAAAACCCTATATGGATAAGAGACAATAGCGATAAGAAACAAAGTACCCCCAAAAAGTAGCTAACTTTTTAGGGGTACTGCAAAAATGGGAGTCTCCCATAACGTATTAAAACTTATAGCTAAAACTTCCCGCTACATTCAGCAGCTTTTGTGCATTGGCTGTGGTATAACCGATCCAATAATGTTCGTTGGTCAGGTTATCCGCTTTTACCCCAACTCTGAATTTCTTCGCATCATAGAATACATTCGCATTGAGGACTACATATTTGGGCAATTCAAAGGTTCCATTTGTCGTGTTGATAATCTTGTTGGCACTGGCATAATTTCCTCCAAAGGCCAGGCCAAATCCTTTTAGGTTACCCTCCGTAAACTGATAGGTCGCATTGAAATTTGCTAACCATGGCGAAGAAGCCGTATTCGGCCTTTTACCCAAAACAGTGACATCTGTCGTTTCTGTAAATTTGGAGTCATTGTAGCTCAATCCTGCGATCAATGAAAAACCTTTAACCAAATAAGCATTTACTTCCAGTTCAACACCTTTGCTGTTACGCTTTCCCATTTGCTGTTCTATCGCTCTTCCCTGCGGTGTATAACCAATTGTCTGTAAGGTATTCTTGACATTGATATTGTAGTAATTAAGTGTAGCATTGACTTTTCCATGCCACAGATCGGCTTTAAATCCTCCCTCCCACTGATTGGCTTTTTCAGGATCAGAGAGAGAAAGGTTGGAAGCCGTGTCGGAAACAAAATAACCATTACTGGTAAAGCTATTCTGATAGTTCCCAAACACAGACAATTTTTCTTTCACAAGTTCATAAACCAAGCCTAATTTGGGCGACCATGCACGCTGTGTATATGCCGGAGTTTCATTGGAACCTTTCACGCCCCCATTGAATTTAACACTTTCATAGCGAATGGCTGTCATCAAATTTAAGCCCTGTACAGGTGTGATCACATTGGAAACATACGCACTGTACGTATTTGATTTATTTTTCAATGGCCAGATTGAGCTATCCCATGCCGGCGTATTACGGATTGAATTATAATAATTTGTTACATAGTCGGCATTGAAATTTGTATAGTCCATATCGCCCGTAAACGGCACGAAGTCAATGACCCCAAAATAAAAGAATTGATCATTTCGGGTGCGCAAATAATCTCCGCCCACCACGGTCCGGTTACGCATACGACCTATATGAAAGTCAAAATTAAAGTTTTGCTGTACCTGTAGGTAACGTTGTTTACTATCTGCAGTGGACTGGTCACCACGGTATAAACCAACTTCCTTGTCATTAGGATCAGCACCGTAAGATTTTGTGGTGATGTAGAAATAGGGGTTGAAACCATTCGAATAGCTATAGGCACTATTGACCGAAGTTGACGACCGGATATGTTCATTGATTTTATAATTGACCTGCCCGAACAAGTTACGCGTACGGCCTGTATTGTATAAACCCGATCCCACATACGGCTGTTTGTAATCAAGGCCGGCTTTCTCCAAGTCTTTCATTCCCGAAAAACCAAAAGCGGACAAGGGGCCGATAAAAAAGAAGTTCTGCTCAGACTGCGCCTTATTATCAAACATCTCATATTCGAGGTTGACATCCACTTTGTCATTTACCTTCCACGTTAGGCTGGGGGTAAATGCAAAATACTTATTGTGCACCTTGGAATTTTGAAAATTCCCTTCTGTTGTATAGGCCGTGTTAACACGGAACAAAAGACTTTTGTCCTTTGTCAAGGGGGCATTGAGATCGGCTTGTGCACGATAATAATCATATCTTCCGGCCGAGACCAAAACATTTCCAGCTAGACTATCGTAAGGCTTCTTGGTGACACGATTGATCACACCTCCATAAGAAGTCACATTACTTCCGTATAAGGTAGCTGACGGCCCTTTTAACACCTCTATTTTTTCGATATTCACGGCGTCTACGGTACCACTTACTGGCGCTACCAAACCATTTCTCAGCGAATTATTTGAGATAAATCCGCGCAGGTTGACATACGCTCCACCATCACCCGCACGCCCAGTTGCATTCCACATTTTTTGCAAACCAGTCACATTTCGATAGGCCTCATCGACGGTAAAAATCATTTGGTTTTCTAAAGCGACACGGTCTATCGAGGAGTAGACCTGCGGATTTTCAATCGCTCGAAGTGGCATTTTATTGGTGTATTCACTATCTTTTTTGATGTAGGCATTAATGATAACCTCATCCATTTTATTCATTTTGACAGTGTCCTTTTGTTGCCCATAGGCAGCGATACTCGATAATACAGAAGCACTTAAGATCAACTTCTTCATGTTATGGTAATTTATTTGTAGTTATTTGTAATAGTGTCGAATCACGAGAAAGAGCGGAACAGAAAGCGCGAGCCAGCCCAAATAGTCCCATAGACCATCGCCCAATAATGCAGCAATTAGCCCAAATAGTGATAAAGCTGCCAATAGCATAGGCATGCCCCAAAGTTTTAGGAAGGTATTTTTCATGGTTAAGATTCTTTTGCGATAAATAGCTGCTGTTTTTCTGCACGTCGCCGGGCAATCCATAGGTAGAGTCCCGTTACCAAAACGAGAATCGTGAAAATATCAAACACAGCCCAAACAATTTTAAGAACCGGACCACCATAATTCCCAAAATGCAGCGGTTCGGAAAGGAAAAGCGTATTGACATACCAGGGCATTTCCCGGCTATCGGTTACTAATCCGGTTTTCGCATCAATCAGAACTGGCTTGAGCAACTTCGATGTCAGCTCCGTGTTGCCGCGCATAAATACAGCATAATGATGCTTGCTGGTAAAAGGTGTACCTGGATGGGCTATGACCGCAGCTTTCATGTCTTTCACTTTGTTTTCAGCTGCTAACTTCGCCTGCTCCAATGAACTATAATTACCCCTGAGCGGATCTTGATTTTTATAAGGTGCAGTCATTTCGGCCAGCTGCCCCTGCTGCCAGAGACCGAGGATCACATCAGAGAGCGTATTGATGATGCCTGTAAAACCAACCACCACCATCCATGCGGTTAAAGCGATACCCAATAAATTGTGTGTATCCAACCACTGCAGTCTTTTGGATCGATTCTTCCGTACCATTCCAAAATCATACTTTTTCATAATGGGTCCATAAAGCACAATCCCGGAGACAATAGAAATCATAAATAATATCCCCATCAAACCGAGGAACAATTTGCCGGGGATGCCCAAAAACATATCGGTATGCAGTTTAAGGATAATATTCATCAGGCCATCGGTCTTGGGAGCTCCAAGCACCTCACCTGTATACTCATTGAGGACCAGATACTTACTTTTTTCATAAGGTGCATCAGGTTTGTCCACGACATCAAAAAGCACCTTATTCTTTTCATTTTCATCCCAAAACGCATACCGCACCTGTTCTCCAGGATACCTGGATGCCGCAATTTCTGCCAGCTTATCGAGACTCAATTTCTGTTCTGTGATTACAGCTTTTTTATTTTCCTCTAATAAATGTTTGATCTCTTCATGAAAGATCAATGGTAGCCCCGTGATACAGAGATAAAGAAGAAAAATGGTACAAATCAGACTTGTCCATTTATGCCAGTTGAACCAACGTTTTGCAGCTTTCAATTTCATCAGTAGTTTTTTTGCAAATGTATTATTTTTAATTAATCTAAATAATAAAAATAAATAATTTATAAAAACAACACATTTCAAAGTAGAAAACAACACGATTTCCAGATTATATTGTAACGACTGCCGTCGATACTTCCCCAACCGACCTGTGCACATCGACATTTGTGCGATGAGAAAAAGAACCTTTCTTATTCCAAAAAAAGCCCGATACATGATCGGGCTTTTTATAACAAATTGATTCCTATCAGGAAACAGCCTAAAAAACTTTGCGCGGAAACGAAATGCATACTACTACGCAGTAATTAGACGAGCTGAACACCACCCGATGCAAAACAACAACTTAACAAACGATATATATTACTTCATCTTATTCTAAACCGAGCTGCTTATCTATGGCACAAAGGGCGCACATCATTGCCATGACAATACAAATATGCACCCGAAATCAAACGATGTCAATAGCCACGGGCAGATGCGAAGAAATACGGCGGAATACGGCAGAAAACGTTTAAAAACGACACTTTCCTTGTGTCATCCTTGAGCTTAACAAGGGCTAAGGTAGGGTGATCGTTTAGTCGATGTAGCGTGTTTCTTGTGCCAATTGTGCCAAGCTAGCGTGAAGGATAAAATTATCTCTTATCAGCATTGTCCATCGTCGACTGCGAAATAACCAAAATGCTAAACAGCAAAAAAAACTGACTTACAATCACTTTTATCGGAACCAGCGATCTTATTCAACTACAACCATTGTTTAAAACTCAATCAATAGCCTAAAAACATGCCCCGGATCCTTTAGCCACGACTCGAGGGCCAATTGTGCCTTCTCCACAGGATAGATTGCTGTAACCAGTTCCTCTATCGGACAGGTTTTCATGTCCAGGTACTTCATCACCGCAGCAAAGTCCTTTGGCGTCGCATTGCGCGATCCCCTGATATCGAGTTCCTTTTTTACAAAAAATTGCGTATCAAAAGGGATCGCATCTTTTGCATAACCGATGTACACAACTCTGCCCGTATATGCAGCTGCGGCAATGGCAGCTAGGTACGTTTCTTTCCGGCCAACAGCTTCAATGACTACATCTGCACCCATAGACTGGGTGAATGCATGCAGCTTCGCTTCCAAATCTTCCTCGGCACTGTTAATCGTAAACTTGGCGCCAAGTTTTTTTGCAAGTTCAAGTTTTTCAGTACTTACATCGACAGCAATCACCGTTGCACCCCGCAAAGCTGCCCGAACGATTGCCCCCACCCCGATCATACCACATCCAAATACCAGAACAATATCACTATCAGTTACCAAAGCCCGATCAACGGCGTGAAAGCCCACACTCATCGGCTCTACTAAAGCCAATTCTTTCGATGAAAGTTGTCCGCCAGGGATGATCTTTTCCATAGGCACCACAATATATTCAGCCATCGCCCCATTACGCTGTACTCCCATTGTCTCATTAAAACGGCATGCATTGGGCCTGTTATTTTTACAGGCTGTACACACGCCACAATTGGAATAAGGATTTACCGTAACTCTGGCACCAATCTTCAGATCAGTCGAGACATTATTTCCCAGTTCCACTAACGTAGCCCCGATTTCATGTCCAGGTATGACAGGCAACTTGACCAAGGGGTTCAACCCGCGAAAGGTATTCAGATCCGAACCGCAAAATCCTACATAATTAATCTTTAAGAGGGCATGCCCATCTTTAACAGCCGGCTGAGGAATATCCGTGATTTCCACGCTTCCTTCTTTCACAATTTTTATTGCTTTCATGTATATCGGGTACCAAGATTTAAACAGTTATTACTCTTATCGTTCAGAATGATATCAAAGATAATATAAGAAATCAAGAGGCTTCCCATTTCCCTCTTTTTGATCTTAACGATTAGCCAAAAATAATTGGATATAAGGGAGAAAGAAACTACATTAACGATCAAAAATAATACAATATCGACATGTTCCCTACAGCATTCTTGCAAGGTCTCTTTTCAAAAAAAACCTTCATTAGCATAGATTCTTACCGATCAGCTGCGTCGTTTTATATACAGATAAACATTTGTAAAATAGCTGCAGGATGCAAATAGCTCAATTTACAGCTTCATCGCCCCTGTAAAAAGCAAGATTTAGTCTATTATTTCAAAAAGGGTTTAAATAGTCCTATACTGGTTACCTGATTGAGCCAAACAGTCACATTATCGATATTCGCATTAAAAAAAACCATTTTTTTAATGAAAACAATTTATATTGTATTGTACTATGCTCCTCTTCGAATGATAATAAACAACGAAAAGAATAAACTCGATTTTACACTATTGAATGTTGGCTATGCAGAACATCAGGCAGATTGGAATTTTAAAGATATCAAGAGTCCATTTGCCCGAATACATTATGTCTGTGAAGGAGAAGCCTCTATTATTTTGCAGGACGAAGTCATTAAACTTCAGCCCGGCCACCTTTACCTTACACCTGCCTACGTCCAGCATAGCTATGCCTGTTCAGCAAAATTTTCGCTCTATTATATCCATATCTATGAAAACCCCGAGCTAAGATCGAGTATTTTTGACCGCTATGCCTTTCCGAAGGAAATCAAATCTGACCCTTTATTGGAAACACTCATTCAACATCTATATGGCATAAATCCAGAGCGCGAGCTGACAATTTATGATCCTAAGAGCTACGACAACTCGACAGAATTAATGAAAAACATGGCGCTACAGACAGCTTTTCCTTTCGCCCGGGCATCCGAAAACCAAGCTATTATCCATTTACTGATGAGCCGATTTTTGGCGGAAGCAATCAATAAAATTCCGCATGGAGAAAAACGCCTGCTGCGCGTACTCGATTACATAGACGAAAATATCCATCAACCGATTTCCATCGAGCAGCTTGCCAATTTGATCTTTATTTCCAAAGATCACCTGATCCGGCTATTTAAAAAACAGATGAATACGACGCCAGTGCTTTATATCAATCAGAAGAAAATCGAAAAAGCACAATTGATGATGCTTGTCGATGAAGACAATATTCAACAGCTCAGCTTCAAATTGGGCTTCGAAAACATATCCTACTTTAATAGATTGTTCAAAAAAATAACAGGCGAAACTCCCATGGCCTATAAACGAAGAATTCCCAGATAACATAGCCCTTTTGGAATAGTCCTTTAGCTGGGAATTTCTTTATCTTCTAGTTGTGATGCCCCATGGGTAACTTTATTTTCTTTAGTTCTTCCAATTCATAGATTGGTCTTTCCAGTTCGTAAGGAATCGGCAGGCGTGAAAAAAGCTGAAAGTATTGTACGCAAGCATCTCTCCACCAAATAGCATCTCTGGCTTGAATTTTAAGTTTAGCCTGGATTTCCGAAAAACGTGATCGATCACTATAGCTTTCCATGCGATCCCAAACTTTTTGAAACTCCCTCACTTTTTGGACACCGTGATCATAACGGAAACATAATTCATCCCAGAGCGTACGGCCGTTATTCATCCGATAAGTCCAAGGAACATGATGAAACCACAATAAAAGATGCTCTGGACAAGTTGATAGCGTTCCATAAATTTTGTCCAAAGGCGGATGATATTGTGCTACCGCATTACTTCCGTTTACAGTGCGATCAAATCCCAATCCCAGGCTATCGGCATGATGATAATACCATGGCATCCAGTCAGGACGTCCTCCCGGATTGTCTCCCCAAGGTTCGGGACCATAATGGTGGTCAAAAGCAAATAAATGATGTAAGCCCAAAGGCATCATATAATCTACTGCTGCTTCCCGTGATTCCAGCATCATCTTCTTGACAGGCTCTACAAAGGCCTGAGTACCTGTAAACGTCATTCGTATCCACTCATCCGCGATCTGGGAAGATGACAATGTACTGTTCCAGGCCAGGCGGCCAAACGCATACCAGTTAGCCTGGGCAAAATGATGTCCCGTCCAATTGGTATCCTCACCAATATTGGCGACAGCAGCAATGGCAGTTTTCCGTCCCGGATGCCCCCTGCTGCCAGTCAATTTTGCCACCGTTTCGCCATTGCCATTTATATACGTTTCACTGTCCAACACCTCCTTAAACAAAGGAGCCAGATAGACCAGATGATTAGAAAAACCTAGATATTCTTGTGTCAATTGAAACTCGAGCATTTTTGCCGTATTTGGCATCGCGCCCAGTAAAGGGTTAAAAGGTTCCCGCGGCTGAAAATCTATTGGGCCATTTTTCACCTGAAGGATCACGTTTTCCCGAAACTGCCCATCCAGGGGCACAAACTCTTGATAAGCCTGTTTCGCGCGGTCATCTTTAGTCGGGTGATAGACAAAAGCCCGCCAAAATACAGTCCCCCCATAGGGACGTAGCGCGTCGGCAAGCATGTTGGCACCATCAGCATGCGTGCGGCCATAATCTTGCGGGCCTGGCTGCCCTTCCGAATTTGCTTTGACCAAAAATCCGCCGAAATCTGGAATCAGCCCATAAATCTCCTTTGCTTTGGATTTCCACCACTGCTGAACATCCTGATTTAACGGATCCGAACTAGATACCCCCCCTAAATTTTTTGGTGCCGAGAAATTGATCGACAAATATACTTTGATACCATATTTACGAAAGACATCCGCCAGTGCTTTAACTTTCAGCAAATATTCTGCCTTCAATAGTTCTGAAGAAGCATTAACGTTATTCAATACAGTGGCATTAATACCGACCGATGCATTAGCCCGTGCATATTGCTCATATCTGGATGAAAGCTTATTCGGCAATTCCTCCCATTTCCAGAGTGAATGCCCTGCATAGCCCCGTTCTATAGTTCCGTCCAGATTATCCCAATGATTCAAAATCCGGATATCATAAGAGGGTATTTCTGTGAGTCCCGCATTCGGTATTTGACCTTCCGTCTCCTGAAGACGCAGTAAATGATAGGCAGCATATAATAGCCCTACCGATCGGCCAGCGACCACATGAACCTGATTTCCATGCTGCCTTATTTGATAACCATCTTTTAATTCCTTTCTCCGATGATCAAGCTTTAAAATGACATCCATACCCTTCCAGTAAAGCTGCAGCTCCTGCTTTGCTAACATGAGGGTTGCATCCGTTGATTCTCCGCCTGCAATCCGGACGGTACCGGTAGGTTTTCCCTGTTTTGAAAATCGCAGCCACAATTGGCTACCGTCCTCTGCCCGTACGACAAAAGGAACAGCAGCTAAAAATGCCAACAACAAGCAATATAAACGCACGATAGACCTCATTCGTACTAAAAATTAAGATGTCAATCCGTCGATGAGCTTAATACAGCCATTTTCATCATACTCCAGCTCAATCACTTTCATACTTCTTAGCCAGGTCTTTCCGCCAGATGGGACCGAGTCATGATAAAAAAGGTACCACTTGTCTTTAAATTTCAAAATACTGTGATGAGTTGTCCAGCCAACAACTGGTGACAAAATAACGCCTTGGTAGGTAAACGGCCCGTAGGGATTGTCTCCCGTTGCATAACAGATCAGATGACTGTCTCCTGTAGAATATGAAAAATAGTATTTATCCTGATATTTATGCATCCAGGAAGCTTCAAAAAATCGCTTTTCCGTATCACCATGCTTCAAAGGTTTTCCATCTTTATCTAAAATAACGAGATCACGTGGCTGCTCCGCAAATTCCAGCATGTCGGCAGACATTCTGACAACCTTTGGAGACAATGCGGGTTCATCAGGTTGAGGCAATTCATTGGGAGAAACAATCTTATTATTTCGATAGAATTGCAGCTGCCCGCCCCAGATACCGCCAAAATACAAGTAGTATGTACCATCTTCATCTTTAAAAGCACAGGGGTCTATGCTATAACTTCCCTTAATTGGATTATCCTGAGGCAAAAATGGTCCATAGGGATGATCTGCGATAGCGACGCCAAGTCTAAAAATATCATTTTTGTCTTTCATCGAGAAGTACATATAGTATTTCCCGTCTTTCTCCGTCACATCGGAGTCCCAAAGCTGACGACCAGCCCAGGGAATGTCTTTTAGGTCCAATACTTTCCCATGATCAACCACCTCAGCATGGCTATCTTCAAGTGAAAATACATGGTAATCCTGCATATCAAAATGATCACCATTGTCATTTTCGGGCATTCCGCTCTCCCGGTCATGGGAAGGATAGATATAAATCTTGTTTTCAAAAACATGCGCTGATGGATCAGCCATATAATCCCCCGCAAATAAGTACCTGCTCTTGTTCATATTTCTTATTTCTTTTTTTTTTGAGTCAATGCAATAATATCTTTCACAAATGGTTTGGGTTGATAATTCCGGTCGAATAGTAAGGGATAATCTGTACGCCCGGGAATAGGCCAGCCATTCTTCCATGAATCCCCATCGCCAACACCCCACAAAGTCACACGGGATATTTTATCATGATGTTTGAGATACAAGCTAAAAAAGTCAACATACCTCTTCCCAAGCTCTTCCATTTTCTCGGCAGGCAGACCTTCTTCATAAGGATTCGTTTCTTTACTGTACGCGTGGCGTTCCCCAATTTCTGCTCCCATATCAGGACGTACATGTGGGAGAACCGAAATATCCATTTCAGTAACCATGACCTTCACACCAAGACCTGCAAATCCAAGGATGGTTTTTTCAACTTCGCTGATTGATGGATTGTCCAGTCCATTATGCTCCTGCATACCAAGACCACTGACATGACCACCCGCAGCCTTTACCTGCCGGACCATAGCTATAATTCCATTCCTTTTTGCAGGAATGGCTGTTGAATAATCATTATAATATAATTCAGCTTTAGGGTCTGCCTCATGGGCAAATTTGAAAGCCAATTCAATAAATTGAGGTCCAATAATCTGGTAGAATTTGCTTTTACGCCATTCACCATTATCCAATATCGCCTCATTCACCACATCCCACCCGAACACCCGGCCTTTATAACGGGATACAACGGTCTGTATATGCTTCTTCATCCGTGCGATAAGGACCTCACGAGAGACATCTTTACCATTTTTATCAACAAAAAACCAGGCCGGAGTCTGCGAATGCCAAATCAGTGTATGCCCGATAATCTGCATCTTATTTTTTTCACCAAACGCAACAAAACGATCTGCATCCTTAAAATTGAACGCGCCCTCCTGCGGCTGCAAAAACATACTTTTCATACAATTTTCGGCAACGATGGAGTTAAACTGTGTTTTCACCACAGCAACAGCCTTCGAATCCCGCTCCCAGATCTGATCAAGATTTAGGGCCGTTCCTATAAAAAATTTATTTTCAAAAGCATTTTTCAAGATCACCGAATCCGTTGCCTGTTTAGCGCTTTGAATAGCTGCTGAAGCAGAAGTAGCAATCAATAAAGCCGTTACGGCCGTCGTCATAGTTTTTAATATTTTCATGGTCTATTTTTGATTAATAAATGGATCTGGATTCAATATCCCGATTGATTTTATCGATGGTCACATCATCCAGTTCGTATTTGGAAATAACATACATGGCCAGCACCAAAAGTATGGCAGGAATAACGGCCACCAACCATAAAATTCCCTTTTCAGCCATAGGAGATTGCGTTGTTGCATTATCTTTATCAAATTCTACATAAGCCAGTACCAAGCCCGGAACAACTCCGCCTAGTGCCATCCCTGCTTTGTAAAAAATACCGGTCAGCGCATTGACGATACCAGAGATGCGTTTACCGGTTTTATATTCACCGTAGGATATGACCTCAGGCACCAGGGCCCACATATAACCAGTGGCAACGATCACACCGGTTGATTTAATAAACTGAGCCCCCAACACCAGTCCGATATTTCCCTTCAGGTTATCGTTGGATGAAATAACGTATAACATCAGCATGCCAAGGATTGCAATACCCAAAAAAACATAGAACATTTGCTTTTTGCCTATTGCACGTTTGATAGCCGGAACCAGTGGCATAAAAATAAACGCGGGTAATGATCCCAGTGCCATAAAATAAGGCAACATATCCGGCGCATTTACATTGTAGATCATGTAGTAGGATCCGGCCGAATTACCGATAGCCATCATCGCAAATGCGGTAATGAAGAAAAATGCCAGAATACGCAAGGGCCGGTTATGCTTAAACTCCTGCCAGAGATCAGACACCCGAACATTATCCGTATCCTTCTCGTCCATAATAACACGTTCCTTTGTTTGTGAAAAACAAAAAAATAAAAGAACTAATCCCGTTAGCGCATAAATTAGCATCGTCGTAAACCAGGCTTCTGCCGAATCCTTCGAATTAATCTTGCCATCTGCTGAAAAATATTTTACCACAAGGGGCACGCCGTATCCGACAGCCAGCCCACCCACGTTAGCCATAAACATCCGTGTCGAAGTTAGCTTTGTCACCTCATTTGTATCTCTCGTTAGGGAAGCATTTAAAGCACCATAAGGAACATTAATCAGCGTATACAACATGGATAGGCCAACATACGTGATGTACGCATAGGTCAGAGACCCCGAAAAGCCATTCCAGAAACACAGAATAGCAAAGCCTGTCAAGGGAATCCCGCCCAAAATGAGATAGGATCTATACTTCCCCATCCGCGGATTTCGCTTATCGACAAATGCCCCTACAATGGGATCCCACAAGACATCGACAACGCGAACAATAAGGAACATCACTCCCGCAGAGGCAGCGGAAATTCCATAAACATTGGTGTAGAAAATCAATAGATACATAGAAACAGTCTGATAAATAAGGTTCTGTGCGAGATCGCCAGCACCAAATCCCACACGCTGTTTCATTGAAAGTTTGTAGAAGCCTTTTAAAGACTTTACCTCTGTCATACTTTGGTCCATACAATTGGTTATTCGATTAGTTGAATTACAGCAGTAAAACTACAAGTCCACTTTAGCCGGCACCCGATACAAATGTTTTATATTCCAATAAAAATGTTTAAAAAGACTTCCTATAAAAGAAATTACCATAGAAAAAGGGAACCCAACTGGATTCCCTTCCCCAACACTACAGAAGCCCCCGATCTCTTCATTGGATCAATTCGCTACATATTTCACCATATAGCTTTTCGTTTGCCCTTTGTAAACACAATCGATCTGTGCGAAATCGGTCAACGAATGGGCTTGTTTAACCTTGATTTCAACTTCAGGGTTATTTGCCAGAGCCTTCACTACAGGAATCTTCTGGTCTTTGGCTTCCATTGGAAAAACAACTTCATAATGGTTGTAACCAACGATACCGTTCTCGTCGGTGGATCTTACAGGAATCGAAGGCAACACTAGTTTTTTGCCATTCACGGTAATCGTGACCGAAGGTGGTACCGGACGTTCAATTTTTCTGTCTTTCGAACTGAATCCCAACCCTATAAAATCAAAAAGAGGTTTGCCTTCTTCACCTTCAGCGACCAGAAACAAAGCATGTTTGCCATCCAGTTGATCGACGTAGCGAGAAACATCTACCGTAAATTGCTTTACTGTCGCCTCAGTATTTGCTGGCACAGTTATTTGAGCAATCCGTTTCCCTTTCCAGGTATCGTTATCCCAAGGGCCATCCAGCCATACATTGACTGTAAATGAAGTTTGTGTTTTTGGAGTAATAAATAGATTAAAAGCTGTAAGGTTCCCTTTTTCCGTCCCCTTAAACGCCTTCAACCCAAACTTATCCTGTTTCAGACCACCAAATCCAAAATATTTAAAACCTGCAATATTTCCATTTTTCATATTGGTCACAGGCATATGGTTGTCCCATACATCCCATGAATCCTGCTGTAAACTGATATCTGAAAGATAACAGGCATATCCAGCCGAATAATACCGATAAGGATCCAACCCATAAAAGTGAAATCCCTCCGACGTCACCTCGGCACCTTTATATTCTTTTCCTTGTTTATCTTTGATCGTCAAATTTTCCTGAAAAGGATCAAAAGCCCGGATAGAAACCATTCCGCCTTCTTTTACGCTTTTTTCATCCCATGAAACTTTGATCGGTTCGACCACAGCCTGACGTGCAAAACCAAATCCACGTGGTGGCCTATGGTAAAATACATACCATTGGCCATTGATCAGTTCGATACTGCCATGGGTATTATGACCCGCATTGCTGGTTTCAATCCCCGAGCCGTCCTTATTTAACACCGGCGCACGCGAATCGACCAAGACACCGCCACTCTTCCATGGCCCTAGTGGCGAATCTGCTACAGCGTACCGCAGGGTTGAATTTGAGCTCCCTACTCCATATTCCGGACCTGAATAACCACTATATACCGAGACATATTTGTTCCCTACTTTACGGATTGATGACGCTTCAAAGAAATTGAATGTTCCTAAATCCTCACCCTCAAAAATATTGGGGTATGAAGTACCTTTGGGATCACGTAATTCACCATACCGTGCACTTGCCGGCAATAAATAATTGATAATTTCCGTACCGGGCCGCAGCGAATACATCGTTTTCTGATCTAATTGTGCCGCCATGGAGCGTTGAAAACCCCAGAAACCGTATGCACGGAATCCGATTTCAAAATCAGGATCTTTCGGATCCGTAACATATTCAATGTAAACCGCAGGATCAAATCCAAGGATACTTCCAGGCAAGGTACGCTTGCCATCTTCGGTGAGGTTTATGGGTTTAAATGGACCGTTCGGCCGATCGCCTTTAACAACCATTGCCTCACGTTTATCTCCCCTGCTGTGTGGAAACAGGTAGTATTCTTTTTTCCCATCTTTGCGTTTGACCTCTACGAGATCTGGGGCATACATCACATCCCATTTTCCATCGATCGGATAGGTAAAAATAGCACCCTCATCGCGCCAACTCGTTAAATTTTCAATCGGTGCAGACCACATTCTGATATCAGGGCCACAATAACTGCTAAAACGTAAATCATGGGAACCAATGATATAAGCACGATATTTACCCGGCTGGTCGGGATCTTCAAAGACACGGGGTTCACCATCGGGAAGATGCTCCCAAAGCGGTAGGTAAGGATTACCAATGGATTGGTGTACATAACCTTTACCGTAATCCTTCAGGATATTTTGCTGCTGTCCTAACACGCTTGTTGCTGATAAAATTCCCGTAACGGATAATAAAAATACCATTGTCCGTTTTTTTAAGACAATATTTAGTCCCTTCATAAACTGATTAAATTAATTACTTAAATTATTGCTGAATTATATGTTATGCTGTTCAATTGACTTTCCTTGACTCAAATTACTTTATGCTACCAGTTATCGGTACGAAATGGCACAGCTAACAACCCCTCCTTATTGATTAGATTTGCATCTTCGGGATTATTGCTCCAAGCGTAGCGCACCGCCTTGGGATCTTTGAGTTTTGGATGACTCACCACCACTTCATTTCCCCGTATCACTGCATTCGCCCATACGAATTTGCGATCTGAACCGGCAATTGCAAAGTGCTGCAGTTTTTTACCATGACCGATAGCCAGTCCCTTTCCGGTCTGCTCAAAGGAAATGACAACCTGATCGCCATCCACCCGCATACGCTGATACTGCGGTCCGGAGGCGACGACATCTTCGCCATAGAGCATCTTACGCGCACATAGAAATAATCGCTTTGCGATGTCTTTTTTATTTAGCGGGTGTATATCGTTCCACTCCCCTACATCATAAGTTACCGCCAGTGCGGTGAAAGGGATCTCCTTGCTCGCCTGAAATTGAGCATCCCTGATTCGGGCCCAATTTGATTCCCCGGGCATCGTATCCTTGTCCATAAAATTTGGCAGCTGCACCAGCAAAAAAGGCAGCTGTGGCTGACCAAAATGCACACGCCAACTGTTGACCAACAAGGTAAGATAGTCTCGGTAATGTGTGGGGTCGGCGGTATTTGCTTCCCCTTGGTACCAGAGCACACCTTTTAATCCGTAGTCGCGTAAAGGATGGATCATTCCATTATACAAGCCCGAACCAACCTGGCTCATATGCTCAAGACGGTCTTTATACCCATCAATTTTATCCTGGTCCAGTGCAATTTGCCAATGCCATTCGCCTACAAGATCAATACACACATCATCCAGCTTGATTTTATAGGGTTTATCAGGCGTAAACCCGCCATCTCGTCCATCCGTTCGCAGACGGACGGTTAAATTATTCTTTCCTGCGTGTAGCACACCTGCAGGTATATCGTAAATCCTCGGCGGATATCGATAGGCTGTAGAACCGACAAAATGACCATTGACATACACCGAGTCGCTATCGGCCAAAGTCCCCAGATATAACTTGGCGTGCCTTCCTTCCTTAGCTGCCGCAACAACAAAACTCCGCCTAAAATAACTGACCCCTCTATGGGTCTGCTGTGGTCTGCTCCAGTACTCCGGCACTTGCACTATGGGCCAATTTGAATCGTTATAGTGCTCTTCAGTCCACAAATCCGCTCCCCGATCTCTTTCGGCCAACCGAAGGCTATCGATCGCATGCCGATCGACCATCAACTCAGGAAATTTTTTCAAATATTTCTGATCGATCCAATGCGCGATCTCCGATCCACCCAGGCTAGATACGATCATCCCGACAGGGATCCCATTATGCTGATAAGACTCCAATGCATAAAAATAAGCCAATGCAGTCCAGTTCATGACATCAGAGGCAATCCCCGAATGCCATCGTTCACCGGGTGGTATATCTTCCTTTACATCGGTCAGACTATTTTGTGTCGGAACCTTGAAATAGCGGATCATATGATAATTAGATTCATTGATTTCAGGAAAACGTTCGACGAGTCGCTTAATTGGCGTCTCCATATTAGACTGGCCCGAACAGAGCCAGACATCGCCGATTAACACATCCCGAATGACAATATCATTGATCTCCATCGTATAGGGGCCACCATAACGTTGTGGCGGGATCCGCACATGCCACTTGCCATCCTCTCCCGCTTCGGTGTAGTAATATGCCCCCCTAAACCGCAGCGTAACCTTCTCACCTTTCGTTGCCCATCCCCAGATGTTGAGATCGACATCCCGTTGCAGCACCATTTGGTCCCCCATAATTGCGGGGAGCCGTACACGGGCAACACTCGTTAGCCCGCAAAAAAGCAAAACAAAAACCAGTGTCAGATGACAAAAAAAAGAGGAAAGACAAAAGAAATTTCTAAATCTAAAAGCCATATGCTACCACCTTACCGTCCAAATTTCCAACAATCGAAAAACAGGATATTGGATGGAGCCTTGCCTTTAAAGACAAAGTATAGATCGTGTATCCCTTTAACACTATCCGGCAAAATAGTCTCCACGGTAGTCCATCTATCATCGCCTCCTGTCATAGGAACCTGTATGGTGGCTAATAAAGGCCCGTCACTAGCCCCCGAACGCACCTCCATACTGACACCGCCATGATGTGTCGTTCCTACCCGCGCAAAAAAATTGCGAGCCCCTTTCTCACCAAAGTCAACGTTTTTCACAACGGTATAGGCGCCGTCTTTCCTCGCTTTTATAAAAACACCTACTTTTTCGTTCTGATAGGATTTAACATACTCGGACCAGGCAATCATTTCGGCCTGATTAAGCGCGTAGGGGTTCACTGTTGCAAGTGCCCTCGTAATTCCGGCAGTCATTTTCATCGGCGGGATACTGCCGTCCGGATTAAAATTCAATTCCTGAACAGCGACCGAACGTGTGAAACCTCCCCCTCCGGGCAATGCACCATTATGGTAAAAGAAATAACTTTTCCCTTTAAAATCCACAACACCGGGATGATTTGTAAATGCTTTTCCTTCAGCCGGCATCAGCACCCCACCATACTTCCAGGGCCCCTCTGCTTTTTTACTCGTCGAATACCCAATAAATTCCGGAAGAGGACCTCCCGGCCAGAAAAGATAATACAAACTGTTTCTTTTGTACAACCAGGGGCCCTCCTCATAATTAGAAGGACGTTTAGGGTCGCCCTCTCTTTTTCCAAACGATGCCGCCGTCATCGGAACCTCAACGATATCACCTGTATAGGAGATCATGTCTTCATTCAGCTTGACATATTTCAGCTTGGGATTACCCCAATACATATGGGCCTGACCATCGTCATCAACAAATACTGTAGGGTCGATATCGCCCCATTCGCTCTGCAGCAACGGCTTTCCCAAAGGATCATGAAATGGCCCCAGTGGACTGTCGCCCACCGCAACGCCGATCGCACCACGATTGTTCAACTTAGAAATAACAGGCACATAGAGATAAAATTTGCCATTTTTTTCAACACATTGTGCCGCCCAGGCATCACCTTTTGCCCATTCAAAATCAGTGTAAGAGAGAATTGCGCCATGATCGGTCCAGTTCACCATATCATTGGTTGAATATACACGCCAATTGTTCATATTAAACCAGGTGGATTCCTCTTCATCCTGCGTGGTATAAAGATAAAGACGGTTGTTATACACCAATGGTGCCGGATCTGCAGTATAGGACGTCTGTACAATCGGATTCTGCGCCCTTAATACATTTATCGTGACCACGAACATCGTCAGAAACCCAAACTGTAATCGTGTAAAAAATTGTTTTCTCATATCATCTTAATTTGTCGTCAAATCGAAGTAATCAACATCTACATAGCCGCCGGCTGCTTTGCTCGCATAATTAAAAATTCCGAACCGATACCCCATAAAATGGGGTATCGTATAGCTCATTGCCAGCTCGTCACCTATTGAATTCCAATGCTGTCCATCCATACTGTAAAAAAATTGAGCCCTGTCTCTTCTGTCGGTAAAATCGCAGCTCGCTTTGAGAAATACACGCGTCTGTTTGATACCGATCCTCGCCAGTTCTCGCGGTACACCTGTCGCTGCATTGATCATAACCAATGATTTGGTATTTCCTTCCATACGAATTCCCACTAATCCATAATTTTTCTGCAGCAGCGATAGGCCCGCAAAATCACCATCTTTCATTTTAGAAACCTCAAGAGCGATAGAAGCACTGCATTTTGGTCCCGTGGTGCGTTGTGTCAATGTATTTCTGGCGGCCAGAAAATCATCGGTACGCTCGCCGGTACGCAGTCTCAGAAAACCGCTGCGTTCGGTCACCGACCATAGACTGGAGTCTGGGTTATGGTTCCATTGCCATACCAAAGGGAGAGCTGCCTGCCCAGCTTTCCTGTCAAAATCATCCGAGTTAACGATTCCGGGACTTAAACTTTTATTTGCAGGAAGATCCAATGTGGCTGGGACTTTTCCGTCAAGACCAAGTATAGGCCACCCATCTTCCCATTTGACGGGAACCAAAAACGGAATTCGGCCTACTGCACCGTAATCCTGAAAAAGGTACGCATACCACTGTCCACCCGGCATATCGATCAGACCACCTTGCGCCACACCCTGATCCTGTAGCACCACTTTACCTTCATAGGGACCTTCTAGTTGACTCGCCCGATGCACAATTACGGTGCGCATTCCTCCTGCTGGCCATGAAATATTAAAAAGATAATACATACCATTGATCTTAAATAGCTGGGATCCCTCTGCCGGTAAACCACCTTTGCCCTCTTTAGGCTTGGCGGGTAAGGAGGCATCGTCTATCAAAACACGTTGTGTTCCCGCTTTTATACCTGAAAAATCTGGTAATAATTCAGCCATATTGATCTGGCCTCCACCCCAGATCATATAGATTTTCCCTTGGTCAAAGAATAAGCTGTGATCGTGCATCATCGGTCTAAATTCGGTTGAAACCCAAGGTCCATGCTCAATATCACGTGTGCGATAGATATGTGTTTTCCCCGTGTTGGCAGAAAATGTACTCACAAAGTACTGCCCCTCATGAAAACGTAAACTGCTCGCCCAGGAACCATGTCCATAGGCATTTTTTTTGTCTGACAATTGAAGTTCATCCTGATCTCCAAGGCGATCGTACGTGTAGTTGACCAAGGTCCAATTGACCAGATCTTTGGATTTCATAATCGGAACACCAGGATTCATATGCATCGTGGTACTGCTCATATAGTAGGTATCACCGACACGTATCATGGACATATCAGGTACATCGGCAAAGATGATTGGATTATGAGCCTGTTGCGCTGTTGCCCAAAAAAATAGGTTCATCAAGCAGAACACCAAAGCGCTGATTTTCATTCTTAACATATTGACAGGATTAATTAATCGCATTAATTCAGTAGCTCCCTAAACGTGTAGTTCTTCCCCGGCAAGGTCAGCACATCGTATTCATAAAAACTTGGCAATTCAATCCCTTTCAGATGTGAATTCGCAGACTGAATAGGCCCTGGTATTTGTATTGGATTTAAAAGAGGATTTGTCTGATTCCCTTTTGCGACCTGGAGCCCAGGGCCTTTTAATGGGAACCTTGTCCGCAAGCGCAAATTGCCCCCTAATGCCGAAAATACCTTAAGCTCCTTTATCTTTCCTTTTTTCCATTGCAGGTCAATTTCAAATCCACCGCGCGTTTTTATTCCTTTTACCCATCCCTCTTTCCACAGCTCCGGAATTGCCGGCAGCAGATGCACAGCTCCGTCGTGGCTCTGAATCAGCATTTCGGCGATACCCGCAGTTAGGCCAAAATTACCATCGATCTGAAATGGTGGATGTGCAGTAAACAGGTTTGGATAGGTACGTCCATCAGGATGATTTTCATCGGAGACTGTCAGCATTTTTTTTATAATCTCGTAAGCATGGTTTCCATCCAGTAGGCGGGCCCATAAATTTATTTTCCATCCGATTGACCATCCTGTCGCAAAATCACCACGATAGACCAACGAATTACGCGCCGCTTCAAACAGTTCAGGGGTGCGGAAAGGCGAGATCTGATTGCCGGGAAATAATCCATATAAATGTGATACATGCCGATGTTGATTTTGAGGATCATCGACATCCTCCAGCCATTCTTGTAGCTGATTATATTTTCCAATATGCATCGGTGGAATACGCCGCGCCGTAGCCAGCAGTGTATCTTTATAGATGGAATCGATCCCCAGCGCTTCTGCGGCTAAGGCCGTACGGGTCAACATATCATAGCAGAGCTGATTATCCATCGTTACTCCTGCAGCGAGCGGCCCCTGTTCGGGCGAAATGGAAGGGCTCAATACGAGCCATTTTTCCGCGGGATAACCACGGTGCGTTATCAGCGTGGACAAGAGAAAATCACAAGCCCCCTTCATAACAGGGTAATATTGCCTTAAAAACATCTTATCGCCCGTAAAAAGATAATGCTCCCACAGATGCTGAGACAACCATAGCCCTCCACTGGGCCACATTCCGGCAGCCGCAAAATCAATCGGACTGGTCACACGCCAGATATCTGTATTGTGATGAGCCACCCAGCCCCGTGCATTATACATGATCTTCGCTGTTTCTGCTCCACTTTCACTGAGCTCTTTGATCATGGAAAACAATGGTGCATGCGTACTGGAAAGATTAGTGACCTCAGCTGGCCAGTAATTCATCTCGGTATTTATATTGATTGTATATTTACTGTCCCATGCAGGTTGCATGGACCTGTTCCAGATGCCTTGAAGATTGGCCGGCTGACCACCCGGCTGCGAAGAGCAGATAAGCAAATAGCGTCCAAACTGAGCCAACAGTGTCACCAGTGCCGGATCCTGTGTACGGGCAAAATTTGCAATCCGCGATGGTATGGGCTCAAGATGTTCGCTGCTGTCGCTCCCCAAATGGAGCTGAAAACGACTAAATTGTTTATGATAAGCGACCGTATGCTGCCGCAAAGCGAGCTGATAATCCTTGTCCATGGCCTTTTGCAGCCGTTCTGCCGCCAGCGTATATGGATCAGCTCCCAATTGTTTATAATTCTGGAAATTGCTCGCAATTGAAATATAGAGACGAATGCTGCTCGCTTGCTGTATATCGATCGACGAGTCCGTTACGACAATATTACCATCTGTATGTTGTAAGCCTGTATGAATTTGGTAGACAACCTGTCCGTTTATCCCCTCATGATCCGTCCCCCTACCCGCTAAAATAAGATTTTGCCCATTTTTAAAAATACGATGCCTCGCTTCATTTTCATAGGTCAATGTACCGTTGAGCGCTCCCTTCTTGCTTGATGTAATCTGCATGATAATCACATCGTCGGCAAATGAAGTAAAAACTTCTCTGGTAAAAGTCACCCCATCAACTTGATAGCGTGACAAGGAGACTGCCCGTTCAAGATCCAGTTCACGATAATAATCCTGAAACTGTTCATGACCCCGAAATTGGAGCAAAATGTCGCCTGCTGTCTGATAAGGCATCCCATGTGTCTTGGTGAAAAAAGTTTCATTGGCCAGCCGGTCGGCTTCAACAGGTTTTCCATCGAATATATAATTCTGAATGGTTTTCAATGCCGTCCCGCCCTTCTTATTATCATTTCGATAAGGTCTTCCGGCCCAGATTGTTTCTTCATTGAGTTGTATTCTCTCAACAGCCGGAATTCCGTAAACCATAGCTCCCAACCTTCCATTACCGAGCGGCAGGGCTTGCTCCCATACCTTAGCATCGGCAGGACGATCATACCACATCGTTAATGCCGATCGTTTCTGGGCAAATGTACTGTTCAGTGATAACATCACCAACAGTACACCAACACATTTAAAAATAAATTTTCCGATCATTTCTCTTGCTTGCATCATCTACTGTTTCGAATTATTTTTTCAGGTATTCCATCCCCTATTGAGATCTACCGATTCAGAGCGCCCAACAGGAACCTTTTGATTTATATCATAGCCAGACACTATTTCACTTCCTTACTTTTTGTTTCCTTAAATAACAACTGGGAGACATTATAGAGGTCATTTCTCCATACATTGAAATCATGTCCTCCCGGTTCCAAATAATATACATGCGGAACTTGATGCTCCAGCAAATAATCATGGGTCCGCTTACTGATATTGAGCAAGCCATCCTGGTCACCACAGGAGATCCACAGCAGTTTAAGCCTGTCTTTAGCTTCTTTCGGAACAGGTAGCAATTCCTGCGGTAACTTCGTATTAGGTGCAGAAGAAAAACCACCGACCCAGGCAAAGGTGTCGATATGGCCAAGTCCGAAATTCAGAGCCTGCCCCCCACCCATGGACAATCCAAAAATTGCCCGGTGTTCGCGGTCCTTTTTAACGGAGAATCTAGATTCTACATAAGGGATCAGATCATTGAGGAGATCTTTTTCAAAAGTCGAAAATGCAGCGACCCGATCCGGAGCCATGACATTTCCACCAGCACGGTCATCCGTCATGGCACGGCCATTGGGCATAATCACCAGCATGGGCTCCATTTTTCCTTGCGCATACAGGTTATCAAAAATAACCTGGGGATTTCCATGTCTCAACCATTCTCGCTCATCTCCTCCAATTCCGTGCAACAGATAAAGCACAGGATATTCCTTTGTCGCATTATAGCCCGGTGGTGTATATATGATTGCTTTTCTGGATACACCTACAGTTTTTGATGGGTAAACTATAGAATCTATTTTCCCGGTCGATGCCAGTTGCTGCTCAACATCAAATCCTTTGGGTGCAACCTGTTGTGCCTGTGCGATCAGGTTGACGGACAAAACGCACAGTGCCGTGCAGATCATCTTTTTCATATTATAATTGGTTTAACAGTACATAAATATCAGGTTAAGCATTCCTATTAGTAACAACCCAATTTCAATTAAGCCACCACTTTCCTTTTCAGTACCCGTAATACCGCTGCTACAATAGCATCGGCGTTTAGGCCATATTTATCCATCAGTGCACTTGGCGGTCCCGATTCACCGAAGCTATCGTCTACAGCCACATATTCCTGTGGAGTAGGCATTTGCTTTACCAGCAGCTGTGCCACACTATCTCCGAGTCCGCCGATCCGGTTGTGTTCTTCGGCCGTAACAACACAGCCTGTTTTGGCAACAGAACTGAGTATCGCTTTCTCATCCAGAGGTTTGATGGTATGTATATTGATGATTTCCGCATCGATACCCAATGTTTCCAATTCTTCCCCTGCACGTATGGCTTCCCAGACTAAGTGGCCCGTCGCCAGAATAGTCACTGCAGTACCCGGATTGAGCAGCACAGCTTTTCCGATCACAAATTCCTGATCTTCCGGCGTAAATACCGGAACTACAGGACGCCCAAAGCGCAGGTAAATTGGCCCTTGGTGCCTTGCAGCTGCAATCGTAGCCGCTTTCGTCTGATTATAATCACAAGGATTGATAACTGTCATTCCCGGAAGCATTTTCATTAGTCCGATATCTTCCAATATCTGGTGGGTTGCTCCGTCTTCACCCAAAGTCAGACCTGCATGCGAGGCCGCGATCTTCACATTCTTATCCGAATACGCGATAGACTGTCTAATCTGATCGTATACCCGTCCCGTAGAAAAATTGGCAAATGTACCCGTAAATGGTATTTTCCCTCCGATCGTAAGGCCCGCCGCGATCCCCATCATATTTGCTTCAGCAATACCGATCTGAAAAAAGCGTTCTGGAAATGCCTTGATAAAATCATTCATTTTGAGGGAACCGATAAGGTCTGCACAGAGTGCAACTACATTTTCATTTTCCTTTCCTGCTTCCAGCAAACCTGCACCGAATCCAGAGCGTGTGTCTTTGGACGCTGTATATGTATATTTTTTCATGTTATCTCGTTCGAAATTTCCTTATTTACGAGACGATGTAATCGCCTAATGTTTCTGCATTTTGATTTAAAGCCGAGGACAGCTGCTCATCACTAGGAGCTATGCCATGCCACTTATGCGACCCCATCATAAAATCAACTCCATTCCCCATTTCAGTATGCAGCAGCACCATCACCGGTACTCGGCTTGCTGTCAAGGCTTGCGCTTTTCGAAAACCTGAAATCACAGATCCAATATCATTTCCGCGCATAATTTCAATAACCTTCCAGCCGAATGCCATCCATTTGCGTGGTAAATCGCCCAGCGATAGGACATCGTTGGTCGCCCCATCGATCTGGGCTCCATTGTAATCGACAATAGCAATCAGGTTGTCCATTTCATTGTGCGCGGCATACATGGCCGCTTCCCAGACTTGACCTTCCTGCAATTCGCCATCCCCCATCAGCACATACACCAAGTGATGATCCTGATTTAGTTTTTTGGCCTGCGCAGCACCAATAGCGACAGAAAGGCCTTGCCCCAAGGATCCCGAAGCAACGCGTATCCCCGGCAGCCCCTCATGCGTTGTTGGATGACCCTGAAGCCGTGAATTGAGTTTCCTAAATGTGGCAAGTTCATCCACTGGAAAATAACCCGCCCGCGCCAGTACACTATAAAATACCGGTGATATATGCCCATTGGAAAGAAAAAACAGATCTTCGCCCTCTCCATTCAGGTCGAATGCCTCCTTTCGCTGCATCAATTCAAAATACAGGCAAACCAATAATTCGGTACAGCCTAAGGATCCGCCGGGATGTCCAGATTGGCAACCATGCACCATACGGACGATATCTCTTCGGACCTGCTTCACAATAGCTTCTAAATTATGGATACTATGTTTTGTCATGACCATCTCAATTGTTGTTTTGCGCAGCGACACGTTTGTGGTCGGCTAAAAATTGAGCCAACCCACTATCCGTCAGCGGGTGTTTTAATAAAGAATAGATCGCCTGCAGCGGTCCTGTCATTACATCAGCCCCGATCTTCGCACAGCCCAGGATATGGGCACTGTGGCGCACCGAAGCCGCAAGAATCTGGGTTGGAAAAGCATAATTATCGTAGATCGTACGTATTTCACGGATCAATGCCAGGCCATCAACAGATATGTCATCTAGGCGACCGACAAATGGAGATACATAAGTCGCTCCTGCCTTTGCCGCCAAGAGGGCCTGACCAGCGGAAAAGACCAGGGTACAGTTGGTCTTAATTTGTTTTGTACTAAAATATTTGATTGCTTTGATTCCATCTTCGGTCATCGGGACCTTCACAACGATCTTGTTGTCCAGGGCCGCCAACAACATCCCCTCCTCGATCATTGTCTGATAATCGGTCGAAATGACCTCCGCACTTACATCGCCATCAACAATGGCACATATTGCTCTGTAATGTGCATGTACTTGAGCCGTGCCCGAGATTCCCTCTTTGGCCATCAGCGAAGGATTGGTCGTTACCCCATCCAAGACACCTAGATTTTGAGCCATGCGAATCTCAGAGAGACTTGCTGTATCGATAAAAAATTTCATTTTTTTGAGTTGATTAGTTTAGTATTCGCCAGACTTCCAGCGATTGGTTATAAAGCAAAACTATAGCTTTCAACAAGATACGGTTGCAACAAATAAAAAAAAGAAGGGTAAAAATGTTTAAAACAGATTACCCTTCCGAAAAATAGATCCAAAATGATCTTTTTAAATAACAATTCAACAGCCCGCCTTACACCGAAGTGCTTTTTTGCAGCTGAATATATTCACTCGGCGTCATCTGATATTTAGCTTTGAAAACTTTTGTAAAGTAATTCGGATTAGCGAACCCCGTTTCATAAGCGATTTCAGAAATAGACTTATCACTTTTTTCCAATAGGCTCGCTGCTTTCTCCAGTTTTACTGAACGAATAAAATCCACAGGCGACATGCCTGTTAGTTCCAGCAGCTTGTTGTATAAAGAGGCCCTGCTCATCGACGTATGCGCACTCAAAGCCTCCACCGATAATTGAGGATTATCAATATTATCGTGAACATAATTCAACACTTTCTGTAGAAATTTGTCCTTTTCGGAGTTGATCGTCAATTCCGGAGGTAAAATAGAAACCTGTTTGCTATAGACTTCCTTAAACGCCTGATTCAGCTGGAGCAAGCTATTTATCTTCGCAATCAGCACATCCATATCAAAGGGCTTGGTCAGGTAGCCTACGGCACCGGACTCTAGACCACAGACAAGACCATTATCGACCTGTGAAGCCGTCAGCAACACCACAGGAATGTGTTTCGTCCGTTTATCCTGTGCAAGTTTCTGCGAAAATTCCATCCCATTTAGGTAGGGCATCTGTACATCGCTCACCACAATGTCGGGATGATGGAAAAGCGCCTTTTGCCAGCCATCTTTTCCATTGGTCGCCTCAATAATCTGGTAATGCTCTTTTAAGGACTCTTTGAGATAATACCTAAAGTCTTCATCATCTTCGATAATCAGCACCAAGGGGCTCTGTCTAGCTTCCACAGGTTGCACCAGCGTGATAGTTTCCTGTTCAGGTATCCCATCGTATACCGGCTCAGCCTGGTCTAACCACAAATCAAATTTAAAACTACTGCCTTTCGCAGGCTGACTGCTCACCGAGATTTCGCCATCATACATCTGAACAAAAGATTGAGCGATCGAGAGTCCAATACCTGAACCTTGGCTAGCCACCTTACCATCATTATCATACTGAAAGAAACTCTCAAATATCGATTGCTGCAACTGCTCGGGAATCCCGATACCGGTATCTCGCACTTCGAGGTAAACATGCAGCTTTTTGTCAACCGCACTGACAGATGATATACTTACGGCGATATCCCCATCCTTTTTCGTAAACTTAAAGGCGTTATAGATTAAATTAAATAAAACGCGCTCCACCTTATTGCGGTCAAAACGGCAATATAATTTTTCTTGACAGGGGAAAAAAGAATAGTCTATACCTTTTTGCAAGGCCATGTCCTGAAAGGAGCGGTATACCTCCTGCACAAAAGAGACCAATTCACCATCTTCATCCTGCAGCTTGAGTTCGTGATACTCCATCTTACGAAAATCAAGCAACTGGTTGACCAGATTTAAAAGCCGGCGCGCATTACGACTGATCAAATTAAGCTGATCACCGAGTTTGCTATCTTTATTTTTGGCAATCAAAGCATCTATCGGTCCCATGATCAACGAGATTGGCGTGCGGAATTCATGACTTAAATTGGTTAAAAACCTGATTTTCATCGCATCCAGCTGATGTTTGGTCTCAGCATCTCTTTTTTGTTGTTCAATGAGCTGTTTCGCCTGGGTACGCTCCTGCTCAATCGCAAATTTTTGCTTTAGCTTTTCAATCCCACGATGTCTCATCCATAGAAGTACCCCCACGACTGCGATCACATAAAATAGATAAGCATAAATCGTGCGCCAAAACGGTGGAGCAACATATATAGCAATCGATTTGATTTCCTTGTTCCAAATCCCGTCGTTGTTACTCGCACGTACCTCAAAGACATAATCTCCGGGATCCAGATTGGTGTAATAGGCACTATTTTCTTTTCCGTTGCGAATCCAGTTTTTATCAAAACCGACAAGACGGTACTCATATTGGTTATCCTCCGGTACAGTGAGGTTTAGTGCAGCAAAAGAAATTGAAAAATTCTGTTTATATTTTAGTTCGATACGATCGGAGGTCAACAAAGACTGCTGTATTGGACCTTTCTCCGCTGGTTGAATAATCACATTGTCAATTTTTAGATCAGTTAGTGCAACCTTAGCAGGATTACTGTTTGTTTTTAAATGAGCTGGATAAAAATGATTAAAACCCTTCTGACCGCCAAAGTAGATTTCTCCATCGCTCGTTTTTAGCGAGGCACCGAGCATAAAAGCGCCCTCTTGCAACCCTACAGCATTCGAATAATTTTTAAACTTATTTTGTGCCGGAGAATAACAGCTCAAGCCTTTGTTCGTTGAAAACCAAATCCGCCCCTTATCGTCTTCGACAATACTCTGGATAGCACCATTAGCCAGTCCGTCCTTCTCAGAAAGTGTCTCAAAAACTACTTTCCCTTTTCGCAGCAACCCTATCCCATTGCCATTGGTTCCAACCCATAAATCCCCTTTTTTATCTGTATATATCGCTAATATATAATTGCTGGGTAGCTTGTTGTTTGCCTTATCAAAAATTTTGGACCGTTTTGTCAAAGGATCATACATCACTAATCCCGAGCCATAAGTACCGATCCACATGTGCTGTTCCTGATCTTCCGCCAGCGCCCGTATAAAATTCCCCGGCACCTGGATTCCATCGCCTAAGTGATCATCCCGCTTATACTTCTTGACAATTCCACTCCCTTTTTGAATGATGTTAACACCTCCTCCATTGGTCCCAACCCATGTATTTCCCTTAAAGTCAACTTTTAAACAAAAAATATCGTTATTATTTAGATTATCTTCTTTGTTGCCAACAATGTACCTTTTTAAATTTCCGTTAAGGAGGTCATAACAAATGACGCCTTGCTGATACGTCCCGATCCAAAGCTGATCGAGCTTTCTTTCCAAAGTGAGCACCGTTAGATCTCTGGGTAGATTGACAGAAAGGCTGACGGATGATAATCGATCAGTCTCCCTGTCGTATTTCCAGACACCGCCACCGTCGACGCCTAAAAAAATCTTATTTTGATAGGCCGCAAACGAGGTTACTATGGCCGGATCGCCGGTCATTCCTTCTAGAAAATCCAGGCTTTTTAATCTAAATTGACTTAAATTGGTGTCGAATTTATTCAATCCTCCCTGAAAAGTACCTATCCAGTAAATTCCGCTATTATCTACAAAAATAGACCGTATCGATTTGTGAGAAAGACTATGCACATTACTTGGATCAGGCTTAAAGGTGCGAACTGTAAAATTATTGGTATTAAGTACATCCAAACCATTGTCCGTTCCAATCCATAGATCCTGCTTTTGATTGTGGCACAAGGTATAAATCCGGGGACTGCTTAAAGCCCCATTCCCGTCCTTCGCAATAAACTTATTGAACTGAGAATCGCCAGGACTGAGGTATTTAAGTCCCAGCATAGAACCGATCCAGATCCGACCCTTATCATCTTCAACAATGGAGCTGACTTCAATCCCGTTCCCATATCCTTCCTGTTCCGATAGGACTTCAAAACGTTTTATTGTTTTGAAGTCTGCCGAGAGACGGAATATTCCATTCTCTGAGGATACCCACATATTGTTTTGCCGATCGCGAAATACACAGCTCGTCACTTTGTCGGCAAAAGTTTCCACGATACGCCGATAGGTTGGATCCATTTTCTTTTGTAGATTATTGACATCCAGTATATACAAAGCACCATAGGAAGCGACCCAAATATTTCCATTGGCATCCGTATCGATAGCATTAATTGCGGTACTGAGCCATTTCCCATCAGGTGTAAGATTATACGAACGGATGCGGTCTGCTTCACGATCATAATAACTCAATCCACCGCCATTAGTACCAATCCAAATTCTTCCCTTCTTGTCTTCACACAGAGCCGAAATATGATTGGCCATTAAACTATTCTCTTGGTTGGCATCATATCGATAGACATTATACCGACGCCCATCGAAGCGGTTCAGTCCATCTTCTGTGCCCAACCAAAGAAAACCATAGCTATCTCGATAGATACTATAGATCGTATTGGAGGAAAGTCCATCTTTTGAAGAATAGCGCTGAAATGTTACAGGATGATTTTGCCCGTACGAAAAAAACGTCAGCAACATCCAGCTTAATGCCAGTAAAATGCGTATCATATATTTAGGTAAATAATCTCCACCACAAAAATTTGAAGTGAACTGTGAACTAAATTATCAAATTAATCCCTTCCAAACTAGCCTCGATCATAATTTATGCGCTATTGTCGGTCATTTTTGACATTCTTATCCTTCATTTAAACATTCTTGCTATCCGTCAAAATTTACATTGGCTAGCTTTGGTCTACAATTATAAACTGCTTTGAAAGGTTTCCCTATCATGGGAAAATTACACACCAATAATGCAACCGGTTGCGACAACGTGAAGATCGGAAAAATTAACCAATTATTAAACAAAATATGACAGCACAAAACGGTCCGTAAATGGCGTTTATTTTTATCAAAAATGAGCCCAATACAGGTATTAGTCTACCTAACAAATTCAAGAAAATTTAACCAAGATTTTTTAAACCTATTTATCAATCCAAAAATGCTATGATGATTACATTTACAATCACACTAGTAAGGCATTGGAAAAAGCTATGGGGTATAGCTAAGCCATTTACTTTACTGCTGTTCCTAATCTATATGGGACAGTCCACACTACATGCTCAGACCAAAAGACAGGTAAGAGGTATTGTAGTCGATAGCAACCATAAAAAGATCGCTGGCGCGTCCATTAAGATAAAGGGTACTTCATTGGCTACAGCTAGTGACGACAACGGCAATTTCACCCTTCAAGTACCTGCGGATAAAAACTTATTGACCATTTCCAAGCTCGGGTATGGACAAGTTGAAGTCGACATCAACAATAAGAATACCGTAGAGATACAGCTAATCGACAAATCAATTGAAATCGAAGAAACAATTGTTGTCGGTTATGGCCGTCAGAAAAAAGAAACCGTCGTTGGAGCCATCGCCCAGACTTCAGGCAAAGTTTTAGAGCGTGCTGGAGGTGTTTCGAGTGTAGGGGCTGCGCTGACGGGCAACGTGCCGGGAGTGATAACCACAGCAAGTACCGGAATGCCCGGTGAAGAAGATCCCCGTATTGTAATCCGCGGACGCAGTACCTGGAATAATACCGATCCTTTAGTCATGGTTGATGGTGTGGAAAGGCCGCTATCTGCCGTTGATATCAGTTCCATTGAAACCATCTCAGTACTCAAAGACGCATCAGCAACTGCTGTTTATGGCGTAAGAGGAGCCAATGGTGTAATCTTAATCACCACCAAGCGGGGTATGGAAGGGCATATGCTGATACGTGGTACTGTCAACAATATCATCAAAACTGTTTCGCAGCTTCCCGGTAAAATGGATTCATACGATGCCCTAATGTTACGCAACAAGGTTATCGAAAATGAATTAGGCATCTCACCTGCCAGCTGGGCCAACTATCTTCCACAGGATATCATCAACAAATACCGTTTTCCTGCTGACCAGACAGAACGCGAACGCTATGTAAATACGGACTGGGCAAAAGAATTATTTAAGAGCCAAGCCTTTTCACAAAATAGCAGCGTCAATATTGCCGGTGGTACACCCTTTGTCAAGTATTTTGCCAATGCAGATTTTCTTTACGAAGGCGATATGTTCCGTCAATTCGAAAATGCACGCGGATACAAAGCCGGTTACGGATTTAACCGTCTGAATGTACGTTCCAATCTGGATTTCCAGCTCACCCCCACAACTAAATTCTCCACCAACCTGGCAGGATCCCGCGGTGTCAAAAAAAGCCCATGGGGCGGTGGCAACGATTATTCGTATTGGATCGCGGCCTATACCGTAGCTCCTGACGTTATCTATCCACGTTACGCAGATGGAACATGGGGCTACTATGCGTTAAACACGCAAGCAGGAATAAACTCTGCCCGCGTGCTGGCGATCAGCGGTACTGAATATGTAACCACAAGCCGTATTACGACGGATTTTACACTTGAGCAAGATCTCAAGTTTTTAGCGAAGGGCCTCAACGTTCGCGGAACGATCTCACTGGATAATACCTTTGTCGAAGGTGGCCGGGGTATCAATGACGCCAACAATAGCACACAAAGTAAATGGATAGATCCCAATACCGGACTGCCAACCTACCAGATTGCATTCGATGGCACCAACAGATTTGATTTTGTCGAAGGTATAAACTGGACAACCGGCGCCGGACAAGTCAGGGATTGGTCCACCTACAGAAGACTCTTCTATCAATTGCAATTAAACTACGCGACCACCCTTGGCAAAGACCACAACATTACTGCCATGGGACTTTTCAACCGCAATCAAACCGGTACAGGAAGTATGATCCCCTCCTATCGTGAGGACTGGGTATTCCGGACAACCTATAATTACAAAAACAAGTATATGCTCGAGTATAATGGCGCCTATACAGGATCAGAGAAATTCGGTCCTGATAACAGATTTGCCTTTTTCAACTCAGGAGGTCTAGGCTGGTTAGTCAGTGAAGAAGAGTTTATGAAGCCGGTTTCATTTTTGAATATGCTTAAGCTCCGTGCTTCTTACGGTGACATCGGTGACGATAGTGGTGGGCGGCAATTTCTATATCTAACCCAATGGGCTTATGGCGGCACCGCCGGCATGGGCGTTGAGGGGCGATTCTCCTATTCCGACGGCAATACCAGCCCCTATGTCTGGTACAAGGAAAGTGCGCTCGGTAATCCAAATATCCGTTGGGAAAAAGTCAACAAATTCAATGTCGGACTCGATTTCGGTCTATTCAATAGCCAGATAAGCGGTAAGGTCGACTTTTTTAGGGACCGGCGGACAGATGTTCTCATCAGCGGCGCCAATAGAGCCATCCCTTCCTATTTTGGGATGGAGGCACCAACAGCCAACCTCGGCAAAGTTCAAAACAAAGGATTTGAGGTTGAGCTAAAATTCAACAGAAAGCTCAATATCGACTCGAGAATATGGGCCGATATCAACTTTACCCACGCCAAGGATAAAGTCATCAATGCCGATGCTCCCGAATTGCTCCCCGAGTACCAAAAACCAGACAATAAACAGGTCAATCAGACTTACTCGTACGTCAGTGCAGGCTACTATAATACCTGGGACGAACTTTATTCGAGTACTGCGCACGAAAGTAATGATCTAGCCAAACTACCCGGCAATTATCATATACTCGATTATAACGGGGACGGTATTATCGATGCTAAGGATAATATCCCTTACGCCTTTCCTTCGGTTCCACAAAACACATACAATTGTACGATTGGGTTCGACTGGAAGAATTTTAGTATCATGACACAATGGTATGCCGTCAATAATGTCACCCGTCAGGTTGTTTTCAACAGCTTTTCTGGCCAGTTAAACCTGGCTTACGACGAAGGTTCCTATTGGTCAAAAGACAATGTCAATGCCGATGTGCCACTGCCTCGCTGGCTATCGCAATCGAGCACGTATACACCCGGTAGTCGATATATGTTTGATGGTTCATACATCCGCCTGAAAACAGCCGAAATTGCTTACAATTTTAACCGGGAATCCAGCATCATCAAACGCATGGGCCTTCAAAATCTTCGCGTATTCCTCAATGGAAACAACTTAGTTTTCTGGTCCAAAATGCCGGATGACCGTGAATCCAATTACGCCGGTACAGGCTGGGCTTCACAGGGAGCCTACCCTACTGTAAAGCGGTTTAATCTAGGTGCAAACATTACATTTTAACCCTACCCATATGAAAAAGTATTTCAAGGTAATCTTTATAGCTGGTGTGATCTGGTCTTCCTCTTCCCTACTCTCGTGTAAAAAATATTTAGACAAAGAAGAGCAGTCCAATGTGTCCTCCAAAGAAGCATTTAAAAACTTTATTAACTTCCAGGGATATACGGAAGAGCTCTACAGCTGTGTTGTCAACTTTAGTAATAACTACTGGACGAACTCTTGGAACTGGGGCGAAGATGAAATGACCTCAACGGCTGGCAATTATCATTTCGTCCACAAAATCGATAACGGCAATTTCTGGGGCTGGCAAAGAGAATCCGACGGCTGGGGCTCCGGCTGGATGGATCAAGGTGATTTTACCACAGCAAACGGGGATGTCTTTGCCAACCGCGCTTTTCGCGATCTATGGAGTGCAGCCTGGTTTGGTCTGAGAAAAGTAAGTCTCGGACTAGAGAATATTGACAAATTGACCGAAGCTACACAGGAAGAGAAAAATCTGATCAAGGGGCAATTGTTATTTTTCCGAGGCTGGTTTCACCACCGCCTGATGGAATATTTTGGCGGAATGCCCTATATCAATTATGTACTTCCCAGCGACGAAAAGCTTCGGTTGCCAAGACTGAGTTACCATGCCTGTGCGGATCTTGCTGCGGCCGATTTTAGAGAAGCAGCCAATCTCTTACCGATTGATTGGGACAATACCACCGCCGGAAAACGGACTTTAGGAAAAAACCAGCTGCGCATCAATAAAATTATGGCGCTGGCCTATCTCGGCAAAAACTACCTCTGGGCGGGAAGTCCGTTGATGAATTTTCAGTCGACAGGAACTAAAGCTTACCATACGGAGTATTGCAAAAAGGCAGCCCAAGCCTTTGGCGAACTGCTTTCCCTCGTCGAAAGCGGGCAAACGAATTACGCCCTTGTTCCAATGGCCAATATTCATTTAAATTTTTACACCACAGGACAAAACTGGGCCATGCCGGGCAGTACCGAAGCAATATTCAGGGGCCCTTATATTGATGCATGGGTATCAAATTTTGGAACCAGTAAACAATATATCCCACTGGTCGTATCCGATGGGGATGCACTGAAGTTTATCCCAACAGCAAATTATGTGGACTACTATGGTATGAAAAACGGTTTACCGATCAAAGACATCACCCAGTCCGATGCCGAGTCAGGCTACAATGCCGAATACCCATGGAAAGACCGGGATCCACGTTTTTATAAGGATATCATCTTTGATGGAACAAAAGTCGTTCAGGGAAATACGCAGGATGAAAAAAACCGTTACGCTAACCTCTACAGCAATGGAAGCTACCGAGATATACAGTCTGGCAGCCAGACAGGTTATGTGTTACGCAAATTTGTCCCTATAACAGCAAACAAATATGATCAAGCCTATAATTATGGTTCCAATCTTCATATTTATGTGCCTTACATGCGCCTATCTGATGTTTATCTGATGTATGCCGAGTCAGCGATGATGGCTTCCAACTCCGCCACAGGCAAAGCAGACAATTATAACAAAACAGCTGTAGACGCGATCAACGTCGTTCGGGATCGCGCCGGAGTAGGCCATGTAGATGCTAAATTTCTAAGTTCAGCAACTGCACTATTGCCCGAGCTACGGAGAGAGCGTGCAGTGGAACTCGCCTTTGAAGGCCATCGCTTTAATGATCTTCGACGCTGGCTGTTATTGACCGAATCTCCTTACACCTTAAAAAAATCGGTTTCATTTGATCGGGCAGGAACCTTTAATACCGTAGACCCATCCCAAAACCGCATTGTCAACATCAAAGAAAATGTGCTTTTGGAGCGCAAGTTTACAAGCAAGCATTACTGGTTGCCCCTAAAGGTAAGAGATGTCAACATGTATCCCGAGTTCTATCAGAACCCAGGCTGGTAACAAGTTTTTCATTTAATCATTCAAAAAATGAAGTACAAAAAATTAAGCATAGCACTATGTCTTGGATTAAACTGCATAGCGGTCACCGATGGGATGGCCAAAGAAGTCTTTAATCCAACCATTAGACAGTATAAAAATAGATTCCCGGCATTTTCAACAGCCGCTCGTCCGGATAGTACCGGCATAGACAGTACAGCACTTGTACAGGTTGCTTTCCGGAAAGTTCCGAAAAAAGACCTGATGGGCAATGTTCAATCCATCAACATCCCACAGGTACTCGACAAGAGTTACAACACCTACAGTCTGGAGAATCTAGACGCCTTTATTGCTGGTTATAATGGCAATATTTGGGGGATGAGCGGTTATCTGGTTTTAGTGGATGGATTTCCGCGCGACGCCAATAACGTTATGCCAACAGAAATCGATCAGATCAGTGTGCTAAAAGGAGCCAATGCCATCGCCCTTTATGGTAGCCGGGCAGCCAAAGGCGTCATCAGCATAAGCACAAAACGTGGAAAAGCTGGTGATCAGCAAATTAAAATTAGAGCTAATAGTGGTATCAATGCAGCAATCAGTTATCCAAAATACCTGGGTTCAGCAGAATATATGACACTCTATAACGAGGCCCGGCAGAATGATGGTCTCTCTACACTTTATAGTGCCGAAACTATCTACCAGCATGCCGCCGGAACAAATCCTTATCGTTATCCCAATGTCGATTACTACGCCTCAGACTACATCAAAGATCATTACAACCGTTACGATGCAACCGCAGAAATTTCCGGTGGCAATCAGCGCGCGCAATACTATACCAACTTTGGGTTTTGGTCGGAAGGCTCCCTGCTCAATTTTGGTCAGGCGAAAAAAAACGGAGGCGCCAATAGATTTAATATGCGCGGCAACATTGATGTTAAAGTCAATGATCTGATCTCCCTGAATGTAGATGCTGCCGCCAGTTTTTATATTTCCAAAGGGGTGAATACGGACTATTGGGGTGCGGCGGCCACCGGACGGCCACATCGCTTCTCCCCCCTCATCCCTATTGATATGATCGAAGAGAACGATGTCAACTCCATGGTCTATGTCAACAACAGTAATTTTCTCATTGATGGCAAATACCTGCTGGGCGGAAGTCAGCTGGACCAGACCAATGCTTTTGCCAATGTCTATGCCGGAGGTACAAACCGCTATCTTAACCGGCAGTTTCAATTTAATACCGGCTTGAATTTTGACTTAAAAAATATCCTCGAAGGCCTCGTTTTCAAAACCAATCTCGCGGTGGATTATCAGTCAAATTACAATCAATCCTATAACAACAATTATGCAGTTTATCAGGCTTCGTGGAACAACTACGACGGAAAGGACCTCATAAGTAGCCTGACAAAATATGGTGATGACCGTATATCCGGCATACAAAATATCAGTGGCAGCACCTATAGGCAGACCATCGGCCTCAATGGATCCCTAAACTTTAACCGTACCTACGACAATAAACATCATGTTTCGGCGATCCTATTGGCCAATGCGTTTCAGATCGCTGCCTCTGGAAGCTACCACAAAATCAGCAATGCCAACCTCGGACTTCAACTAGGCTACAACTATTCGAGTAAATATTATGTTGACTTTAGTAGCGCTTATAGTCATTCGGCCAAATTGCCCCAAGGAAACCGTCAGGCTCTCTCACCAACGTTAGCACTTGCCTGGCGCCTGTCAAAAGAAAATTTTCTCGCCAACAGCAAAGTTGTCAATGAGTTAAAATTGTCCGCCTCTGCAGGTATCTTAAACACCGACCTGGACATCTCCGATTATTATCTTTATCAGGGATACTACACCTACAACGATGCTGCCTGGTATAGCTGGCGCGATGGCGACCTCGTCCATACTTTTGATAGACGTCGCGGAGACAATCCTAACATGAAGTTTCCTAAGCGCAAGGAATTTAACGTCAACCTTGAGGGCGGACTTTACGACAATTTAATCACCTTCAATACTTCTTACTTTTTTAATCGGATGAGCGGTGGCCTTGTGCAGGCGGCAACACAGTATCCGATGTATTTTATGACTTATTGGCCGGTTTACTCGGATCTTCCCTACATCAATTACAACAGTGACGAACGCCGCGGGGTCGACTTTGGCATCAATCTGAACAAACAAATAAACCAAACTTTTGTATCACTGGGTTTCAATGGGATGTATTACTCGACAAAGGCCGTGCAACGTGACGAATTATACCAATTCGCCTATCAAAACCGGGCTGGAAAGCCTTTGGATGCCATATGGGGACTACAAAACGATGGGTTTTATAATAGTCAGGCCGACATAGACAATGCAGCATTTTCCTCATTCGGAGAGGTAAAACCCGGAGACATCAAGTATAAAGACCAAAACGGCGATGGTACTATTGATACGCGCGACGAAGTTTATTTAGGTAAAGCTGGATGGGCTGGTGCCCCACTGACCCTAGGTTGCAACCTGACGGTTAAATGGAACAATTTTACGCTATTTGCTGCTGCCACTGGACAGTTCGGAGCCAAAGCCATCAAAAATAGCGCATACTTTTGGGTCGACGGGGAAGACAAATATTCGGCAGTAGTGCGTGATCGTTGGACGGAATCGACCAAAGAAACCGCTACCTACCCACGTCTTACGACGTTCAACAGTGACAACAATTTCCGAAGCTCAGACTTCTGGCTTTATAAAACCGATCGCATCAACCTGTCCAAAGTACAGCTTTCTTACGATTTCCCAAAGCGTCTATTCAATTCCAAATTTATCCACGAGCTGGGAATTTATGCTATGGGATCCAATCTTTTAACGATCGCAAAGGAAAAGGAAACAATGCAGCTCAATATTAGCCAGGCACCGCAGATGCGTTTTTTCAACATCGGCCTCAAGGCACTATTTTAATCATAAATATTTAAACCGAGAATGATGAAAAGAATACTAACCATAGCCATCCTAAGTAGCTTACTATTTTCCTCCTGTGAAGATATGTTTGAGCCGGCTCTAGAGAATAATCTTGAAATTGAAACGGCCAACAGCCGTCCCCTGTATGCCCAAGGATTGCTCCTAAACGGGTACAACCGCGTTCCGGGCAATAGTTATAGCTTCGATGATGTTGCCACCGACAATGCAGTAAGCAACGATAAAAGCAACACCTATCTTAAAACAGCCACGGGGCAATGGACAAGCATAAACAACCCTTTCGACCAATGGCGCAACAGTTACGCAGCTTTGCAATACCTCAACAACTTTTTATCCCTGAGCGATAAGGTGGAATGGGCGCTGGATCCAAAGGTCAGCGTCCTATTCAACGACCGGATGAAAGGTGAAGCTTATGGCCTTCGTGCCCTATTTATGTTTCACCTGCTGCAGGCACATGCTGGGAAATCAAGTACCGGGGAAATCATGGGTGTCCCCATCCTTCTGACTCCCGAAACCATCAATTCGGACTTTAACCATACACGGGCACCATTTGAAACCTGCATGCAACAGCTCTACGATGACATCAAAAAAGCAGAAGACCTGTTGCCGATGGATTATGAAGACATCAGCGCCGATAGTCAGATCCCGGCCAAATATGCAGGAACGATCAATAAGGACGATTACAATCGCGTATTCGGATCTTATTTCAAACTCCGGATGACCAAACGCATCGCACAGGCGATCCGCGCCAGAGCGGCATTATTGGCTGCAAGTCCAGCATACAGTGAAGGCAGCAAAACGACTTGGGAGCAAGCGGCCACCTATGCCGGACAAGTCATCCAAGCCAAAGGCGGCCCCAGTGGCATCGATCCTAAAGGATTTACCTGGTACAATAAAGATGTAGTCGACGGTTTAACCTCCGGATCAAACCCCGCCGAAATCCTTTGGCGTACCGACAAAGGAAATAGCAATAGCATGGAACAGGACCATTTTCCACCAACATTATTTGGAAAAGGAAGACTCAATCCCACGCAAAACCTGGTTGATGCCTTCCCCATGGAAAATGGATATCCGATTGGAGATGCCAATTCGGCCTACAATAAAGCCAATCCTTATGATAAGCGGGATCCTAGATTGAAGACTTATATTATTGTCAATGGAGCAACTGCAGGTGTCAGCAGCACAGCGATCAATACCACTGCCAACAGTCCAACCAACGATGGGCTAAATAAGGTCGAAACATCTACACGAACGGGCTATTACCTCAAAAAGCTCCTACGTCAGGACGTTAATCTAAATCCATCATCCCCGACCCAACAAATGCATTTCAATGTCCGCCTACGGATGACAGAAATGTATCTGGCTTATGCCGAGGCAGCTAATGAAGCCTGGGGACCTACAGGCATGGGGACCTTTACGTTCTCTGCTTACGATATCATCAAAGCTATTCGCAGACGTGCCGGTGTCGGCACCAACAATGGCGATCCTTACCTGGAGCAAGTAAAAAACAATAAAGATCAAATGCGGCAGCTCATCCGCAACGAACGCCGACTGGAGCTCTGCTTTGAAGGATTTCGGTTTTGGGACCTCCGCCGCTGGAAGATGGATATCAATGTTGCTGCAAAAGGAATCAGCATAAGTAACAACAGCTACACGGAAATCCCGGTTGAAAATAGACTTTACGAAACCTATATGTACTATGGTCCGATCCCGTACAGTGAAGTACTTAAATATAGCAACCTTGTACAGAATACGGGATGGAATTAACATTAATACGCACATGATGAAAAAAATCAATCTCCTTTACGCGATGGCATTAGTAAGCCTGGCGTCTTGCAAAAATAACGACTGGGAATTCCCAGACTTCGAATTTCAATCGGTATACTTCGCCTATCAGACACCTGTCAGAACGGTAACTCTGGGCGAAGACATCATTGACAACAGCCTCGACAACCAGCATAAGGTCAAAGTCATGGCAACCACAGGTGGGGTGTACAACAACAGCAAAGACATCCGCATCGATTTTGTGGTCGACAATAGCCTCACAAACGGACTCAGCTACCCAGGTGGACAACCGGTCACGCCCTTGCCGACCAACTACTATCAACTGGCCAGCAACCAGATCACTATTCCAAGTGGAAGCCTAACAGGCGGTGTCGAGGTACAGCTGACCGACGCATTTTTTGCCGATCCCAAAGCATTGGAGACCTACTACGTACTGCCCTTACGCATGTCAAAAGTCGTCAACGCCGATTCCATCCTATCCGGCAAAACTTCCCTACAGAATGCCAATAGGGCTATTGTATCCGATTGGGATGTTGCACCAAAAGATTTTATTTTCTACGCCCTCAAATATATAAACCCTTGGCACGGCAATTACCTACGTCGGGGCACCGACCAGATTGTCGGCAAAGGTGTCAACAGCAGCTTGACTAAAAATATGGTCAGACATCAGGCTTATGTCGAAAAAGACGAAGTCAAAAACATCACGACAGCAGCGCTAAAGAAATCGGTATTACCGCTGTCTTTTAAAGGGACTGATGACGTCAATATTAATGTCAACCTCAACTTAACTTTTGATGAGGACAATACCTGTCACATCAGCTCGGCAACTGCCGGCATATCTGCTACAGGAACAGGAAAGTTTGTCAAACGGGGCGAAAAAAACAGCTGGGGCAATACGGATAGAGACGCACTTTATCTTTCCTATGCGATTGAAATGCCACAGATGAGCATCACAAGCAAGGATACCCTCGTGATGCGGGACAGGTCCGTAAAAATGGAAACTTTTACCCCCATCAAAAAGTAGTATCAATTCAACAATGAACAACGATGAAAAAAATCAATAAAACTATCGTCATCCTACTTTCGCTCAGCACCGTCTGGAGTTCCTGTACCAAATATGAACCATTGGGATTTGCCGTCGATAAACCGGAAAAAGTGCTGGCGCAGGAAGATATAAACGCCTACAATCCCCTGAAAAGTTATTTAGATAAACAGGCAAGTCCGGCATTTAAGCTTGGTGTAGCCCTCAATATGAACGATTATTTTAACAAGGGAGTCCTCTACCGTCTGGCCAACCGCAATTTTGAAGAAATGGTGATAGGCTATGAAATGAAGCATGGCTCCATTGTGCAGGCCGACGGAAGCCTTAATCTATCACGCGTGGAACAGCTGATCACCGCTGCGCAGGAAAACAATATGACGCTTTATGGTCACACCTTATGCTGGCATTCGGGACAAAACGCTGCCTATCTCAATAAGTTGATCGCCCCTGTGGTTCTACCGGGTTCGGGCGGACCAGCGCTAGCTGGACATGCATTAAAAATGAGCAATCCTTCTGTTGTCAATGCCTGGGAAGCACAGACAGCCTATGACATTACCCCTACGGAAGTGGGTAAAGAGTATGTCTTGAAGATTGTGGCCCGTGGTAGCAAAACAGGCAATATTGGTATTGATCTGCAAAGCACTTCCAATTATACCGGTGACAATATGGGCTCATTGGCATTAACAACAAGCTACAAAGAATACGAACTTAAAGTCACCGCAACTGCTGCACGCAACCGTTTTATTATCAATTTTGGTCAATATGATGGCACTATTTTCATCGACAAGGTTGTGCTGACAAAAACAGGCAGTTCGACTAATCTTATCGCCAACAGTGATTTTGAAAACAATATCGATGGTTGGTTTGGCTGGGGAAATAACTCCTCCAGAGCACAGTCCGCCAATGGTGAAGGGTATGGCAGCCCGGGAGGTAGCACGATCGAGAAAACACCTGCCGAGAAAGAAGCCATACTCACAAAAGCACTGGAGACATTTATTGCCGGCATGTTGGAGAAAACCAAAGGGTATATCAAGGCCTGGGATGTGGTCAACGAGCCGATGTCCGACTGGCCAGACCAATATGCCTTGAAGACCGGAATCGGAAAAACCGATCTGGCTGATGACGAATTCTACTGGCAGGATTATCTTGGAAAAGATTATGCGGTAAAAGCCTTTCAATTCGCCCGCAAATATGGCAATACCAATGATCTCCTATTCATCAATGACTACGGTTTGGAAGGCAGCGGCAACAAATGTAAAGGACTGATCGCCTATGTCAGCTACATCGAAAGCAAAGGCGCCAAGGTTGATGGTATCGGCACGCAGATGCACATCGATATCAATACAAACAAAGACAACATCGTCAATATGTTTACGCTGCTGGCAGCCACCGGCAAGTTCATCAAGGTGTCTGAATTAGATATCGGGCTTGGTACTGGTATTAAAACTACAAATGCAACAGCTGAAATGTATCAGAAACAAGCGGACTTATACAAATTTGTCGTTGAGAAATATCTCGAGATCATTCCCAAAAACAAACAATATGGTATTACCATATGGAGTCCATTAGACAGTCCTGACCAAGAGAATTCATTCTGGCGGCGGGGAGAACCGATCGGTTTATGGACCGAAGGATTCGTTCGAAAGCCAGCATATCAGGCTGTCGCTGAAGCATTGCAGGCTAAAAAATAAGATCATTAATCACCCTTTAATATTTAAATTATGAGAACAAACAAAATGTGGTTACTGCTGGTCTTTTTATTAACCATTCTTTCCAGCTGTTCGCGGCTGGAAGAAAAAACCTTGACCAGCGAATCCGAAAGAAGTCTGAAGTCCAATGTTTCCGCGCAAGCTGTCACAAGCTGGCCGCGGTCGACACCGACCCTGCATGTAGGCGGAAAGTACCTCAAGGATCCCTGCGACAATAATATCGTCCTGCATGGGGTAGCCATTACGCCAAGCCCCTGGTTCAATGGCTGTCAGTATGGGGCCAACTCGGGGTACTGCACCTGGGACAATTACAATGTACAAGGAGCGCTCAATTACAACAAAGCCGTCATTGACAAACTCAGCAGTGCGGCCGACGGTTGGTATCTCAATTATATTCGTCTCCATATCGATCCTTATTGGACCAACGATCCTGGTGCACCTATTCCCGAAGATGACATCTCAAGGTTCAATTACAATCGCTTGGTTACGTATACCGACCAAGTCATTATTCCGTTGATCAACCATGCCCGCAATCGGGGTATGTATGTCATCTTGCGCCCTCCGGGTGTATGTCCGCACCGTATTGCGGTCAATGATGCCTATCATACTTATCTCAAAACCGTATGGACTTTTCTTTCGCAGCACCCTGCACTGAAGAACGCCGATAATGTGATGTTTGAGCTGGCCAACGAACCCGTTGAAATCCTGGGCACAAATGGCACTTGGGGAACAACAGGAAACGAACATTTTGCTGCACTTAAAAATTTCTTTCAGCCATTGGTCAATATTATCCGTAACAACGGTGCCAACAATGTATGCTGGATACCCGGCACTGGCTGGCAGTCTCATTACCAAGGCTATGTCAGTAATCAGATTACAGGTGGCAACATCGGGTACGCTGTACATATTTATCCCGGATATTGGGGTGGCGTTAATACCTATCAGGCCTTTCAAAATGCCTGGAATACCAATGTTAAACCTATTGCTGACATTGCACCAATCGCCATTACCGAGACCGACTGGGCACCGCAAGGATATGGCACCTTTGGCACAGGCTCCACAGGTACTGCCGGTGGCAATGGTTTTGGTGCCAATTTAAAATATATCGTCGATCAATCCGGCAATGTGAGTTGGAACCTTCTCGCCCCTGACGACCTGCTTCACAAAGGCGATCCCAATGCAGGTACTGCCTTCAATAACGATTGGGAAGCCTGCGCTGCTCCTAGTAAACAATGGTTTCAACAATATGCCGCCTCCAATTATCCCAGTTCAAATTGCAATGTTACCAGCCTCGTCAATAACGGTATTTACGAAATCGAATTTCAGACCGATGCCAACAAAGTCGTTGATTTAAAATCAGGGGAAGACGCCAACGGCGCTGTACTCAGACCCTGGACCCGAAATGGTGCAAATGCGCAACGCTGGGTTGCCATCGATGCCGGCAATGGCTACTGGCGTTTTGTTTCCAAAGCTAGCGCAAGTAATCGCTGCATTGACCTGGCCAGCAACAGCAATACCCTCGGCACTTCCATCCGGCTTTGGCAGAACTACAACAATGATGCACAAGCCTGGCAGGTGCTGGCAGTAGCCAATGGCTATTACAAAATCCTGTCGAAAGTGGATGCCACACGTGGATGGGATGTACCCAACTGTACGATGGATGGAAATTCCAACCTACAGCTGTGGGATTATTACGGTACCTCTTGCCAATTGTTCAAATTCAAGTTTATAGCGATGAATTAAACCTCAGATAAACTAGACATCATCTTTTTCGCGGTAGGCATGGCTTACCGCGAATACTTTTTTACATACAGATTCAAAAATCACTATGCGACAAAAATCTTCTCAAATCCTCCGGCTTTTTATGCTGCTTTACAGTTTAACGGTTACGGCTGCTTCTGCCCAAAATAAAAATTTCCATATCTACCTTTGTTTTGGACAATCCAATATGGAAGGACACGGCAAATTTGAACCACAGGACACCCTTCCCGTCAAACGTTTTCATCTGCTGGAAGCTGTAGACTGCCCCGAATTAGGACGTCAATCAGGCAAATGGTATCCTGCCCAGCCTCCCATTACACGCTGCCATACCGGTCTTACCCCTGCAGACTATTTTGGCCGGACACTGGTCGACAGCCTTCCAGAAAATATCGAGATTGCTGTTATCAATGTCTCTGTTGGCGGCTGCCATATCCAGTTATTCGATCAGGATAGTACAGCAAATTATGTTGCAAAAGCTCCAGACTGGATGAAGTCCATGCTCGCCGCCTATGACAACAACCCGTATAAGAAACTCGTGGCATTGGCCAGAATCGCCCAGCAAAGAGGCGTTATAAAAGGAATTCTACTTCACCAGGGCGAATCCAATACCGGAGATCGCGATTGGCCCAACAAAGTAAAAAAGGTCTATCAGAACCTGCTGAATGATTTGCAGCTCAAAACAGAAAATGTTCCTCTCCTGGCCGGAGAATTACTTTCTGCAGCAGACGGTGGGAAATGTGCAAGTATGAACAGTATCATCCAGACACTGCCAGCCACCCTGCCGACCGCCCATATCGTCTCCTCAGCAGGTTGTGCCGGTATTGGCGATGGACTACACTTTAGTCCAACCGGATACCGGCAACTGGGCAAAAATTATGCGATCAGCATGCTTAAGATTCTGAAGAAAACACAGCAATAAAAAAGCTAGGGATTCAATCCCTAGCTTTAATATATACCTCGTCGTTTAGAGAAGATCTTCAACGTGCATCTTTCGTATACGGTATCAGCATTCCAATCTCAGGTCAATGAGCCCGCATTTAATCTTTAGTTCCCAAAAATTTTGGCCAATTCCTGATGCAGCAGTTCTCCTTTGATATTAATAGCGACAATGTTTCCTTTCGGATCCACCAGATAATTCTGTGGCACAGCACGTACGCCATATAATACCGCCGCCTCATTGCTCCAACCCTTCAGATCCGCAACATGGATCCAAGGCAGACCATCATCCTTAATCGCTTTTAACCAGGCATTTTTTCCTTTTGTATCATCGAGGGATACCGCAAGGACTTCCAGTCCCTTACTTTTATACTTGTTGTACGCCTTTAATAGATTGGGGTTTTCCGCACGACAGGGACCACACCAGCTTGCCCAAAAATCGATCAGCACATACTGTCCTTTGAAATCGGACACCTTGATCATTTTCCCATTCGTATCCGGCTGAGAAAAATCAGGCGCTTTATTACCAATTTTCACACTTCGCTCAGCCAGAAAGCGTGCTTCCAGCTGCCGCGCATTCGTCATTTGACGCACCTCTTTCGAGAGCTTCAAAAATAAAGGTTCGATCTCACTGAGCTTACGTTTATTGGCCGCATCTATAAGGGCATCCACCGCAAAGATCGAACTCGGATTTTTTGCTGCAAATGCAAGTTCCTTTACCCGGCGTGCTTCAAACCTTGCCTCAAACTTTTCGTGGATAGCTTTATACTGTTCATTAGCATCAGCTGCATTTTTATCTACAGCAGCAAAAGCTTTATTCCCCGCATCAATAATATCCATAAAACCGCCACCGATTTCATTCAAATAAGCAACATATGCATTATGCAAAGGGGACCCTTTTATTGCAGCCGTCCGCAGCGAATCTTTGATGGTCATGTTGTAAGTCTCATTACCCAAATAAAAGTATAATCGGTCACCGATATTCTGTGCGATCAATTTTCCTTTACCCTCCTGATCAAAAACCATTCTTGAATAAGCAGGCTCCTCTACTGTCCCTTTGAAACTAAACTTGCCATTCACAATAGCAGACGAATCGGATGCCGGAAATCCATCTTTTGTATAATCCAAATACACTTTTTTACCATTGAAAGCTTTTGGTGCACTTCCATTGATCTGAAAATTTGCTTGTTGTGCAAATGCTGCCATGGGTAAAAATGCCAGTGCCAAAGCCACTGTTTTTAAATTTTTCATGTTTATATGATTAGATTTTATTTTTATTCTTTTTACTTACGCCAGGTCATGTCCACAGGATTTCCCGGGATACCTTCGATTGTTTTGAGGAGCTCACCTTGCTGTCCTACTCGAATGTCCATGTAATACAGTGCACCCTCTGCACCTGCAATCAGGGTATTTTCATCATCATCCAATTTGAGCAATCCGATATCCGATTTGATAGCTGCTTTTAACTGCTCCACCTGCTGATTGAGCGGATTGTAGCGAAATACCTGATTTTTGTAGGCCACATAGATGTAGCCATTACGGGTCGCCACCATCTTGGTTCGCTCATTGATCCACTCCTGTTTTGAAAAGAGTCTTTTGTGTACCGCAGTGATCATAAAAGGTCCATTAAAGTTGGCATTGAACTTCAGCTCGTAAATGTTCCCGTTGCTATCTTTCACATACGCATATGTGTCCGTACTATTGATCTGTACCATTCGTATCAAATCCATGCCCACCTTTGTCGGATCAAAAATTTCAGTATTGACTGGACTATATTGCGTACCGAAGTACATTGGACTACCATACATATTGATGCGCACAAACTGCTTTTTATTCTTTTCGAAAGCGATGACGCTAAAATTGTTGTCTACCGCGGTCAAAATAATTTCCGGGGCCAACTCGTAATCTCCGTCCGCATATGTTCCAAACATCCCGTAGGTATTCGATTGATCCCAGGTATTCGTGGTTCCACCATAAAATTTGCCATTGATAACACCCATCATTACGCCTTGTGGATGGGCAATCAGGCTTCCAACATCAATCGTCGACGGTGCCAGAAAAAAGTTATCGTGCAAAGTCCCTGGTTTTACGGCTTCTTTTACCAGATTGTTCACATCCAGCCGCACACCTGCCTGCCTGGAAATAATCCAATAGCCCAGTGGTGTATTTCCCGTGAACTGATTTTTCAGGTAATGGATATGCAGCGGATCAGGAGGTAATGGCTCGCCGTTGATCGCCTCATAAATATTGGGTTGTACAGTGTTATCGGGTTTGATAAAGGAGAGTTTGCTGACCCCGTTTTGAACAGATAGCACAAGTGATCCTCGCGAAAATGCAGTCGTTCCCTGAATTTTGAAATTGTAGAAATATTTCATTCCATTGGCGGTATTGGTCACCGTAAGCCGGGCTGTATACCTTTTAGCCTGCAGTCCGAAAACGATACGCAGCGCAGCCCCTTCGTAGTGGTTAGCTTCAGGGACAATTGCCTCAGGCACATCGATCCGCCAATTACATTTAACGGAAGCCGCATCAATACCGGTAATTTTGGGCGCTATAATAAGACTGTCCCCTACCGAAGCTTCATATAAGGTGTCCAAACCCGTCACCTTTGGCTCTCCGGGCATGTCGATAACATAATTCCCCTTGTCTTTATAACAGCTGCCCAAAGCCAATAAAGTTAAAGACAACACCGCAGCAAATAATATTGCTCTTAATTTGTTTACATCTCTTTTCATCTTATCTGACTTCCTTTCCTAATTCATCTATAAAATAATACTTACCTGAAGCGCTATTTTTTCGCAGCAGGATACTTCGGCTGGGATTGTCCAGGTGGTAGAACTGGTAGGTTTGCCCGTTGTCTTTGCTGTTCAGTACGTATTTTTTTTCAGGATGATCTTTGACCCATTTAAATGGATCGTTGAGCATCATGAGCAGGAGATTTGCAAAGTAAAGATTCTTGGGTGCATCGAGGCCCACCATGGAAAGCGAACGCTGTTCGGTGACAATTAAGAAGAGCTGATGTTTTACCCGCGAATAGTTGTCGAGCCACATCGTCCACCAGGCAGGCTGCTCCAATTGGGCCGAAATAATAATGCGTGCCCGTATTAGCGCCGGATTTTCAACACCAAAGTCATCGCTTGCCTTCAGTTTGACGAGCAGTGATACAGATTGATTTTCAAGTTCACTTATATTGTGCACGATGATTGGCATTAGAGTCCGGCCGGCATTGCTTTCCAATGTATATTGGGATTTCAGCGCATCATAATGCTGCTCGGCGCGGGCCGTTGATGAATCCTTTTCTACGAAGGCCTCAAAATGCCGTGCTTGCTGATCACGATACCCCATCACTTTGACGGGAATAAATATGGTATCCTGTGCCTTGGTCATATCATAGGCAAACGTGTAGACAATGCTATCCCGGTCCGCATCGCTCAGATCAAAATAAACATTTGCTGCCCTGTCGTAAGTCGTTAAGCCGGCCTTTTTACAAGAGCACAGCAGCAGCATCGGGAGTAACAGAAGTAATAAAGTATCTTTTTTCATTTTTGGTCACTATTTACCGTTGTCCATAAATTATTTCATCATCAGGCAAAGGCCATACATAGATCTGCTGATTGGCAGGAATTGTTGTGCCTTGCTGCCCTACAATCGGTACATTCAACCTTTTATAAGCAAAGAACAATTGCCCTTCGGCAAACATTTCTTTCCGGTATTCCTTCAGCAGTTCGCTCTGGAGCTTTGCATAGGTCGAGATATCCACTTTCTGGCCGATGCCCCGATGTTCACGCACCTCATCCAGCCATGCCGCAGCTTGGGCCGGAGCTGTTTCATAGCTACATTCAGCAGCGATATAATAGATTTCAGTCAAGCGGATTGCTGGAGCTACCAAATAGTGCAGATTGGCTGCAAAACTGTCGCCCAGTGTATTTCGGCGATATTTATGAATAGACGATATAAAAGAATTGCCAACGCTGACTGTTCCGAACCACTGGGTATAGCGCATATCACCACCTCCGGCACCTGCAACCTCATAGATGGTCTTTGCTTCGTCCTGATCCAGGTATATTGCACTGTTATTGTCCTGAAACCAGTCATTGTTATACGTGCTGTTCATGGCCGGGATGTACCAGGCAAATAACAATTCCTTATAGAAAATCCGGTCTTTTTTGTCCGCATCGACTGCTAAAAAATCAGTCGCATTTGTCCACGGAAACTTTTTGACATCGATCACTTCACGTGCATTGAGCAACGCTTTAATTTTATCTCCTTTATACAAATAAGTTCGCGCCAGCAACCCGCATACCGCATAGTAGTTAAGCCGATGTCTTCTGTTCTGTAAAAAGAGACTTTTATCCTGAAGCTCTGAATTTTTCAGGGTGTCACCGACAGTCGGATAACCGACCACATAAGATTTCAAGCGAATTGGATCAACTTTAAGTAGTTCTTTGGCTTCCTCTAGATCGCGCACCACCGAATCCAGTACCTGCGACACCGTCGACAGTTTGGTAGATTTATTTGAATAGCTGGTTACGTAAGGAATAGCTTCGATTTTGTCATTCACAACTGGTGCAGGGCCAAACAGGCGCAGCGCATCAAAATGCAGATAAGCTCTCAAAGCCAGCGACTCCCCTTTGATCAATTGATAATTGCTTCCCGTAAACAATTGCTTCTTCTGATCGATCTCAGTCAGAATCAGGTTGGCATTCACAATGCCATTGTACAGGCCTTTCCAGATATTGTCCTTGCGTCCGATAAAATTGCCATCATTGTATTTAAACAACTTTGTCTGCTGATAACGCAAGGGATCATTGCTCGACAGCGCATAGTTCTGCGCCAATACTTCGGGTGTTCCGATTGTTAGCTCCTTTCCATAGAGATCGTCTTTGGCACAGCGGGTATAGACCCCAATAAGGGCTTCTTTAAAACCATCTTCGGTGGCGAAGAGGACGGATTTGTCTATTTCGCTTTCAGGTTGTATATCTAGCCACTTAGAGCAAGAAAGCGTACTCAGGGCTGTGAACAGTATTAAAACTATAGTTAACTTCTTCATCTGTACATATTTTTTTCCATCCGTCGGATGGGACTTACCATCTTTTATAATCCTGCCTGTAGGGTAAAAGTCACACTCCGGGCAAACGGATATGTAATTCCACGTTCTACTTTCACCGAAGACCAGCGAAAAATATCATTTGCAACAAGTCCGACACGCAGGCTTGACAGTGCTAGTTTTTTTGCGAACTCCTTTCGTGCATCGTAAGAAAAATTAAGCGACTGCAGTGCAAACAGGTTGTCAGGCATGATGAACCGCGAGGACACCCTTGTCTGGCCCAAATCCTGAATACTTTTATAAAAAGTGACATCCCCTGGGTTTTTCCATTTTTCCTCCAAAACCCTACTGTCAACGTTATAACGTGGATCGGCATTTTCAACGCGGTCTACTAAGGTCTGGTTATAGGTTTTACCACCTATCCGTGTCTGGAAATATGCAACCATCATAAACTGTTTGTAGCGCAGTGTTCCTCCAAAGAATCCTTCCATTTTTGGAGTGGCCACCCCCACGACATCAATATCCCGTGCATCCCAGTCATAAGACAGAGTTCCATCTTTTTTAATGTAAACTTCCTTTCCATTTTCGGGATCGATTCCTAGAGAAGGTACTGCATATATCGCATCAAGCGATTGGCCTTCTTTGTAGCGAAGCAGCGGTACAGCCATTAGATCACTCCCTTGCTGTGCTTCGTCGACCCGTTCGTTGTAGCTCTTCAGTGCATTTGAAATACGGACGATTTTATTTGTATTTCGAACCAAATTGGCCAACAGGCTCAGTGTCCACTTTTGATTTTTAATGGGAACCCAATTGGCATTGAGCTCAAATCCTTTATTTTCAAGATCGCCAAGATTCTCCTTATAAGAGCTGAATCCTGTAGACGGTGCCAGGTTGATATCCGCCAGGATATCACGGGTGATCTTATGGTAATAGCGTGGCGAAAGCGTCAACCGATCATGCCAAAGTCCAAGGTCAAGACCGACATCAGTACTCTGGGTCTTCTGCCAGGTCAGGTTTTCATTACCATAGTTACGGACCGTACTTCCAAGTCCCGAGCTGTACCAATTGCTCTTATCGTAGCTATAAGTTGTGCGCGACATGTAAGGGTCAAACTGTACAGATCCCGTCAGACCTATCGTTGCTCGGAGACGCAGCTGGCTGATAACATCGTTGGCAAACCATTTCTCCTTATGCATATTCCATCCAATACCCGTAGACCAAAAGGGCGCGGTACGTTTATTGGACCCAAATTTGGAAGAGCCGTCAATGCGGACAGTTGCGTCCATCAGATAACGGTTATCATAGGAATAGTTGGCACTTAGGAAGGCTCCAAATAACCTGGAGGCCCCTAGGCTACTCGAAGGGCTCGCATTTTCGGCATATCCTTTAGCAAACCCCACACTTGTAAATCGGTCATTAGGAAATCCAATGGCCGTAAAAGAACGCTCGTCATAACTTTCTGTCCGGATATTGGTTCCCCCAACCACATTGAAGCTGTGTTTATCAATATTGCGCATCCAATTGAGCCTGATATTTGCATCCCAGTACAATTCATTGTTTGTATAGCTGCTATAACTACCTTTTTCATCTGTCTGCGCTGTTGGATAGAAATAAAAATCATTGGCTAAGGGCGACCGAAAATTATCATTGGTATTCAAGCGCTTTAGCAGACTCACCTGTCCCCGCAGGCGAAGTCCATTACTGAGATCAAAATCACCAGAGAAATTGTTCAGCAATTCGGTATAACCAAGTTTATTGAAGCTATTGAGTGTCGCATTATAAAGTGGATTCAGGACATATTCTCGTTGCGCACTACCGGAGTTTGCTACCCTTGTCCACATATCGGCCTCCTGTATAATATTGCCATTGTCATCGGTCATGCGGTAATACGGATTCATCCTCACATAGTCCGAAAAACTTCCATAAGGAGATTCGCGGCCGTCGACGACGGTTACGGCAAGCTCATTCTGGAATCTAAATTTACCTTTTAGGTTATAGCTAAAATTCAGCCCGCCCGAATATTGATTTCTTCCCGATCCCTTCATGACCCCCGGTCTGGTCTGATAGCGCATATCTACGCCATAACGGAAAGTCTCCGAGCCACCTTCCAGATAGAGCCCGTGTTTTTGTCCGACTGCAGTTCGCACGGGTTGCGACAGCCAATAAGTGTCCACACCACCGAGAACATTGGCCAGCTTTTGATAATACAGTTCATCCAATGCATCCTGTGGCTGACGCTGAATTGTTGCATCGTACAGTCCCGCCAACTTCTCATAAGCCAATTTATCCGCCGCATGTAAAACATCATAGCCCGTCAGATCCGGCATATTCACATTACTCTCATGTGTATAGGTCAATTGCAGTTTACCATCCTTAGGCATTTTTGTGGTGATAACCATGACACCATTAGCAGCTCTTGAACCATATATTGCCGTCGCAGCAGCGTCTTTTAAAATCGTGACGCTTTCAATACGTGTCATATCCAGATCCAACACTTTCTGTACGCTCACTTCGAAACCATTTAATATAAAGGCCGGCATATTGATTGTGGTGGTGATATTGTCCCTTCGGAGCACTTCATTCCCCCCGGTAGGTAACGAAGAGGATCCACGGACATTAATATTTGGCAAGGCATTGGGATTGGATCCCGCGAGATTGTTGTCCAACAATTTAAAAGAAGGATCAAATACCTGCATGGCCTGTAGGACATTTTGTGGATTTACCTGCCGCAGTTCATCCCCACTTTTAGTAATTGCGGTTCCGGTATAGGAATCTTTTTTTAACACCTGATAACCCGTCACAACGACCTGTTCCAACGCATTTGCCTCCTCTTCCATCTGCACGTTGTACTCCTCTTTATTTTCGACCAGGTTGAGGGTAAAGTTTTTATAGCCAACCATACTTAATGTAAGCGGTTGCATAGTACCGGCGAAAGAAAATCGCCCATCCTTATCCGCTACCGCAATGGTATTGCCCATTTGTGAAATATTCACGCCCGAAAGTGGCTGACGGTCTTTACCGACGACTTGTCCCCGGACCTGCAGCTGGGATGGCTTATCCAACGGGGAACGGTTTTTAGGTTCGGTTTTCCGCGGACTGGCTTTCCTTTCCAGGAAAATTGTCTTCGATTCAATTGTATATCCGATTTCCTGCGGACTTAAAATCTTATCAAGAAATAATTTAAGGGGCATTTTGTCGGCTTTGATTGAAATTGGCCGAGCCGATTCTAAAATCTTTTTTGCTCCCAAGACTTCATAATTTGTCTGGAGCTTGACCGCCTGGAGCACATCCATCAAAGGAACATTGTGTCCGGCATAGGTGACAGTTTGTGCGTTTACCTTATGGCCTAGCTGGAGTAAGACAGCAAAAAATAGCCATAAAAGGGTTCTGGTCGCTTGTGAAAAACAACTTAATTTCATTAATTCTAGTTAGTTTAGTTAGGTTAGATTGCAGGATTCACTGCCCAATTTGTTAATTCATATTGTATGGTAATGTATAATTTTACGTTTTTTAATGCCCTCCTTTCTGTCCTTTAGGATCACTTTTTTCAATGATGAGTTTCCCATCGTCCGTCAATTGATACGACAGATCCTGGTCTTTTAATATTTTCAGGATGGTAGATAATTTACTCGTTCTGAATGTTCCACCGAAAAAGGCGACATCGGGTACATCGCCCTTATAGACTACATCAATTGCATACCATTGGGAAAGTTCATCCATCACTTGCCGAAGTGACTTTCCATCAAAGTTAAATTTGCCGTATACCCAAGCCATCTCCTGCTGCACATTGACCGGATGTCTGGACAGCTCTGCACCGGCACTGACGGATTGATCGCCAGGCAGCAAAGTAACCTTTTGGCCTCTAATCAGTTCTTTTACCTGCACTTTCCCCTCTAACAATGTTGTTTTTGTCTGCGCTGCTGTCGGGTAGGCATTGATATTGAAATGCGTCCCCAATACCTGTACCTCCTGATTTTTGGTCCGCACGATAAAAGGCTGATCCTTCCGTTTGGCAACTTCAAAATAGGCTTCCCCCCGAAGGCTGACTTCGCGTTTGTCTTTATTAAATACTGTCGGATAAGATAGTGTCGTTCCTGCATTTAGCTTGACCAAGGTTCCGTCGGGCAAGGTAACCTCGTAAGTACCGCCACGCGGCGTTTCTATTTTGGCAGACACCGCGGCATCGATAGACGCAACTTCATGACCGTCATCATAGCGTATTCCGCTACCATTGATGAGAACTTGCTTTTCTCCTTTGTTTAGCTCATACCGTCTCCCATCGGAGAGCGTTATGATAGCCTGGTTAGAAGCCGGTAGTCGATCATTTACAGCTCCCAGTTGTACTTCAACCGGTCGGCTGTTTTCCCGATTCCAATACCACACAACACTTAGGGCAAGCAGCACACTGGCTGCTGCAGCATAGGGCCATAGCCTTTTCAGCAGTGCAGGCCTTCTCTTTGTTGGGTGAAAAGAAATTTTATTTTTTAGCGACTCAAAATTACGCTGCTTTTCAAAATACTGCAGATTAACATACGCTTTGCGCTGATGCTGCCCATTCAGACAACGTTGGTAGATCTCTTTATTCGATGCTGATTCTTGCAGCCAGCTTTCCAAAAAAAGACGGTCTTCGCCTGTTAGCGTTCCCTGCAATTCCTGAAGGACAAGCGCACTGATACGGATAAGTTTTTCTTCTTCTTTAGGATCCATTTTGAGCTATTTCATCTATAGATACCACACCGATTTAAAAAAGTACCAAAGACAATTAAAAAAAATTAAAATTTTCCAAAAAGAACAATCAATGAGAGTAGGTAATTGAAGGAATCTCGTTTCAAATGCTGACGTAGCAGGCTCAGGGCACGTAATTTTTGATTTTTTACGGTTTGAATATTGATCTGCAATAGATCAGCAACTTCCTGATTACTGTTGCCTTCGAGGTAGCTTAGCTGTATGATTTCCCGTGCTTTGGGCGGGAGCTTCTGAATAGCTTCGTAGAGTTCGGCCATTGCTTCGGCATAGACAATTTCATGTAAATGCGATTTTTGATCCTGTTCCTGTTGTGCAACATAGCTATCGACCCGATTCAGTCTACGCAGTCGGGCTGTCTGTTGATTGAGTCCTACATGACGCGTTGCCTGATAAAGCGCCGCTTTCAGATGCGACAAACTGTCAAAGCTCCGTTTGCCATGCCACAAGCGAATAAAGCCCTCCTCGGCAATATCTTCAGCTTCTTTACTTTCATCCACAAAACTCGAGGCGTATAAACAAATGCGATTGAAATAACGGTTGTATACATGCGCGCAAGCCTGCTCTTTCCCTTTTCGGAAATCTTCAAGCAGTTCTTTTTCGCTCGTATAGTTCATCTGTAGATTCGTTTAGCTAGAGGTCAATCTTTTCGTGGATAAAGATAACTAAAAAGAATTGATACTTCCTATCGACCACTCATCCCTAAATTCTTCCTACCAAGTTTTCACAATTTCATCATGTACGCCATAAATTTTTCGGCAAACAGGATCAAAAAGAAAGCAAAGTCAATAATATATTCGGATCTGCTTGATGGTTCTTGTTTTTCTGTTGACAAATCTGCTACCTTTGATCCGCGGCATTCTAAGGCCAACCTAATCCGATAAATCAACCTGTTCGCAATATGACACCTTGTTCCAAAAAAAAATCCGATCACATAGCCTTCCACTACATTATTATTTGGACGATTTTGTCCCTGGTCACCTATTCCGCTTCCTGCTTAGCACAAACAAAGCCGTCACCCGATCAATACATACCGAAATCTACCCTTGCCCGGGCGATGGCGGCATCGATAAAAATGTTTGGTATTGACAGTATCAGCGGCCAGCAAAACAGTGCCCCTTTCAGTGGTGTTATTGTGTCTGTGGATGGAGCTATCCTTACAGTGGCACATTCCACAAAGCCGGGCAATTTCTATCGCGTAATTTTTTCCGATGGTAAACAGGGAGTCGCCAAGGCGCTCGGAAGACTGGTCGTGGATCAACAGAGCAACTTGCCTGATATTGCTATGATGAAGATGCAAGGCGAAGGCCCCTGGCCCTTTGCTGAAATGGGCTGGTCATCATCTATCGCTGAAAACCAGTTCTGCTTTGGACTATCTTATCCCGAAACACTGCCCTTCTACATTCCCTTTTTGCGCACCGGGCGTATTGTAAAAAAAATGGACGACTATGGTTTTATTCAAAGCAGCAGCATCATGGAACCGGGAGATTCCGGAGGCCCTTTGTTTGATGCCCTAGGTCGGGTCATTGGTCTTCATAGCCGTATCGACAGAGCCGAGGGTATTAATTTTGAGGTCCCTGTAAATAGCTACCGCAAATATTGGCAGTCGCTCAGCCACCCAGTCGCTATCGACACTTATCCCAGTTTAAGCGATTCGATCGGTAGTGATCCTGAGCAGCAGAGACTATTGGAATTGGCGCTAAAAAAACAGGCAAAACATCCAAAGACAAACTTTCAGTCCATAACAATTAGCAGTATTTTACAAGACGACAGTATTTCTATATTAGGGACGGTATTTCAATTGCGCAACAAGAAGCAGGTGATCTTATCCAAAAGTAGTTTAGTTGGCAAAGCGCCAATTGTTAAAATTGGCAAGAAGGTCTACACCCTAAAAGTCCTGCTCAGAGACGAAAAAAGCGACCTAGTGGCACTTATAAGTAATCATAAATTTCCGTCGATCGCCATATCGGAAATTGCACAACAAGGTATACCGGATACACTGGTAGGTTTAAATTTATGGTCACTGCTTACCTCCAATCAGCGCAAAACCGGTGTCCTGGGCATGTCGTCCCGCACCTTCCCAAGTATACCCCTTCCAGGAACTTTCGATGCACAGATGCAGGAGCTAGACGGTCTTCCAACCTTAACAAAAGTAGATAGCATGGGAGCAGCAGCCCACGCCGGACTCCAAGTCGGCGACCATATGATTGCATTAAATGGTCATGATGTGGCAAGTGCCGTCAAAATCAATGCGGCCATGCAACAATTTTCTGCAGGCGATACGCTACAGGTTCAATACCGACGGGGAGCAGCGGATTTTCATACCAAGGTCATCCTTTCCAAATGGCCAACTAGGGAAAATCCACATCCGGCAAATAACATTCCCAAAGGAAAATCAGTTCGTAGGGACCAATTTCCAAGTGTGTTTCTTCACGATTCACGCATTCATGCCGATGAATGTGGAAGTCCGATAGTCGACAGCAATGGCCATTTTATAGGCATCAACATTGCGCGCTTTAGTCACACGGCTTGTCTGGCCATCCCTAGAGATGCTGTATTGAAGTTTTTATCCGGCGTCGAACAGTTGCTTTAGCCCGTAAAACGATCAGATCATTAGGTAATTTTTAGTACCGTCGCGATATCGTTCTGAACAAAACTATCGGGTATCTGGACCTCAAGGGCATTGTCGAGCTGCCGAAAAGATATCCGATCTTTACTACCCAATAGCTGCACCTTGCCGACCACAGGAGTATCGGGTGCAGAACGCCCCAATGACTTGATTTTAATCAGCTTTTCGGTCGGTATTCCCATAATAAAGGCATACAGTATATTTCCCTTTGTCGTAAAACGAACATCCTCACCGGTAAAAGCTTTTCCTTTTCCCTCGTTAAACCCCTGTACACTTAGTGAAGGAGCCTCCTCCTGTGCAGGGCCCTCACCAAAAATATGCCATGGTCTGGTTCCGATAATAGCTTCCCGGTGTACAGCCATCCAGCCCCCTATACCCTCAACCACTCCCCTTGCTTTGTCATCGATAGATCCGTCACCGCGCAAAGGTACACTCAGTAATAGATTGCCATTTTTGCTGACCACATCTATCAGCATATGAATAACGGTCTTAGCGGATTTATATTGATTATTATCATAGATCCGCCGGTCATAATGCCAAGCCCCTATACAGGTACAGGTCTGCCAGGGCTGTGGCTCAATGGTATTGCTCTGCCCCCGTTCGATATCCCAGACCAGGCATTTACGCTGCTGCTCATTCAGTATTTTGCCATTAATTACCACATCAACCTTGCCTTTATTTGCCTGCATGCTTTTATTGTAAAAATCAGCTGCGATCTCCAGGCCAACATTGCTTATTGGATAAAGTGGCAGCACCGTATCGTCAAAATAAACGATATCTGGCCGGTAGCTGTCCATCAGTTCCAGGGTACGCGCTTTGAAATTTTCACAATAGGCTCTGTCAGGTACGCTCACCCCGGAGTCGACATCCCAATGCCACTGCCGGTGAACCGTGTGATTATCCGTGCTGTCCAGACTCAGTTGATGATCCTGGGCATAAAGCTCCTGTGGATCGTAATCTGCCCACCATTTTCCCGCACCATCTTTTTTGGTTAGTTTCCCATCATAAGGAACGCCTGCAAACTTACCTTCTTTATCACTTCGCTGAGCCGTTTCGTACCAGGTCCAGGCATGTGCTGCATGTACACTCACGCCAAATTTAAGTCCTCTTTTCCTTGCGGCACGTTCCCAGCCGCCAACAAGATCTTTTTTAGGTCCGACATTGACACTATTCCAGCGATGGTGACTGCTGCGATAAAGGTCAAGATTATCGTGATGGTTGGCCAGAGCCATAAAATACTGTGCACCGGCATTCTTATACAGCTCCATCAGCTCCTCCGGATTCCAGTTTTCGGCTTTCCACTGATGGATCACATCCTTAAAACCAAAAACAGAAGGATGTCCATATTTTTCAAGATGATATTGATATTGGTCCGATCCCTCTTGATACATGCCACGGGCGTACCAATCACCGCGTTCAGGCTGGCATTGTGGTCCCCAATGTGCCCAGATGCCAAATTTGGCATCGCGAAACCAATCAGGTACCTGATAGTTTTCCAATGAACGCCAGTCGGGATGAAAAGGAGCTTTTCCCAGATAGGCGTGGGCAGCGCTGAATTTACCAAGAAAAAGGGTCGGAATAGTTGCACCGAGAAACTTAATTGCTGTTCTTCTATCCATTATACAATGATCTTCGGTCAGAATGCCTAAGCCTAAATTGTGGGACAAAGGCATTCGGTTTATAATTTGTTATCTTCTTTCATACCAAAAGTACCGGTATTGAATCACGAAAGAAACTACATAATCGATGAATACTTGCACAATATCGACGAAGCCCCCATTTCATGCTGTTTCCCCAAGAAAAAAGACGTCCCCAAAAGGACGCCTTCACCTAACCACTAACTATGAATAAAAAAACACCTAAATCTCAAAATCAATTGTTCATATCATTACCTTTCAGATTTTTGTTATTGTCCAATTCGGACTGCGGGAAAGGATAATACATTGCTTTGGGAGACCAGCCTCCTTTTTTCAGTGGCTCCAGCCAGGTTGGATTAGCCATCCCCCATCGTAGCAGGTCAAAATAACGTTGATATTCTCCCAAAAATTCAACAAATCGTTCATGTACAATGATATTTTTGATCGTATTCAATGGAATACCGTTTTTTACCAGCCCCTGGGCGATCAAGCCGTCTACGTCTGGAATTGTCCCCTTGGATTTTTGATACCAAAGGTGTGGTTGCTCGTCTGGGACCACATTATTCGCACGGGTACGAACCAGGTTGATATATTGTTTTGCACCGGTAATATCTCCGCGTTCGTTTAGACACTCAGCATAAAGTAGCAACACATCGCTATAGCGAAAAATCCGGTCATTGTTGCCGTTATCAAAGTCCGCGATCTGGACATCCGGACAGTATTTTCTTGTCCCAAAGAAGTCTTTGTTGGTAGCGAGGTTTTTCATCCAGTCGGCATAGGCCGTGACCTTACCGTCCAATTGGGTAAACTTTGCCCCATCCTCGCACCATAGTGTCATGTATTTTCTAGGGTCGCCATTTTCAAATTCATCGTGAGCCATTTTATTGGGAGCCAGATTCCACCAGGCACCACCTGTGCCGTCAAACATACCGATTTCCTGCCATCGCCATGAGCTCGATATATCATCCCCCAGCCAGCCTGGTCCATTGTAGAGCTGAACCTCGAAAATAGACTCTTGATTGTTCTCTTTCTTTTCCAAAAAATTATCTCGATAGGAAGACATCAATTGATATTCTTTACTATCAATCACGCTTTTCAATTGCGCTTCGGCACTGGAAAAGTCAGCCGCCTGCCCTTTGGCCAGGATAGGTTTATAGAGATAAGTTTTTGCCAGGTAGGCCTGTGCGGCACCTTTGGTTGCCCGGCCGATCATTTTGCTATCGGCATAGAGCGCGGCCCGCGTTGGCAACAATTCGGAAGCCTTTTTAAAATCATCCACGATCAGCGCGTATACAGCACCCGCCTGTGAATTGCCCGGATAGTAATCTTCATTGGTCTCAACAGGTTTGTTGATGAGCGGGATGGTTTCTCCAAAAAGCATACCGAGGTGCAAATAATGCAGCGCTCGCAGGAAATAAGCTTCACCCAAAAGTCTATTTTTTCTATTCTGTTCTATTTCACCCGCAAAATTTGTTATACGGTCGATAGCCAGGTTTGCCGCAAACACCCCATTCCAGAGATCTCTCCAGGTCTGTGCAGCCATTCCGTCACTAGCCGGTGTATTGTAGGTATCCTGGTACATGGGTTCCCACTTGAAGGTATGATTATAATCATCTCCAGGGGCCAGTAATTCGTAGTATAAACTACGGGCGTAGCCCCCTTGAGTACGGCCAACCAGGGCCTGATAAGCAGGAATGACCGAATTTTCCAATTCATCTGCTGTTTTATAATAAGTATCTGTCGACAATTCCTGTGGATTGGAGAGATCTAGATTTGGCTTACAGCTCGAAAACTGTAGCAGCAGCGCAACAACAGCTAGTTTTATATAGTGTCTGTTCATGATATCGATATAGTAATTAGAATGTAATTTGAATACCCATAAAATACTCTCTTGAATTCGGGAAGCTCAACCCCCATGGTGTTTGCCCATCGATTCCACGGCTTAAATTCGAGCGTGTATCCCCCGACCCCACTTCCGGATCATAACCGGAATATTTGGTAAAAGTCAGCAGGTTCTTTGCGCCAAGGTAAAATCTTAAGCGATCGATCTTCCAGCGTTCCAGCGTAGGGCTAGAAAAACTATAGCCGATATTGAGCACCTTCAGCCTTAAGTAAGAGCCGTCTTCCACAAACCTGTTTGAAGCCCTTAAATTCTGATTTGGATCACCTAAGACAGCCCGTGGAATGTCTGTATCTGTATTTTTGGGATAAACGGTCGTTTCACCGGACAGCGGATTTTTGAAGATCAGCTCCTCTGCGCGGTAACGGTCGAGAGTTGACGCAAAATTATTGTAATAATGATACATCCCTTCCCCCCAATATCGGCTATTGTTGTAGATGTCATTGCCCTTGCTCCCCTGCCACATCATCGACAGGTCAAATGTACCGATAGCGCTATGGTAACTTAAATCGGCATTGAAGCCATAACTAAAATCAGGTATCGGACTTCCTAAAAAATCCTTATCCTGATCATTTAAAACCTTGTCTCCGTTTCGGTCATTAAACCGGACATCGCCGAGCGCTGCGTTTGGAGCAAAGGCTTTGTCTGCATCCAATTGTGCCTGACTCGTATATAACCCATTGGTGGTATACCCCCAAAATTCACCTACGGATCGACCGACCGCTGTTCGTGTCACATTTTCACCTCCAGGAGCAATACTTCCCCATAAGATTTCATTGTTGTTGCCCAAGCTCAATACACGGTTTTTTACAAAAGAGATATTAGCCCCTATCTGGTAACTGAAATCACCCGACTGATCTTTATAGGACGCCAATATATCCCATCCGCGGTTGCGTATACTGCCCGCATTCAGCACGGGAAAGTTGTTGACATACCCGGCCGTGAACGAAATAGGTACATTGATCAGCATATCTTCGGTCTTCTTATTATAATAATCGACCGTCAAAGCCAGTTTGTGATTAAACAGTTCCAAATCGAGCCCAAGGTCAGTTGAGTATTGGCTTTCCCATTTAACATTTGGATTGGAAGGAGTTTGCGGTAAGGCACCCGTGACCATCACATTGTTTAAATAATACCAAACATGGTCAAAACTAACCGTCCGTTGGTATTGATATTGCGCAATATCCGAATTACCAAGGAGTCCATAACTACCGCGGAGCTTCAGTTCGCTGATCGCAGGAAAAGCTTTCATAAAGGATTCCTGGCTGATCCGCCAGCCTGCCGATACCGAGGGGAAATTCCCGTAGCGGTATTGGTTACTAAAGTTGGCCGAACCATCACGTCGCATATTAAAAGTCAACAGGTAACGATTGTCGTAGTTATAGTTGACCCGGCCCAACATGGAGTACATAGCCGACTGGCCTACACCTGATCCCACAAGACGGGAGCTGGCCAAGGAGGCTGAGTTAAGAATCAATACATCTGGACTGGGCAAACCACGGGCACCAGCATTGACGGCATTGTACCGGGATTCTTCCGATGTAATCCCTGCCAAAGCAGAAATTGCGTGTTTTCCGAAATTATTTTCATAAGTCAGTGTATTTTCAAACAACCAGCGGTTATTCTGGCTACTTGAAATATTGAGCTCATCCGGGTTATGATTCTGATATTGTCCGACCGAGTAATTTCCAATGTAACCTTCATTTCTAATACGGCTAAGGTCTATCCCCATATTGAATTTATAGGTCAGCCCTTTGATGATTTCATAAGTAGCCCAAGCATTGCCATTGACAGAAAAATTGTCATTGACGTTTTTGTTGAGATAAGCATTTGCTAAAGCACTCTGCACATCTGTTCCGTTGCCGGCCCCTGCAAATCCGGTGCTGCTGTTGGCATCATACAGCGGTAAAGTGGAAGACCACTTTTGTGCATCGATGATATTTTTGTCGCTCCAGTTGCGGCGCGTATAACCCAAGGATAGCGTTTCACCTATCTTGAGTTTTCCTTTGGTAAAATCAGAGATAAATTGTGCACCGTAATACTTGTTTTTGTCCTGAATAATAATGGATTTATCCGTTGCATAAATACCACTCAGGCGAAAATTAGCATTTTGCGAACCGCCAGAAACCGAGAGATTGTGCCGTTGGTAATTGCCTGTCTGTAGCAGTTCATCCATCATATTATACCCTTGACCGATGGCGGACGGTTTGGACAGCGCAGCTAAATAGTCCTTGCGTGAAGGATCCTTATTATACATCTCCTCATTAATCAGTTCGGCCAATTGCTGTCCGTTTAACAGGGGCACATTGTGGGAAATATTTTTGATACCAGCAAAAGCATTGTAATCCAGCTTCACATCTCCGGCTTTGCCTCGTTTTGTGGTGACCAGAATAACGCCGTTGGCCCCCCTGGCTCCATAAATAGCACTCGAAGCAGCATCTTTTAAGACCTGAATGCTAGCAATATTATTTTCGTCGGGCATCGCTCCACCGATCATCCCATCAACCACATAAAGCGGATCGGTTCCGTTAATAGATCCAACGCCTCGGATGCGGATAGCACCATTGGTCACCTGCACCCCGGGTACAGCACTTTGAAGCGTAGCTATTGTACCTCCGGGTACTTTCACAAGATCTTTGGTATCAACTACAGCAATAGAAGATGTCAGATCGACCTTTTTCTGCTTACCATAACCCACCACGACCACCTCGTCCACAGCAATTTCGGCCGCAACAAGTGGAATACTGATTTCCGAAGAATTGCCGATGACATACTCCACACGATTATAACCTACGTTGGATACAACGATGACCTCTCCTGGATTCAGCTTAAGGACAAATTCACCTTTCTCATTCGTTGATGTACTGAGGGTTTTATCCTTCACTTTGATCGATGCTCCAATAATTGGTTTTCCTTGATCATTTAAGATCTTCCCATGGACGACTTTTTCTTGCGCGGATAGCTGTCCCATGGCCATTAACATCGAAGCCACTAACAACCACTTCACTTTCTTATTCCTTTCTTTCGGAAAACAAAAGAAAGAAGAGACATAATTTTTGTTCATAATCTTTGTTTGAGATAAATGTCCTTTAGCCCCTAAAGGCACTTACTTGGTTATTTATTTATATATTGGTTATTTCCCTATGTTGTTTTTATACATCAACATGTGCCCTAAGACACGACGCATAAATACTTTGCTTCAATAAGATGCATCCTAAAAAATCAGTATTGTAGTTTACCCGATCACTGCTTTAAAATCGACCGGTTATCTGCCAATTGGTTACAAAGCAAAGCTATAGCTTTCGGCAAAAGAGCTTTGCAACGAATATTTAAAAGAAGGGTAAAAATGTTTAAAATCACTTATCGAAGCCAGGTGCACTAGCTTTTAGATCGCGACCTACAGGCTATTTTTAAGATCAAAAACTACAAGTCTGTTAAAAGGTGTTTGCAGAAGACCTATAAAAAAAGCGCCGATCAGGTCGTCGAACAAGAATAATTTAATGCAAAAAAAATATCGACAATAATTTATAATCTTTTGGAGAAATATCAACTAAATTTCACATCTTTGAAACAGTTCATGCAATCGATTGAATTAACCATTTAACGCATATTTTGGATATTTTATCCGACCTATTTTTAAAAGAAAAAAAAGATAAACTTAATGGAATATTTTCCGCTATTGAAACACCGTTCTGATGAAATCATCAAATTCATTGCGAATTGTGGTATATTTTCCTTACTTCTCAACAATGGTAAGGTTATCCATTTTACACCGGACGATCCCGATCATTTTATCGAATGGTTAAATAGAAAGGGAATCAAAAATATTAAAGAGCAGCACACTTTTCAATACGAAAAACAATAAAGTTCAGCCTCTACATATTTCTTACACTGTATTGTAATGCGGTATCCAATACGGGCTAATTAAATTAAATTGAATTAATTTAGTTATTAAACTGTTGAAATTTGTTAGCGACGGATTTTTTATATTCATTGGGCGTAACTCCAAATTCTTCCTTAAAATATTTTCGAAAATATTTAGGCTCATTAAATCCGACCAGAAAAGCGATCTCATTAACATACATTTGACTTTTTTCAAGCATTTCTATCGCTCTCTGAAGCCGGATAAAGCGGATAAATTCGGATGGCGTTTTATCTGTCAATGCAAGCATCTTTTTATAGAAATTGACTCTGCTCATTGCCATCTGCTGACATAGATCTTCGACCAAAAAATCTGTTCTTGCTATATTGGACTCCACGATGGAAACCGCTTTTTGAATAAATTTTTGATCCATAGAAACTATTTCTGGTTTCGTTGTTGAGATATCAATTCTCGATTTAAACTTTTCCTGTAGCTGTTTTTGTCTTTTGGCAATATTTGCAAGAGTAACACGCAGGATATCAATATTAAATGGCTTGGAAATATACGCATCTGCTCCAGCTTCCATACCTTGAAATTGATTCTCATTCGAACACTTTGCAGTAAGCAAAACTACTGGAATATGTGAAGTTCTTATATCCTGCTTGATTATTCGACAAAATTCATAACCGTCTACATTTGGCATCATAACATCACAAAGGATAATATCGGGAATATGTTCGACAGCTAGATCATAACCATCCTGCCCGTCTCGAGCAGATAAGATGCTATATTCATCGCCAAAAAGACCGCTCAAAAACAATCTAAAATCTGCATTATCATCGATTATCAACAGTGTGTAAACGCCACTCTTAGGGGAAACAATTGTTTCATTCTCCCCTTCAGACCGATATGCGAGGGTAATCTCGCTATCGGCACCTGAATAGATAACATCCTGTTTATGCCCCTCAAAAACCTCTTTTATCACTGGAATCTGTAGGGTAAATACAGTCCCTTTACCATACTCACTACTTACATCCACACTTCCACCATGAAGTTTGACAAACTCACTTACGATATGTAAACCAACCCCCGTCCCTACAACACCTTGGGTTTCATCGGAATCAACACGATAAAAACGATCAAAAATACGCTCGAGATATTCTTTTTTTATACCGATACCGGTGTCAGAAACCCGGATATATAACCTTTTATCGATTTGGCTATCGATGACCTTCTCGGATATATACACACTGACGTCAATATGGCCTCCGTTGTTCGTATACTTAAAAGCGTTAGATATCAAATTTGACATGACCATATACATCTTATCTTTGTCAAAGCTCAGATTAATGTATTGATCACTCACCGTAAAAGTAAGCTTGATCGCTTTTTCAGCTGCAATGGATAAAAAAGAGGTACTTATTTCTTTGACGAATTCAACGATATTGCCAGATGAAATATTGAGCTTCGCTTTATCCTGATCAAGTTTCCTAAAATCTAGAATATCGTTTACCATGGTAAGAAGCTTCTGTGCATTCTTGTACATAATCCCTAAAGTTCCTTTCTGTTCGGGATTCGTATCATTTTTCATCAATAATTCAAGGGGACTGATAATTAAAGACAGGGGTGTCTTAAATTCATGACTGATATTGGTAAAAAACTTGAGTTTCAATTGATCTATTTCATGCAGCTTATCTGCTTCCAACATACGGGCTTTTTGATCAAGATGATCTCGCTTTCTTTTTAACCGATATTTGATAAACCATCTGACCACCAAGATAAATACCGCCACATAAAGTGCTATTGCCCACCAGGAGAACCAAAATGGGGGATTAACCACTATATGCATTTCGATCGGTTCAGAAGACCAAACATTATCCTCATTCCCGGCATAGACTTTCAACACATAATGCCCCGGATTGAGGTTCGAATACGAAGCAACTCCGGTACTTCGGGAAGTTTCTATCCATTCTTTATCAACACCTTCCAGCTTATAGCGGTATTTATTTTTCTCAGGATGAATAAAATTAAAAGCGGAAAATCGAATTGAAAAATTTGTTTCATTATACTTCAGCGTGATCTGGTCGAGGCCAACGATAGACTGCGGCAAAACGAGATGATTTTCTCGCTTTTCGTCGGGATTAACAACCTCATTTGACAAGAGCAGTTCAGTGAATCGGACACACGGCTTATGTTCGTTTGTAGGAATTTTTCTCGGATAAAAAGCGACATAACCTTCAGTCGTACCCATATATATTTTGCCCCTCTTATCCATATAAACGGCATTGGGATTAAAAACCATCCCTACTAATCCATCACTAACATCAAAGGTAGAAACAATCGTTTTGTGTTGGCCATTGCTATACGGAAAGTAGTGTATTCGGTTCAGTCCATTACTTGTTCCTGCCCAGACATAACCATCTTGATCTTCTACCAAAGACCGTACATCATCGCTAGATAACCCGTCTGCGAGGGTCAAAAATGAAAACTTTTTGCCCGCATTGTCAAAGATTTTTATGCCTTTTTTTGTTGCCAGCCAAACGCGGCCTTTTGAATCCCGCATGAGTTGATAAACAGGTACCGCAGCAGCGTTATCTTGAAAATCAGTATTGGAAAAATAAGGTCTTATCAGTCGGTCGCCGAGAGCCTTATATATACCTATATCTGCAGAAAAGTTAATCGTTCCATCAGTCTCTTTCCGCGTAGAAAGGATAAAATTAGAACGCAACTTGCTATTTTCTCGATTATAATTGCTGAATAAAGTTCTACTTGGATCCAATCTGTCTACGCCACCACCTAATGTCGCAATCCATAAGTTGCGATCTGAATCTTCCGCGATCCCATATACACTTTGATTGGAGAGTCCATTGCTATTCTTTTCTTGTACGCTATAGCGTTTAAACTGTTGACCATCATAAACGTTCAAGCCCCCCATAAAAGAACCCACCCATATTTTTCCGCTGTGGTCCTCGCAAAGCGCGGTGACTATATCAGATGAGAGACTCGTCAGATCACTGCGTTTATTTTTAAAAAACTGACTTTCTCCCGTCAACTCATTTAACTTGATGAGGCCCTTTCCATTGGTACCTAACCAAAGATGATTTACCTTATCTTTGATGATAACGCTGCAGTCAAAAAGTTCATTTCTTCCCTGCACTCCAGTCGCAATCCGCGTACTTGGAAATTTGAACATCTCCGGATGATAATAGGAAACGCCATTTTTATATGTCCCTGCCCAAACAATCCCCTGTGGATCACTATATAAACTTACAATAGAATTCTGCCCGACCGACGTCTTATCATATTCATCATGCAAAAGTACCTTCATTGAATTTTTATTTTTATCAAAAAGGTTAATCCCACCGTGATCCGTCGCTATCCAGACCTGTCCTTGCCTGTCCGAAACGATTCCACGTACAAAAGAATTGGAAAGTGCAGGTTTCGTGTCAATATCAAACTGTTTCCATTGATCGTTAGTCCTATTGTAGCAAAGTGCACCGCTATTGTTTAATCCCGGATAAATCCAGACCATCTGGTCAGCATCGATAAAAATACTCTTCGGAATTAACGAATTGATCGGTTTGCTGTTTAGATAGTTTTTTCGTAGATCAATTTTCTTTGTGCGGGTATTTAGCCGCTCTAACAAGCCGTCCTTATGCAGTATCCATACAAAATCCTTTTCCACAGCAATTTCTACAATCTCTGAAGGATGAATAGTCAATGGATCATTCGAGGGGCTGAAAGTAAGGAGTTTTTTATGCTTTGGCTCATACTTAAATATGCCTTTATGGGGATAAGCTACAATAAAGTTTTTAAACTGGTCTACCCGAATAGCGATAGGATTGGGGGGCAGGCCTATTTTCTCAAGAATGGAATCCGTATTATTGACAAGCAGCTCATTCCGCCAATCAAACATGACATATTTATTGCCCTGCATCCACAAATTACCCTGTTCGTCCTCAACAATTTTTTTTAATCCATCGTAGGAGGTACCCAAAGTCCCATCCTTGCTACGATTGAACGTCTTTATACGCTCGCCGTCAAATCTATTTAAACCGGTATTGGTGGCAAACCAAAGAAAGCCCCTGCTATCTTTATAGATGGCGACTACCTCATTTCCAGCCAAACCATTACGATTGTCTAAATGGGCAAACTTATACTCCTGGCCATAGCTGGCAATAGCAAAAAAGAAAAGTATGAGTAATAAAAGCCGTTTCATTGGTTATCGTTTCAAGAACTAAAGGTCAAAATAGTGATTTTATCAAAGTATTACATCATAAATGATCATTTTATACCCTAACCTGAAACATTTAGTACCCTGATACACCCCAAGAGAAACTAGCTATTCTCTAACGTATGCATATACTTTCTTATTGCCGCAAGGATCAGCAAATGCAACTGCTTACTTGTTCTCTGATTTAAAAGACATCACTCGATTAAATAGGCAGTCAATTAAACATTTTACCCTCTTATCTGCAACATTCTGACCCTATCGCTACAAGACCTTGTTGCTAACTTTAACCATCCCATTCTCGGGAAAATAACCAATATAAATTATAAACTTAAATTAACCATGAAATCAAAAAACGGATCACAACAGTTTTTTTGGCCTAAACTGCGGCATTGGGAGTATCTTCTATTCGCCATATTTTTTCTGTTTACCGATCAAGTTTCTCAAGCTCAGGGAACAAAAATCAATGTTTCAGGACTGATTACCAACAAAGCTTCAGGCTTGGCACTTAGCAACGTTTCAGTTAAACTAAAAGGTACAGCAACCGCAACATTTTCAGATGAAAAAGGCCGGTATAGTATTGCAGCTTCAAAAGGTAGCGTTTTAATCTTTAACCATTTGGGATTCCATACCCAGGAGGTAAAAGTAACGGGAAACCAGCAGCATATTCAGCTGACAGAAAATATACATACTATGGACGAAGTTGTTGTGGTTGGCTATGGGAAAATGAAAAGAAGTGACCTAACTGGCTCAGTTGTTTCTGTCACGGCTGACGACATCAGCAAATCTGTTAGTACTTCACTCGATCAAGCACTACAGGGACGTGCAGCAGGTGTTTCGGTGACACAGAATTCAGGGGCTCCCGGGGGTGGCATCTCGGTCAGCATCCGGGGTACCAATTCCTTCAGTGGCAATGAACCGCTCTACGTGATCGACGGAATCCCAATAGACGGAAATACCAGGGATAACTCCAGCGCCTTATCGTCTATCAACCCATCGGATATCGTCTCCATGGAAATTTTAAAGGATGCTTCTGCTGCTGCAATTTATGGGACAAGAGCAGCGAATGGAGTCGTACTGATCTCGACAAAACGTGGTCAGGCAGGCAAAACAAAATTGGGCTATGAAGGCTATGTTGGATTCCAACAGCTACCTAACATGTTGGACGTCCTTAATCTCCGTGAATATGCCATTTACCAAAATCTCCGCAGTAAAGTCATTGGCTTCGGTGATCGGGAGGAATTTAAAGATCCATCGCTATTGGGAGAAGGTACAAATTGGCAAAAGGAAATCTTTCGAACCTCACCGATGCATAACCATCAATTGAATATTAGCGGCGGAACCGAACAAAATAGATTTGCCCTCACCGGAGGATACCTTGATCAACAAGGAATCGCACAGGGATCAAGTTTTGAACGCTACTCCCTGCGCATGAATTTTGATTCAAAAATCAACAAATGGTTAACCGTCGGCATCAATGCCTATACCGCAAAAACAAAGAACAGGAATACCATTGACAACGGCGGAATTATCTCACTCGCCATTAGACAGCTGCCCGAGGTACCAGCAAAAAATCCCGACGGATCCTGGGGGACACAGCAGGAAAATATGTACGGTACGTATTTCGCTAACCCCTTGGAAGAAGCACTTACGCGTGAAAACTATATGAAAGGTTCACAAATTAGCGTCAATGCTTATACGGATATTTCGCCTATCCGAGATCTCGTACTGCGGATCGAAGCAAACGGAAATTACAACTATTCCAACGCTTATCAATTTACGCCTTCGTATGATTATGGAAATTTCAAGCAGCAATCCGCCGGAGCAAGATTCGCCAGTAACGGTTCGTTTACTAACCTGAAAACTTATCTGACCTACAGCAAATCTTTCGCCGAAAAGCACAATCTTTCGATTATGGCAGGACATGAAGCACAAGAAAACAGATGGGAGTCCCTATCTGGAAGCCGGACCAACTATTTTTTAAATTCTGTGCATGAACTGGATGCCGGCGATTCAAAAACTGCCAAAAATGGAAGTTCGCGAAGTTCAGGTGGTATTGAATCCTATTTCGGCCGCCTGAACTACGGTTTCGACGACAAATATTTATTGACCGCTACCTTACGCCGGGACGGATCCGACAAGTTTGGGATCAACAATCGCTGGGGAACTTTCCCTTCCTTAGCAGCAGCCTGGAAAATCAAAAATGAATCGTTCTTAAAGAACAATTCAGCAATAGACAACCTCAAACTACGTATGGGCTGGGGACTCGTCGGAAATCAGGCAGCAAGTTCTTATGCCTATGGCGTGACTATGGCTTCCGCAGCATCCATATGGGGTACAGGTTTCTATCCTGCAAACTTTGCCAATCCCGACCTGAAATGGGAAAAAACCAATGCCTACAATATCGGCCTGGATCTCAGCTTGTTTAAGAACAGAATTGAACTTACTACAGAAATTTATCTAAAGAAAATCGACAATCTGCTGATGCAGGCCGTATTGCCCGACTATGTCAGTGGGCTAATTTCAGCACCTTGGGTAAATGCGGGTTCGATGACGAATAAAGGTCTTGAACTCACCCTGAACACCATCAACCTCAATAAAGATGGGTTATTCTGGAAATCCGGTTTAACTTTTTCTCTAAATAGAAACCGCGTCACGCACTTATATACAGATGCCGCTGCCATTCAAGGAAAAATTGGCGCGGAAACCTTCACACTGACCAAGGTCGGTAATCCTGTTGGTCAATTCTATGGATACAATGTCATTGGCATGTTTCAAAAAGAAAGTGATTTTTATCTTCGGGACGCTCAGAACAATACGGTCTTGGATCAGGATGGAAAAAAAACGCCTATTGCACTTCCCAAAGATAAAAGCATCGGCGTAAATGGGATCTGGGTTGGGGATTTTATTTTCGAAGACAAAAACAAGGACGGTAAAATCGATGAGCAGGACCGGGATTTTATCGGCAATCCGGACCCGAAGTTTATCGTTGGACTGAACAATTATTTTTCCTACAAAGGATTTGACCTGAATATCTTTCTGAATGCCGTATACGGCAACAAAATCTATAATCAACTGCGCAAAGACTTTACAAACCCAATGAACAATTCTGGTATGCTCAAAGAAACTACCAAAATCGCCCTCATTGAGACAATTGATCCAAACGGTTCCGACCAGGATATTTCCAATGTACGGGTTTCTAATCCCAATGCGAGCATTCAACGGATTACCGTCAGTGATGCAAATGATAATAGTCGGATGAGCAACCGGTTTATTGAAGACGGCTCCTATCTACGCTTGAAAAATATTTCACTGGGCTACACCTTTTCACAGAACTTCTTAAAAAAATACCAAATTGAAAACCTCAGGTTATACATCAATATTCAGAATCTCCTCACTTGGACAAAGTATACAGGCTATGATCCTGAAATAGGTTCATATAACCAAAATGTCTTATTGAAAGGAATAGATTATGCCCGATACCCATCACAACGCATCTATACCCTCGGTTTAAATTTCATGTTTTAATAGTAAAAAATTATGAAAAAACTATTCTTCATAGCCTCCTTGATGGCCAGCCTTATTTTTTATTCCTGTAATAAAAGTTTTCTTGACAGAGAACCTGAAGGCGCCTATGTGGACGCAACCTTTTATACCTCGCCTGAAGCATTGAAAGCAGCCACGGCCCCACTCTATAACAGGGCTTGGTTTGACTATAATAAGCGACCTGCCGTCGCAATTGGTAGTTTAAGAGCAAACGATGGCTATAATCCCTATATGAATCCCTCGTATACCTTGTTCACGGTAACATCGCTTGATGATGGACTTTCAGACGCATGGAAATCATTCTATGGTGTTGTAACCATGTCGAATGCAATCATTGACGCCGTTAAAAACAAAGCTGTGAATGTGACCGAGAGTCAAAAAAACACTGCTATTGCAGAAGCAAGGTTAATGCGCGGTATTGCCTACTTCTACCTTGTACGCACCTGGGGTTCGGTTATACTGATTGAAAACAACGATGCAGTGATCAAAGAACCGATGCAGCCCCGACACCGTGAAGAAGATATCTTTCGATTTATCATCGACGACCTCAGCTTTGCAGCACAGCACCTCCCTATTCAGGCCGATAAAGGCCGTGCGACAAGCTGGGGTGCCAAAGGCATGCTTGCCAAGGTTTACCTCGCACGGGCAGGTTGGAAAACCGGCGGCATCCGAAATGAGACCGATCTTGCCAAAGCAAAAGAATACGCACAGGATGTCTGTGTAAACAGTGGTCTTGAACTCTATCCCAAATATGAGGATCTGTTCAAATACAAACATAACAATAATCCCGAATCACTTATCGCCATGCAATGGGTGCCGCTAGGCGACTGGGGAGTCTGCAACACGCTATTAGCTGACCTGGCATTTTCATCCGATGTGACCGGTGGTGTCAACGTCTGGGGCGGTGGATTGAACGGAACGATCGATATGCTCAAACAATACGAACGCGCCGATACGCTCCGGAGAAATGCCACTTATTTTACCCAACATTCCTTCTACCCCTATATCGCCATTGATAAAGGCGGCTATTCCTATAGCAATGCAGGAGCATCTATCAAAAAAGGTGTAATAGGTGGCCCCAATGATGACAATGATGGCTTTGTACAGTCGATGAGCTCACCGCTCAACACTTACATTTTGCGTCTGGCAGATGTATACCTAACCTATGCCGAAGCAAGTCTGGGCAATAACAATACACTCAATAGCGGCGAAGCACTTAGCTACTTTAATAAAGTCAGAGACCGGGCCAAAATCGGAAGAAAGAGCGCCATTACCCTGGACGACATCATCAAAGAAAGACGTGTGGAATTTGCCATGGAGTATACCAACTGGTATGATATGGTCAGCTGGTACTGCTATAAGCCCGAAAAAATGCTGAACTATTTTAATGCGCAACAACGGGGCTGGACAACAGCTTCCATTACGAAAGATGCAGATGGTAACCTTATTTTCGAAGATCCCACTGCACCGGCAGTACCGGTGGTGGTGACAGCCAACAATATCTTCTTTCCCTATCCTGAAAACGATCTCATTCAAAATCCGAGATTGAAAGAAGCCCCACAAGCCTATCCATTTAATAATCAGTAAAGAACTATGAAAGCTTTAAACGATAATATCCGCGTTTTCTATTATTTGCTCATCGCAATCGGCGTGTTGTCGGTACTGTCCTGCAGCCGCGACCATGATATGGCCATGAGCCCCGAAATTACCCATGTGCGGCTAACAGATCCTGAAAAAGCGGACAGCACATTTACAGGTGCTTTTCCGGGCACTATGATTGCTGTTATCGGAAAAAATCTCGATGGTATCCAAAAAATTTATATCAACGACCAGCCTATCGGATTTAATGCAAACTATTGCACGTCAACAAGTGCAATCATTTCCGTTCCCGCAGATCTAGTTCTTACCGGAACCCATCCGGATCTTCCCAATGAGATCCGAATCCAAACGAACCATGGCGAAGCAAGGTTTAATTTCCATATCTATTCACCCGCACCGCAGATCGGTCGTATCGAATTGAAATATCCGGCCAGAGCAGGTGAAAAACTCCGTATCTACGGCTCAAACTTTTACGAAGTAAAGAAAATAGCATTTGAGAGTACGGCAGGCGGCAGCGTAGCAGCTACCGAATATGAAGTCGGCAAGGACTATGACATCATCGAGTTAAAGATTCCTTCAGGTGTTCAGGATGGCCGACTCGCGGTTTACTGTATGACGGATTCAGTCAGCATCGCCTTCACAACGAATGTCTCACCACCAGTGATAAAATCATGGAGCAGCGACATGCCTATCATCGGGGATCAGGCATTTATTACCGGTAGCAACTTCATTGATGTAACCAAACTAAACATCAACGGGGAATTCGATATTCCAGGCGAAGATTTAATGGTGGCTAAAAGTCAAGATACCATTTATTATCGCTTACCCGAAGCCCCAATAGCATCCGGAAAGATCACTGTCTATGCCGCAGGCGGGCAATCCAATTCAATGTTGCTGTTTTATCCCATTCAACATGTTGTTTTAGACTGGGATAAAGTTGGCAGTTATGATTGGGGAGACAACAATATGCCTGTCATTGCAGATGGAACTAAGCCACCTTTCTTTACCACAGGAACAGCGTACCGCATTTTTGGTACACCCGGTGCATGGCAATATTGGTGGGGAAATCTTTCCAATAAAGGTGTCTATCCTTCCGTAAATGCGATACCTGCCAATACGCCTACGAGCAGTTTGGTACTCCGATTTGAATGTTTTTTAAATGAACCACTTGCAACGGCAACATTTGATATGCAACTGAAAGGAAATTGGGATAAAATGGTATCAGATTATGTGCCTCGCGATAGAAACACAAACAAAACAAGTATCGGAAAATGGATGACATGTGACATACCCCTCAATAGGTTTACGACGGTTGTAAACTACGGAAGCTTTGCTGAAATAGCAAACTCCGAACTGGGCATTTTCACTAAAAATAAAGCGGACAATGCCAATGCCAAGGTTGACATCTATTTCGACAATTTTAGAATTATCGACACCAGCAAAAACTAGATCTATATCCGTCAAACAGCAATACGAATACAACAGGGCCGGATAAGCGAACGATCGTCTCATACCGGCCATGAATAATAAATAAATCATAAGCATACACACATGAAATTTAAAAAGACCATTTCTTTCATTATTGCGGCCGTATTCTCCCTAGCCTCCCATTATGTCGTGGCTCAAACCGGTTTTTCTAATCCGGTTATCAGGGGTTTCAATCCCGATCCGAGCATCTGCCGAGTGGGCGATGACTATTATCTCGTCACGTCATCTTTTGAATATTTTCCGGGCCTCCCGATTTATCACAGCAAAGATCTTGTCAACTGGGAACAAATCGGCCATTGCTTAACGCGCGACACACAGCTACCGCTGGAAAAGGCAACTGCTTCGGGTGGTTTATTTGCTCCTTCTATCCGCTATCACGATGGTCTATTTTATGTCATCTGCACCAATGTATCATCGGGTGGCAATTTTTATTGTACGGCAACTGATCCCACCGGTCCTTGGAGTGACCCTACCCATGTGGCAATCGAGAGTATTGATCCTGATATATTTTGGGACGACGACGGTAAGACCTATTTTGTCACCCAGGGAAACGAAGGTATTCGGGTGACAGAGATTGATATAAAAACCGGGAAGGTCATAGGCCCCGAACACCTCGTCTGGGGCGGTATCGGTGGACGTTTTCCCGAAGCTCCCCATATCTATAAAAAAGACGGATTCTATTACCTACTTCTGGGTGAAGGCGGCACCGAATACATGCATAGCGCAACCATTGGGCGAAGCAAAAATATCCTTGGACCTTACGAATCTAGTCCACTGAATCCGATACTGACGCATGCCAATCGAATTGGACAGGCCAATCCTATTCAAGGTGTCGGACATGCAGATCTGGTTCAGGCCAAGGATGGCAACTGGTGGCTGGTTTGCCTCGGTTTCAGGGTTACGCAGCCCTATAGCTATTACCACATTTTGGGCCGGGAGACTTTCCTTGCTCCTGTAGACTGGCCACAAGGTGGATGGCCACAGGTCAATGGCAATGGAACAATTAGCCTGGATATGAAAACCCCTACTTTGCCGCTTAAGCCATTCCCCAAACCTCCTGTTCGAAGCGATTTTAACAGCAAACAACTTGGACTTGAATGGCAATATCTAAGAAATCCCGTACGGGAGCATTATTCTTTGTCCGAAAGAAAAGGCTGGTTAAGAATACAAGCTGCGCCAACCTCACTTAACGATACAAAACCGCTTTCTGCTATCCTTAGAAGACAAACGGAGCACAATTTTACAGCAAGTACGCTGCTGCAGTTCATATCGATTAATGACAATGAAGAGGCCGGAATCACACTGATTCAAAACAACAGCCATCATTATGACTTCTTGATCAAAAAACAGAAAGGCGGGTATATCATTCAATTACGCGTAAAAGTCGGATCAATGAATTATATCGCTGCCGAAAAAACTGTTCAGGGTAACCAGCAAAAACTAAAAATAGAAGGAAGCCCTCAACAGTATATCTTTTCCGTTGCGAGTGACGACAGTGAAGCGTATCAAGAAATCGGAAGACTGGATACACGCTACCTTGCGACCGAGGTTGCAGGCGGCTTTACAGGTGTGATGATAGGATTGTATGCAACTTCAAATGGCGTTCCGAGCAATGCCAAAGCATTTTTCGACTGGTTTGACTATAATACAAAATAAAATATGACTATAAAACAAATCTCAATTTTCTTCGCCTTTTTCTTACAGGCCCTTCTGCTGAAAGCCGAATTGAAGCTTCCTACACTATTTGGCGACAACATGATTCTACAACGGGACAGCCCTATAAAAATATGGGGCTGGGCCGAAAAAAATGAAACAATCCATGTGCAGTTTATGCAACAGGAGCTAAAGACAAAAGCAGATAAAAATGGTCAATGGAACCTTACTCTAGCCCCAACTTCGTATGGAGGTCCCTATAGTATGGAAATAAAAGGCCGCAGCCAACAGATTCTCCTAAAAAATATCCTGGTCGGTGAGGTATGGCTTGCATCTGGCCAATCCAATATGGAATGGATCGTAAAAAATTCCAATAATTCCGCGAGCGAAATCAGCCATGCCAATTACCCCAATATTCGGGCCTTCAATGTAGAGAAGGATATCAGTGATGTCCCAAAACAAGATCTTAGGGGAAAATGGGCGGTATGCTCGCCCTCCACGGTGGGCGATTTTTCAGCTGTAGGTTACTTTTTTTCCCTCAAGCTCTATCAGGAACTCGGTATCCCCGTTGGTATCATCAATGCGTCCTGGGGTGGTACCGGCGTCGAAACCTGGACGAGTGGATATAGTTTCGACAAATTACCTGCGCATTTCAAAGCCCCCTACCAACAGCAGTTTAATGGCGACCTACAGGGCTTTTTGCGAGAAAACGAATTGAAGAAACAGGCATATCAGCAAGCTTTGGCCAAAGATCCGGGGATAACTGCCAAATGGTACCAAAATAATACAGACATATCTGCATGGGGAAAGATGAAAGTTCCACAGTTATGGGAATCCAAGCTGGGCGATATGGACGGTATTGTATGGTTCAGGCGCAGTATTTATCTCCCCAAGGGTAGCGCGGGAAAGTCAGGGTACATTCAGCTTGGCACCATCGATGATGACGATATCTGCTGGATAAACGGCGTAAAAATAGGTGAAACAAAAGGATACACAACCTCACGGAACTACGCGATCCCAACCGCTGTTTTAAAAGAAGGTGAAAATATAATCAGCCTAAAAATTATGGACACCGGCGGTGGTGGCGGATTTTACGGTAAGCCAGACCAGCTTTACATCGAAGTCGAAGGTGAGAAATTTCCACTTGATGGTGACTGGAATTACAAAGAGGCCGTTACCACACAGCAGCATGGCTATAAAGAAGTTTCGCCCAATATGTTTCCGTCCTTGCTCTTCAACGCCATGATCAATCCTATCATTCCTTATTCCATTCGGGGTGTCATCTGGTATCAGGGCGAAAACAATGCCGGACGCGCTTATGATTATCGGACGCTATTTCCGAACCTGATAGAAGATTGGCGCTCGCAATGGAAGCAAGAATTTCCATTTTATTGGGTTCAATTGGCCAATTATATGGCCAAAGAAAAAACACCCGAAGACAGCGACTGGGCAAAACTGCGCGATGCACAGACCCGGACCCTTCGTGTTGCCCATACGGGACAGGCAGTGATCACGGATATCGGTGAAGCAGATGATATCCACCCACGCAACAAACAAGAAGTTGGCCGGCGGCTTGCTTTAATCGCACTGGCCAAAGACTACGGTAAAAAAGACCTTGTGTACTCGGGTCCAGTTTACAGATCACTGGTTAAGGAAGGCAATAAACTGGTTATTTCTTTTGATGCTATCGGCGGAGGACTCGTTGCAAACAACAAATACGGGTATGTCGAAGGATTTGCCCTGGCCGGAGCAGATAAAAAATTTGTTTGGGCCCAAGCCCATATTATCGGTAATCAAGTTATCGTACAGGCAGATCAGATCGCAAATCCTGTATTCGTCCGCTATGCCTGGAGTGACAATCCCGATGTCAATTTATTCAATAAGGAAGGCCTACCCGCCATCCCTTTTAGCAATGAATAAAGGACGTTTATGACCATTAACAACATGAATATCAATATAAAAAAACACCTAAAATGAGAACAATGAAAACACTAGTAAGTTACCTCCTGATGCTGTTGGTACTCCCGGCATGCTCCACAAAAGAAATGAAGGCCAATACAGAACTCAGCAAACCCGAGACGAAAGAAGAACCCAAGGCTTCGTATAGCAAATTCCTGGTCCGCGACAACTTTAGCACTAACCAATTGGTTGCTGAAATGGGTTTAGGAATTAACCTTGGCAATGCGCTGGATGCAACGGGTGACTGGATCAACCCTAGTAGTATCACCAATTACGAAACTGCATGGGGCAGCCCCCTCATTACAAAAGAAATGATCGAAGGTTATGCCAAAGCCGGCTATTCATCACTGCGCATTCCTGTCACCTGGAGCAATATGATGATCAATGCAGAAAATTACCGGATTCATCCGGATCTGCTCAATAGAGTCGAAGAGATCCTGAACTGGACGCTCGATTGCGGCATGGTCGCCATTATAAATGTGCATCATGAGAATGAATGGGTCAAAAAGGTCCCCACCGACAATGAAGCAAAGAAAAAGTTCACTTCCATCTGGGAGCAGCTCTGTACCCGCTTCGAGAAATATGGAGATCACTTGATATTTGAACCCATGAATGAAATTGGCTATGATGAAATATGGACACCCTGGAAAGGTGGACCGACCGAAAAAGCAAAAGCATTCGGCTATGTAAACGAGCTGAACCAGCTTTTTGTCGATATCGTCCGGCGATCGGGTGGCAACAATGCCAAGCGCCACCTTTTAGTGGAAATTTACAACACGGGCCTGGAGTATGCTTTCGATCCACTCACCAAAATTCCGAACGATCCGGTAAAACATCTAGCCTTGACCGTGCATTATTACACACCGCCTTTGTTTGCCATCTTGGGCAATGGTGAAGACGCCGGATGGGGTGTCGGTGTACCTTCCTGGGGTACAGCAGAAGAATTCAAAGAACTCAACGACAATATGGATTTGCTCAAGAAAAATTGCGTTGACAAAGGGATACCTGTCGTTGTTGGTGAATATGCCTGTTCCTCAAAGAATAGAACACAGGAAGTGGTCAGGCTATTTAATGTATCGGTCACCGAAGCCATTTATTCACGTGGCATGTGTCCCATGCTTTGGGACGTTCAGGGAGGTGGGCAATACGACCGGACAAGCAGTACATTCAAAGACCCGTTGTTTTTGGAGCAAACAATGGCAATACCTGCTAAATATCCACGCAGTCAAAAGTAATATAGCTCTATGCAATTAATGGAAGCCGTATAAAACAAGCTTTTGACTACATGCCCCAGAGAGACGTACCATGTGCGTCTCTATCTCTTACTATAACCAGGTACCAAAAAACCATGAAACCAAAAAATATTTTTCTGCTCTGCTTATTACTACTGGACGTCCGATCACTGGAAGGACAATACAAATTTGATAAACCGCTCTATGGCGCCGCCTATTATCACGAATATATGCCCACTGAGCGTCTGGATGAGGATATCCGCCTGATGAAAGATGCCGGGCTTAACGTGATACGGATCGGCGAATCTGCCTGGGGCCTCTTTGAACCGCAAGAAGGCGTATTTGAATTTGAATGGATGGACCGCATTATGGACAAGATGCATCAGGCCGGTATCCGCATCATCCTGGGGACACCAACATATTCCATCCCAGCCTGGTTAGCCCACAAGCATCCCGAGATACTGGCCGAATACCAGCGCGGCAACAAAGCTTATTATGGCATCAGACAGAATATAGACTTTACCAACCCTACATTTAAGTATTACAGTGAGCGTATCATCCGCAAGCTAATGGAACGGTATGCCAAGCATCCCGGAATCATTGGCTATCAGGTAGACAATGAGACAGAAGCACGCGGCGTAAACAACAGGGACTATTTTATCGGATTCCGCAATTACATCAAGGGCCGTTTTAACAACGACCTAGATTTACTCAATAAAGCCTGGGGCATGAACTACTGGGGCATGAATATCCGGACCTGGGAAGAATTCTATACCCGGGACGGCGTGACCAACCCCTCTTATAAAAACGAATGGGAGCGCTACAACCGAAAACAAGTCGCCGACTTTCTTAATTGGCAATGCGACATTGTCAATGAATATAAACGTAATGACCAATTTGTAACACACTGCTTCATGCCTGATTTCCACAATATTGATCAGGTAGAGAGTTTTCGTCAGATGCAATATCCTGCCATTAATATCTACCATGACGTACAGGATAAACAGGACGGCCAGCGTATTGCTTATGCCGGGGATTTTGTTCGTACTGTCGCCAGAAATAATTATATCGTTATGGAAACCAATGCCCAAGGTATAGGCTGGGATGCACGCACGCAATACCCGCCCTACGATAGACAGCTACGGCAAAACGTTTATGCCCATTACGCCGCCGGTGCCAATATGGTCGAATATTGGCATTGGTCGACTTTACATTATGGTCAGGAGAGCTATTGGCGGGGGGTATTAGGACACGATCTCCAGCCAAATCGAATATACGATGAAGTTAAAACCACTGCACAAGAACTTGCCCGAATCGGCGATCACCTTATTGATTTAAAAAAGAAAAATAAGACCGCCATCTTATATAGCCACGATTCTTACCATGCGCTGAATTTTATGCCATACACCTATAAAAATAATTATCCCATCGACATGGTCCATAAAGCGCTCTACTTTCAGAACATTGAAGCCGATATTATCCCCTGCGATAAAATTACCGATTTTAATGGCTACGACATGTTGATTATCCCACCACTTTATGTCGCTACGGATGAGCTACTGCAGGCCATTGACAAGTTCGTAAGTGCAGGCGGTCATGTCGTTATGATGCACAAAAGCGGCTATTGCAACGAGCACTCAGCCGTCAGGGCCACTGCTGCACCGGGGCCGTTACGAAAGGCCTGCGGATTCTACTATCAGGAATTTTCTACCATCGGCGACATGCACTTAAAAGATAATCCTTTTCAATTGACGAATACTAATCAAATTGGCGACTGGTATGAATTTTTGATACCCGAGACGGCTAAAGCCTTAGCTTATGCCGAACACCCCTTCTTTGGCAAATGGCCCGTGATCACAGAAAATACCTACGGCAAGGGAAAACTGACTTATATCGGAACCTATCCCTCTCAGGAGCTACTCGATGCGACTATCAAAAAAGCCGCACTTGCAGCCAAAGTTGTCACCACAGACAGTTACAGTTTCCCCATCATCCAACGTTCAGGAATAAACAAATTGGGAAAGATTATTCAATACCTATTCAATTACAGCGCTGCAGCACAACAACTAACTTATACAGGTCCTCCAGCCCAAGAACTTATTTCTGGCAAGGTGGCGAAACCAGGTCAGACGCTTCTATTGAATCCATGGGAAGTACTTATTATTGAACAAAACTAAACGATACGCTAATTACTCAAACACGCATTTTTATTATGAGAGCACTTATTCTTCTCTTATTTCTTACCGTAGCATCCACACTTTCGGCCCAGACCTATATGCTACAATCGCCAGATGGGAAAATCTGTGTGGACATAGACCTTACAGACAGACTCTCCTACACCATCTCGTACAAAGACAGACCGATAATCAATCCATCACCGCTCGGCTTTGAATTCCAGGATGAGCCCCCCATGTACAAAGGATTTACCTTGTTAAATAGTCCTCAAACAACGAGAGAACAAGACTCCTGGACGCCAGTAGTGAAAAACAAACACAGCCATATCGACATGCATTGGAACGAGATACAGCTGAACCTTGTCGAAAAAGATGGTGAGCAGCGTCGAATGGATCTTTCCTTCCGGGTCTATGACCAAGGTGTCGCATTTCGTTATCAATTATACAGTAGCTCCAAAATAGGCAATAGAACTATTAGCCGGGAGATGACCGGATTTTCTGTTGCAGATCAAGCACAAGCCTGGGCAGCAAGCTATAAACCACGCTATACGTCCAGCCAAGAAAGCGAATTTAATAAAGTTCCATTGGCAGCATTCAACAAGGAGACCCTAGCTGGCCTTCCCTTATTGGTCGAAGTCGATAAAGAGAACTATCTGGCCATAACCGAAGCGCACATCGCCAACTATCCCGGCTTCTATATTGGCCGAGAATCTGATGTTAACGGACAAGCATTGCTCAGCACAAAGCTCTCCCCTTTACCTGGGGAAAAAGAAAACGGGAGCAAAGCCCGGTTCTTCGACAAAATACAGACCCCTTGGCGCGTGCTGATGATAGGCGATAATCCCGGAAAGTTCATCGAATCCGAAATCGTTCAGTCGCTCAACCCTGCCTGTGCGATTAAAGATCCCAGCTGGATCAAACCGGGACTTTGCGCTTGGGATCATTGGTGGAGTGGAGAGGTAAAAATGGAAGACGCGGTTATCAAAGAATATATCGATTTTGCTTCTGCCCAAGGTTGGCCTTATATGCTGATCGACTGGCAATGGTATGGCCCATTTAACCAAGCACAAGCCGATATCACCAAAGCCGCTCCTCAAATCAATATGCCCGAAATATTAAACTACGCAAAGCAGAAAAATGTACGTCTTTGGCTTTGGCTTTATAGCACCGATGCCAACCGCAACAACGCTTACGAAAAGGCCTTTGAACTATATGAACGCTGGGGCATTGCTGGGGTAAAAATAGACTTTATGGACCGCGACGATCAAGAGATGGTCAATTGGTATCACAAAGTAATCAAGAAAGCCGCTGAGCATCGCTTGATGATCAATTTCCACGGAGCGTACAAACCTGATGGCATCGAACGTACTTATCCCAATATGATGACGCGTGAAGGCGTGCTAGGGGAAGAATACGCCAAATTTTCTGATCGCATCAGGCCTGCACATAACGTTACCTTGCCGTTCACGCGCATGCTGGCCGGACCAATGGATTATACGCCAGGAGGTTTTCTTAATGTGACACCGGCACAGTTTAAGAATCAATCGCCAACCCTGATGATGAATACCCGCTGCGCTGAGCTCGCTAAATTTGTCATTTATGAAAGTCCCCTCACCGTCTTCTGCGACCATCCGAAGCATGTATTAGGCCAACCTGGAAGCGACTTTTTACAGGTCGTCCCCACCGTATGGGATGACATACATTTTGTTGACGGGTATCCTGGAGAATTTATTGTAATGGCCAAACGTTCGGCAACCAACTGGTTTATCGGTGCCATGACTAACGATGTAGCCCGCAAGGTGAAAGTACCAACCAGTTTTCTACCCCCTGGAAGGTATATACTGGAATACTGGCGGGATGCAAATGACGCAGCAACGAATCCCACAAAACTCGAGAAAAAAAATGTATCATTTGAAGCTGGGAATGTGATAAAAATACAGATGGTAAGCGGTGGTGGCTATGCTGCGATAATTAGACCACAATAAGATACAAATCAAATTATTGCTTTTTAGAAAAATACTATTTTAAAATATAAAAACTAAACCTCATGATTAAAAAACACTTTTTTAAGACATTATTAGTATTTACTTTTTTCGGAACGACATTAAACGCTCCAGCCCAACAAAAAAAACAGGTAGACCTGCCTGATAAATTTCAGCCGAACTGGGAATCCTTGGCACAATATGAAGCACCGGAATGGTTTCGCAATGCCAAATTTGGCATCTGGGCACATTGGGGGCCTCAATGTCAACCAGAGCAGGGAGACTGGTATGCCCGCGGCATGTACGACGAAGGCAGCGAACAATATAATTCACATGTAAAAACTTATGGTCATCCTTCAGTAGCGGGATTTAAGGATATCATTCCTACCTGGAAAGCTGAAAAATGGGATCCCGAACGGCTCGTCGCACTCTACAAAAAGGTAGGCGCACAATACTTCTTTGCAATGGGCAACCATCATGACAATTTTGATTTATGGGATAGCAAATATCAAAAATGGAATTCAGTTAATATGGGGCCGAAGCGCGATATCCTGGCCACCTGGGCGAAAGCAGCGAAAAAAAATAAGCTGCCTTTCGGCGTGAGCATTCATGCCTCCCATGCATGGACATGGTATGAAACCGCCCAAAGAGCAGATCGATCTGGGCCATTAAAAGGAGTCCCTTATGATGGAAACGTCACGAAAGCTGAGGGAAAAGGCAAATGGTGGGAAGGCTATGATCCCCAGGAACTCTATCGGCAAAACCATCCCCTCAGTAAGGGAAGCGAAGACGTAAAATCCTTGTGGGCGCAGTGGGATTGGCATAATGGAGCCTCCAAACCCACGCAGGAATATATCGATAATTTTTATCAACGCACAATCGATATGGTCGACAGCTACCAGCCTGATCTGCTCTATTTTGATGATACCACACTTCCCCTCTGGCCTATCAGTACCGTCGGACTCGATATTGCCGCCCATTTTTACAACAGTAATGCCAAGAAAAACAAAGGAAAGGTCGATGCCGTGCTATTCGGAAAAATTTTATCCGAACAGCAAAAAGATTGTCTGGTATGGGATGTCGAGCGTGGGGTGCCAGATCAGGTGCAGGAGAAAGCCTGGCAAACATGCACTTGCCTGGGAAGCTGGCATTACAACAAAGCCGACTATGAAAACAACAACTACAAATCCAGCAAAAAAGTTATCCATATGCTTATCGATATTGTCAGTAAAAATGGTAACCTCTTGCTTAACGTTCCCATCAAGGGGGATGGCAGCATAGACGAAAAGGAAGAGCAAATTCTCCATGAAATAGGCGATTGGATGCAAGTCAATAAAGCTGGTATTTTTGATACCCGTCCATGGAAAATATACGGTGAGGGACCTAGTACAGATGAAAACAGGCCATTGAATGCGGCTGGTTTCAATGAAGACAAAGAAAATACTTATACTGCAGCTGATATCCGTTTTGTACAAAAAGGAGATGCTATCTATGCCCATATACTGGAATGGCCAAGTGATGGAAGGGTTTTGATCAAATCATTCGGAAAGAAAAGTAAAACAGTTTCCCCCAACGTTAAAACTGTATCGCTATTGGGGCACAAGAAAAAGCTGGTTTTTAAACAAAATGATGAAGCACTCGCTGTTATCCTACCCTCAGAAAAGCCCAATCAAATTTCACTAGTTCTAAAAATTAATTAAATTATTATTTTCATAACAAGATTAACAACGGTTCTTTTGCCAAATACCACTCACCTCATTAGCAAATGAAAACAACTCTCAAACTGAAAATTATTTTAGCCTTATGCCACCTATTTCCCTTCCTGTTGTTTGGACAATCAGCAATGATCCATATCGATGGTCGGGAAAGGACCAGCCTAAATGGCTTATGGGAAACCATTATCGACCCCTTTGATGCAGGGTCCGGTGATTGGGCTGCCTATTATAAAGACCGGAAACCATTGGGCAATACAGACTTTGTCGAATCCTCATTTGAGGGTGGCCCACAGCTGTATGTACCCGGGGATTTCAACTCACAACTTCCCGAGCTCTACTATTATGAAAGTAGCGTCTGGTACAAACGTACTTTTAAAATACAAGCAACTGAGAATAAACGGTCCTTCATCCACTTTGCTGCCGTAAACTATAAAGCCGAAGTTTATCTGAACGGGGTCAAGATCGGAGAACATGAAGGTGGTTTTACACCATTCCAATTTGAAGTCACCGATCATCTGAGGATCGGCAATAACAACGTGATCGTGAAAGCCAATAATCAACGTATTCAAGATGGTATACCCGGTCTTGGTTTTGACTGGTTCAATTATGGTGGGATTACCCGGGACGTCGACCTTATACAGACGCCCACGACCTATATCAAAGATTACTTTATTCAACTGGCGCAGCAGGATGAAAATAGCATCGAGGGATACGTAACACTTGATGGACCTAAAAAAGAACAAGCCATCGCGATAAATATTCCCGAATTGAACTTCACCTATAAAACCAGAACAGATAGCAGTGGAAAAGCCAAACTTAAAATTCCGTTCCGGAAGAAGACTTTGTGGACACCGGCAGCTCCGAAATTATATGAAGTGCAGGTCTCGACCGAGACTGATCACATTCAGGAGCAAATCGGTTTTCGAACAATCAAAGTTGACGGGACAAATATTTTATTGAACGGCAAATCTATGTTTCTAAAAGGAATTAATATCCACGAAGAAGTACCACAGCGCAGATCCCGGGCCTATAGCGAAAGCGATTATCAAATGCTCTTGGATTGGGCGAAAGAATTGGGCTGCAATTATGTGCGCCTGGTACACTATCCTCATCATGAAAAAATGGTAAAAATGGCCGAACAAATGGGGCTGATGGTCTGGGAGGAACTGCCCATTTACCAGGGGATCAATTTCGCAGATCCGGGCATGAAGAAAAAAATGAATTTAATGCTTCGTGAGCTGATTGCCCGCGATAAAAATCGGGCGGCCACCATTATCTGGAGTCTTTCGAACGAAACCTACTCCTCCCCGGCGAGAGACAGTTCGCTCATCGCACTCTATCATCTCGCAAAATCGCTGGACAATACCCGTCTTGTGACATCTGCATTTAACAATATGCGTTTTGAAGGCAACAAGGCCTATATCGAGGATGAGGTTAACCGCGTGATGGATATTATGGCCATCAACCAGTACCTTGGCTGGTACAAGACATGGCCTGATGCCGATAAAGAAGTCGAATGGATATCCAAATTCCACAAACCACTTATATTTTCAGAATTCGGTGGTGAGGCCGTCTTTGGAAACAACATAGATCCAAAACGGGCGAGTAGCTGGAGTGAAGATTATCTGGTGGATATTTATAAGCGCCAATTTAACATGTTCAAGAATATATCGTTCTTAAGAGGCGTAACACCCTGGCTCCTGGTTGACTTTCGTTCTCCAGGAAGAGCGCACCCAACTTATCAAAAAGGCTGGAACAGAAAGGGATTACTCTCCGATAGGGGCGAAAAAAAGAAGGTCTGGTATCTTGTTGCTGATTATTTCAAAAACAATTAAATCGATCAAAAATAAATACACAATGCTAGGGATAAACCCAGCCATAGATCCAATCCAGCTGTTGAACTTGTTTGTCGATAAAGTAAGGAAGCAGGCGATCGCGAAACCAGGCCGTTATTGGATTTGTTTTCGTCTTAGTATCGCCTACTTTTCGGGCGCTTTTAATGATTTTTTCGACTCGGGGCTGGCGTAGAGACTGAAAAAGTTCAAAAGCTTTTTGGTATTCCTCGTACTTTTTTAGGAGCTCCGCGAGTACCAATGTATCTTCTAGGGCAAGTGCAGCTCCCTGTCCGATATGAGGCGAGATACCATGTGCTGCATCCCCAATAAGACAAACGCGTCCCTTATACCATTTAGGCAGCCTAGGCAAATCATAAACCGGATAGGCTATGATCTCGTGGCTGTTGGTTATAATTTTGGAAAACAATGGATCGTCATTTTTATGAATGTCGAGCAGCTGCTGCTGAATTTCGCCTTTCAGCGTTTTCCTAATTTCCGTTGGGCTCGGTTCCTGCGCTCTAAAATAATTATTGAACCACCATACTTCACCTTTATCGGAAACCGAATAGGCAAAAAAACCACGTTCAGCAAAGGTCATCTGTATGGATTCCGATGGCTTAACGAGCTCTGGCAGCCGGGCATAACCACCGGTCGAGATCAGCTTGCTATATCGAAGTACAGATAAATCTGGAAATAAACGATTTCTGACAGTTGAAAACATGCCGTCACAGGCAATCATCAGGTCTCCGGAAGCCGAAGTTCCGTCGGCAAAATAGGCGGTTACACCATCTTCTGCTTCCTGAAAACTGACGAACGTTTTACCATATCTTATCTTTATACCAGCTTCTGCCGCCGCTTCCCGAATATGCCTATTCAGGTTTGCCCGTCTTACTTGAAGGGTTGCAACCGTATATTTTTGCAGCTGATATTGGGTATCCAGCTTGGCGATCTGTTTCCCCCGCGCATTGAAAAAAGTCATTGAAGCACTTGTATAATCCTCTTCTAATGCATTTAAATCCACAAATTCCTTCAATACATTCAATCCATTCGGGCTAAGCCCCAAAAAGGCTCCCTCCTGCCTATTGTCGTCCATTCGGGATTCAAAAATTTCAGCGTCAGCACCGATTTTTCTGAGCTGCAATGCCAGTATTGGCCCAGCAATACCAGCACCGATAATAATAACTTTCTTATTCATCGTCTTTTTCTTTAATTTTTAATCCGGGTATCAGTAAAAAATTGAGCACAAAAAAAAGGGCCACGCGCAAATCATTCAGATTGCGCCATTGCGTAGCTTTCTCTTTCAGGATCAGGTCCACGGTATCAATGTAGGGCAATCGCTGAAATTCCATCAGCGTGGGTGCAAAGTAGATCAAGGTCCAGATCCGAATACACAAATGGGCCAAAAATACCGCAACCATCAAATTTCGGCGCTTGTTTATTTTCCAATTATAACATAAAGCGACGATAAAGATAATTTCATGCAGGCTGTGCATGACAATCCAGAAAATCTTAAAATCCAAGGTATAGGGCTTCTGAAAGATAATCAGGGAAGAAGGTGGCGCTGCTGTCCATGCAGGCACCATAAGTGCTGTCTCCCAAAGCTGGGCACCATTCATCAGAAAGTATGCACAGATGGAATAAAACAGCCACTGGCTAGCTTTGGAGAATGTATAGGTATTTTGCATGTTAAGTAATTATCGTTAATTTTCAGTACAAAACTACCTCGCTTCCATCGCATCAACTTGCAAAAAAAGGAGCAAAACTAGTAAATTCGGGAACCATGGGATTTGAATTGAAAAATGAGGGAAAGCACTTAAAAATGGCTTTCGATGAAGACAGCTTGAAGGGCAGGGATTTTAAAGATGAAGTCTTTAAAATCAAGCTGCCTAATGGTGAGCTCTCATCAAAACAATGGATTTTTGACGGGATCAAAATCCTGTATGCAGAAGCAGACCTCAACCGGCCGGCTGAAATGGACTGGACAGGCGATACAGAACTGGTGAGCATGCATTTTAACCTGCAAGGGAGCACATCAATCCAACAGGATGGGATGAACGGTGCTTTTGAACTGAAAAAAAATCAGCACAATTTATTCTATGGTACTCAGGCTTCGGGTAAAATGAGGTTTGATGAACTAAAAATGAAATCCTTTATGATCCAATTCCAGAAGGAGGCTTTTTTAGATCTATCAAAAAATGGAAATGAATCCCTTCAAAGATTTGCGGACAAGATTGTATCAGGCAGTCCGACCGCATTTTCAGATAGCAATTTAAACATCGATTTATCACAGCTGAACTGTATCCGTTCGATTTTGAACTGCGATTATTCAGCTGGTCTCAAGAAGATGTTTTTTCTGTCAAAGACAATTGAATTACTGGTTTTACAGGCCGAATCCTTCAATAACAACCGATATGCAGCAGCCTATCTAAAATATGATGAAGATAAAGAGCGGATTATATTTGCCCGCGATTACCTGGTTAAAAATATAGAGTCGCCACCTTCGCTGATCGAATTGGCAAGGATAGCCGGCATAAATGAATACAAACTCAAACGAGGATTTAAAGAAATATTCCATCAGACCGCATTTTCTTATCTATCCGATCTACGTCTGGAGCTGGCAAAAAATCAGCTGCTGGAGGGTAAAAAACAGGCTACAGAAATCGCGTTTGAACTGGGCTACTGTTCGCTGCAGCATTTTAGCACTGCGTTTAAGAAAAAGTTTGCCATCAGCCCCAGTCAGGTCAGACCATGAGCGCGCTGTCGCGTTGTTTCGACTCCTTTATTTTTTGGAAAATCTTCCCGTCGGAGCTTTCAAAAGATATTTTTTTAATATATTTAAATGGAGAAACATAATGAATTGCCAACAACGCACTGCCATAGCCAATAAACCAGCTTAACAACAAATAACATAGCATATTTATGAAGAAGACCACTTTTCGGAACCTATTTGCCGCCCTGTCCTTTATTGTGATCCTATTGCCTATTTATCCTTCCATACGGTCTTATTTTAGTAAAAGGTGCATTACAGAAAATTATGGCGTCGATTACAATGAACAGCGCAAAAAACTGGGTTTATATCCCCTTCCTTCCAACTGGGGCCGAAGAAATCTCGATTCCTGCATCATCTGGTACAATCCGAGCGACCATGTAGGACATCGCTGGAAAAATGTCTATTTTAAAGGCTGCAGCATCAAAAAAGAACTTGATCTTTTCGCTTTCGGATATGATGCCGAAAAGAGGCAATACACCAAGGTCCTGGAAGTGGAAACCACTTATGATGAACAGGCAAAAGTCGTAGATATCCGCTATAAAGTGCAAACGGCATCATCCAGCAGGCCCATTGCAAAAGCAGAAGCTGATTCGCTGATCCGGACGCTAGCAACCGTTGATTCCAAGTGATCCTTCAACAGTAATTGCTAGCGGTCGCAGTAATCAGACAAATGATCACCCATCGAATCGTAAAAAATCCCCTTAAAAAAACAACCGAATCAGCTTACTTCCAAATCCTTAGTGTATCAAATACCGCATAACCTAATTGGTTATTGCCAGCAAGCTGATAGAGTCCGACCCGTAGCCTTTTTCCGTTCAGATCCTTTCGTAGAAATGGCGTATTGGGAAGGTCCTTCCACTGTATACCGTCTACAGAACAGCGCAAAAAGAAATAATCACCTACTTTTTGAATCTGGAGGTAAGGCGAAAAATTCAGGCCCGTCCCCGTGTTTCCTTCTTGAAAAACCTGTGGACCAATACTTCGAGAAAGATTCCCCAGGTTCCATCCTGTCGAAATACAATTGTTGATGTAAGCATTTATGCTGTCTGCAAGCTGAATCATGATTCCTGCTTCATTGGATGTACGGGTTTTACTTTCCAGTCCGACCACATCGCTGACCTTTACTTCCAGCGTAAAATCCTCCTCAAGTTCTTTATACACGAATGGCACAGGAAATGCTGCATCGCCCCATTTCGTATTTTTGGATTGGATTCTTCCACGATCGATCTGCCAGGATATTGCTGTCTGTGTACTGTCGTCCCGTACATTGGCCTGATAACCATCCCAAAAAGAAATCTTCTTATCCGCTACCTTATCGTTCGGCAGATCAGATGCCCGGAGCAGAGACGGTTTTTGCTCCAGCACAGGCATTGCCGCCGCACTGCTCACGTGGCCAAAAGCATCCTTTGCCAAAATTTCGATCGATTTACCGATTTCAGAAGGTCCGAAAAGATGGTGGGGCTCCTGCTTCCAGCCCGAACTTCCTCCTTCGGAACGGAATAGATACCATAGGCCCTGTTTTTTTTCGACCTGCACAAATACCTGATCGGCATTGATAAAGCGCGGCGCGGAAAGCACCACCGGTGTATAATGCCCCAGACCGCTAGCCAATCCCTCCTTCCATAAACTGAATTTTGTGTTCACCTCATCTGCAGTCAGTGTATGGGGATAGACACGGAAGAAATGAAAAGGATAGGCCATTTCGATCTTGTTATTTTTTACCTGCAGCAGCTTATTAGCCAAAGCCGGCTTTTCGACCTTTCCATTGCAATAAAAGATCTGTTTACCTCCATCAAAAACAGCAATCCCATGCTGCCAAGCCGCACCATCATACCAGTCAAAATCCATCGCATAATCTTTTCGCTGCAATAATGTTGTCAAAGCTCCCGCCGCAAAGGCCTTTCCGCGTAGTGCGAGTCTATTTCCTTGAACAATAACTTCCCCATCTTGCACCGTCACCAACGTATCTAGCGCTGTCCCCTGGTTTCTCAAGGTACTGACCTTTTCCAGGTTTAAATCGTCAGTTTGCAGCCCAAAGAAGTGCTGTTCCGAAACTGCATTTGCCAATTTGGCTACAGATTCCTCATCCATACTTGTATTATACAAATGCAAACTAGCCACATAACCCGAAAAATTCTGGTCCAGTATATCCGAAGCTCCAAGAACAAAAGACTTACCCGGGTTGACAAATAGCATCCTATTTTCCCTGCGCTGAAGCTTTCCATCCACATAAATAGACTCCTCATAGCCATCAAAAGATAGCACTAAATGATGCCATGTATTCGGACTGGGTACCGAAGAGTAACCCATATCAGGCCAAGATCCATGAATGACAGCCCCCTGCTTCGGATCGCTACCGTAACCAAATACCGCTTTGCTGAGCTCCTGCGATCCCGACGACCAGCCAACCAACTGCTCAAGCCGTCCAATAGTCGGATTATTGACCCACATCGCAAGGCTATAGGAGCTATTTCCAGCCAGGGAACTTGGTACAGCAAAGTTCGAACGCAATGCCGTGGCTCCATCAAAGAAAAAGGCTTTCTTTCCTTGGTAGTTTTTAACGGGTAGAGCTTGTTCCGTCCTGAATATCCCCTGCAGGGAACCCTTATTTTGAATATCAGAAAGCTGCTGTCCTTCACGATAATCCATAGCATCAATATGCAGCAAATCTGATCGTTTTGCATTGCTGTCAGGCATTTGCTGCGGTGAGGACCATAGCGTTTCCTGCCCTAGCCGCTGGGCATACACTTTCATGTTCCACAGTCCCCGCGGCAACCCATTCAATTGCGCATTCAATACCTGAAGTCTGACAAATCTTGCTTTTGTCTTGCCATGTTCCACAATCGGGCTCGCCCAGCGGTTATTGTCCGACCGGTCGATAAAGACCGTCCACGAATGGCCGTCTATAGAAGTTTCAAGCCGATATTGATAAGCATAAGTTGGGTATTCAAACTGAATAGAAATCGTCTGTACGGTCTCGGCCTTGCCCAGATCAACGGCTATCCAGGCCGGTCCCTGATTATTTTTTGCCCGCCAGAGCGTCCCATTATTGTTATCTACCGCGAAAGAAGGTCTAAAATCGCTGTTATAAAACGAGGATACGCTTGTCGTTTTACCAAAAGCTAAATCCTTTGGTCGCTCAACTGATGGAAGCAGGTCCGCTGCACCTTGATGTGTCGGCTTTACCTTTTCGATATCGCCCTCCGCTGTAAAAAAAAGCTCATCTAGCGCAACCTGGCGATGGAAGCCACCGCCCGAATGCGGATTATTGTGCCTGTGATAAACGATAAAATAGCGATTATCTTGCTCGAGAATACTATGGTGACCTGGACCATGGATACTGCCATCCACGTTAGTGACCAATACCGGATTTTGCGATGGATATTCAAAAGGCCCCATAGGTCCGGTTTTACTTTTAACATACTGCACACGGTAGGTCTCATCTTCGCAATGACCCGAGGAATACATCAAATAATAAACGCCCTTGCGCTTAAACATATAAGGGGCCTCAAAAAATTCTTTTGCCACAGTATTCGGGATCAGCTGTATCTTTTCAAAGCTTTTCATGTCCCTGTTCAGCAACCCAACAGCACATCCGTGATCGGGATAGATGCCCCAGGTTCCCCAATACATATAAATACGGCCATCGTCGTCGCGGAAAGTCTGCCCATCGAGGGTGATCACCCCTGGAATTCTATAGTTAGGAATGATCGATTTGCCATCCGGGACCAGCGGTTCCCAGGGACCTACGGGATGATCCGAAACTGCCCCAAAGATTTCCACCGGCTGACTATAATATAAGTAATACCTCCCGTCGTAGCCCTGCGTCATATCAGGCGCCCAATACCAGTGCGTATTCGGCCAGTTCATCGGCTGAATTGTCCAATTCCTCATATCTTTGGATGTCCAGACCTGCGATGGTCCTGCTCCCCAGCCATTGCCATCGGTCGTAGCATAAATATAATAGGTATCACCAATTTTTTTAATGGTCGGATCGGCGAAATAGCCAGGCAGCAATGGATTCAATACATTCGGCTGCTGCCAAGGTTTTAAAGACTGCGCGAAAGTTGTCACCGAGGACAAGAGCAGTATAACCAGAATTGTAAAATAAAAATAATGCTTCCTCATAGCGCAAAGTTTACCGGTTCAAAAAGACAGCTCCTTCAATCAATTTTATAACAAATAAAACCTATGATAAATGTCAATTTTACATTAAATTTATGAATCCGGAGCAACATGACAAATTTTAAGGTCAAATCGGTTAAAAATGGGCTATTGAAGGTTAAAATCTACCCATAAATACAAACTGTAATCGTCCATCTTTGTAAGAGCAACGACCTTCGCTGTCTTATCATGAGTAATAAAATATCTAAAATGAATCTTAAAAAAAGCTATTGGATCCTATTTGCGCTCGTATGCACCCAGTTGCCAAGCAGCGTATACAGCCAGCAGGACGAACATCCTGTATGGAAAGCAGTCAAAGCGCAACAAGCTACCTTAGGCGTGGAAGAGGGAGCCCAGAGCTTTACCCTCAAAGATTTGCATGTGGCGATCCTCAACGCATCGCAGACCCTCTCCTCCTTTCGTCCCAATAGCGGCGAAAAGGATTTTGACTATACACCGGTTGAACTCCTAAACAAAAGGGACCGTAATCAGTTTTTTCATATCGGCGATATCACGGTCAGTTTGCGCCGTCAGGGCGATTCGGCATGGACAGCCTATTCGTCGGCGGCAGACCGGAAGCCTGTAAAGGCGCTCAGCCCGGCAAAAAACAGCCTGGCCAGTGCCGACATCAGTCCTACACTCGGCAATATCCCCCTCAAGGTCGTCCGCAGCTGGCAGGATGAGCAAGGCGATCTGATTCTGAGCTTCGAACTGACCAATCCCAATGATTATTCCATCGAGATTGGTTCGCTGGGTATCCCCCTTCCATTCAACAACAACATGGACTGGAAAAACCTCGATCAGGCACATGCCCACAATGTCTTTTTTGATCCCTATATCGGTCGGGATGCCGGCTACCTACAGGTCAACCGTTTACATGGCCGTGGCCCGAGTCTGCTGGTATTGCCCTACAGAAATGCAGGCTTTGAAGCCTACAATCCGCTCAACAGCGATCCGACACCACGCAGTATTACCTTTGAGGGATTTCACGAATGGCTGATCCACAGCAAGGCACATGCCGATACCGACTGGAAAGGCGTAGAGCAGTGGAATACACCGACCTCGACCGTATTGAAACCCCGTGAATCCAAAACCTTTGCCCTCAAATTTGTCCTTGCACCGAGCATCCGTGGCATTGAGTCAGCATTATTGAAAAACAACAGACCTGTGGCGGTGGGTGCCCCGGGTTATGTCGTTCCGATGGATAATCCCGTCAAGCTTTTTGTCAAACACAATCAGGCCATCAAAAGTGTCAGCGTCTATCCCGAAGGTGCGCTGACCCTGACAAAAAAAGGGAATACCCCACATCAATGGACCGAATACCAAGTACAAGGTAACCGTTGGGGACGTGCCCGTCTGACAATCAACTACCGGGACGGCATGACGCAGACAATTCACTATAAAGTCATCAAATCCGAAAAAGAAGTCGTAAAGGATCTGGGTCATTTCCTCACCACCAAGCAGTGGTATGAAAATGACAAAGATTTGTTTGGCCGATCACCATCTGTCATATCGTATGACTACGAAGAACAGCAGCCCATTACCCAAAATAAGAGTGCCTGGTTTGCAGGTTTAAGCGATGAAGCTGGCGCTGCAAGCTGGCTTGCAGCCATGATGAAGCAAGTGCTGCAGCCCAATCCACAGGAAATAGCCAAGCTCAAGCGATTTGTCAATGAAACCCTCTATGGCCGCATACAGCATCGGGAAGGTGATAAGAAATACGGGGTCGTCAAAAGCTTGTTTTATTATGAACCTGATTCTATGCCTGCCGGTACCTACCGTTCGGATATCAACTGGAAGACCTGGGCTGCCTGGCCGAAAAAAGAAGCCGATGATATAGGCAGGTCTTACAATTACCCACACGTAGCTGCAGCACATTGGGTCATGTACCGGCTTGCACGCAATTACACGAATCTCGTCAATGAAGAAAGCTGGCAAACTTACCTCGAAAGAGCTTACCAGACCAGCATGGCCATGGTCGAAAAAGCCCCTTATTATGCTCAATTCGGTCAGATGGAAGGCAGTATATTCCTGATTGTGCTCAACGACCTGCGCCGGGAGGGATTTACCCTGATGGCCAATAACCTGGAAGCGGCTATGCGCAAGCGTGCAGAACATTGGAAAACCCTCAATTATCCTTTCGGAAGCGAAATGCCCTGGGATTCCACCGGTCAGGAAGAAGTATACCTCTGGTCCCGCTTTTTTGGTTTTGATGAAAAAGCCCAAGTGACGCTCAATGCCATTATCGCCTATATGCCGACGGTGCCGCACTGGGGTTACAATGGCAGCGCACGCCGTTATTGGGACTTTGTCTACGGCGGTAAGCTTTCTCGTATCGAGCGCCAGCTGCACCACTATGGCTCTGCACTTAATGCTATTCCTGTGCTGACGGCCTTCCGCGACCACCCCGACGATTTCTACCTGCTTCGCATCGGACATGCCGGCATGATGGGGGCACTCGCCAATGTCACCGAAGATGGCTTTGGGCCCGGAGCATTCCACTCCTACCCGTCCACACTGGCCAATGATGGGATATCCGGAGACTACGGAACGGGATTTTATGGTTATGCGGTCAACTCAGGAACCTATATTGTCGAGCATCCTGAATTTGGCTGGCTCGCTTTTAGCGGCAACCTCAAAACAGAAAAACAACAGGTCAAAGTTGCCCTGACAACGGCTTCCAAAGGCCGCGTGTTCCTGGCTAAAGAAAATCTATGGCTAACGACAGATGCCGGCGAAATTGCCGAACTCCACTACGATCAAAAAGACCGCAGCGTTACATTGGTTTTCAACAGTGATCCAGCCCAAAATATTGCGAATATTTTGCTCAATGTAAATCCCGAAAGCCATTATGAGCTCGAAGGAATCAGCAAAGATCAACTGAACCGCTATGAAATTCCCTTGTCGAAGAAAATGGTAAAACTGAAAAAACGCAACTAGAAAAGAATGCAGATGATCGCCTGCTATAATCACAGGCGATCATTTATTTTAACTCAGCAGCTTTTGCTGAAAGGCAAAACGGATCAGGTCGGCCGTATTTTTGCTTTTGGTCTTGTCCATGAGATTCTGACGGTGCCCTTCGACAGTCCGTTTGCTCAAAAAGATCTTATCCGCAATTTCGACAGCGGTAAACCCCTGCGCAATCAGTTCGAGCACGGCAAACTCCCGCTCGGTAATCTCATAATGTGCCAAACGTGAAGCTACATCTACAGTTGCGCTGCTCTCGACATCAAAAGTTTCCATAAACCGCAGACCGAAATTGGTCATCAGATATTTATGCCCTTGGGATAACCGTAATAATCCAAATAAGATTTCATCATAGTCGCCGCCTTTAGACAGGTACCCATCTGCGCCGCTCCGAAAAGCTTCGGCTACTTCAGTGGGCTCTTCGATCATAGACAGCAGGGCAAATCTTAGATCCGGATATATTTTTTTTGCCATCCGAATAAAACTTATGCCATCCATACCCTGCATATTCAGGTCCGTTAGAACCAAATCGGGCAATGTATTCTGTTCCAGATAGATCAATGCATCCTCCGCGCTGTCTACCTCTCCTACCACCGAAAGCTTGTCGTGGGTATCAATGATCAAACGTATCCCGTTCCGCACAAGCCGATGGTCATCAACTAAAAGAATTTTAGTCATTTTTCCTCCAATCCTACTAAGATACTTTATTTTTTTAAAAATTTAATTTTCTAAGAAAAGTTTATACATAAAAAACATCTCCTTTTACTTTATCT
>JALAGS010000068.1 GCA_022712315.1 Sphingobacterium sp. | reverse complement strand
GTATATCGCTAACCAGCAGTATTTTATCGAGAATAAACATTTTTTTAATAAACATAAACATATGAAACACAAATTACTCAGTTTTTTCGTGGGTAGTATGATTCTGACTTCTGTTGCATTTGCGCAAGAGAAAAAAGTTAGTGGTCGTGTAACTGGAGCTGATGGTAAACCATTAGCAGGAGTAACGATTGCTGTACAGGGATCTAACGTAGCCACTCAAACGGATGCGAATGGTAATTATTCGTTATCTGTCCCAACAGGAAAAGTTATTGTATTCCGTTCGATTGGTTTTTCCGACAAGACTTTAATTGTTAAAGAGGGACAGTCAGCCTTTAATATTACTTTGGACAATGCTGATAACTCACTAGATGAGGTTGTAGTGACAGCTTTGGGAGTAAAAAGAGAAAAGAGAGAATTAGGATATTCTGCCGAACAAGTCTCTTCAAAAACAATAAATCAAGCAAGTGCGGTCAATATTGCAAATGGGCTTCAAGGTAAGGTTGCGGGTTTAAATGTTACAACAACAAGTTCTAGTGTCAATGAGGATGTAAAGATTAACTTACGTGGTATTCGTTCTTTAACTGGTAAAAATGATCCACTATTGGTATTGGATGGTGTACAAATGGATATTAAGTATCTCTCTTCATTAAATCCTAATGATGTTGAGAATGTGTCCGTTCTTAAAGGGGGCGCTGCTGCTGCTATCTATGGGCCAGATGCGAGAAATGGTGTAATTATGGTGACTACCAAGAAAGGATCAGATACGCCTTCCGTAAACTTGAGCCACTCAACACAATGGCAAAATATTTCTTTTTTTCCAAAACTACAAAAGCAATTTGGTCAAGGATCTGATGGTGAAATTAATCCAGTAGAAAACTGGAGTTGGGGACCAGCTTTCGATGGGTCAACAATAGATATAGGGCCTAAACTTCCAGATGGAAGCCAGCAAACCACGACTTATAGTGGTACAGACGAGCGTCAAAAATTTTATAATACAGGTGTAACCAATCAAACTGGCCTTTCATTGACTGCAAAAGACTTTTTTCTGAGTTTGGAAGACGCTATAGTTAAGGGGATAGTGCCAGATGATCAAAATAGAAGAACGGGGATCAGGTTAAATTCAAAAAAAGAATTTGGTAATTTTAAAGCTGGAGTTAATATGAATTACAGCCAGCAAAATTATGATTTATTTAATCAACTTGGACAAGAAAACTATTTTTCATCAAAAAATACAGGCGGTAATTCTGGTTTGTTTAGTCAGTTAATCAATACACCCGCAGATATTATCCTGTCGAAATATAAGGATTATAAAAATGACAAATTTGCAACCTATGAAAATTGGTTCACTAACTATGGTTTGAATCCATACTTTTCAATAGGTAATTGGCGTAAAGAAGGTAAGAAGCAAGATTTTATAGCGAACCTAGATTTGGGATTGAAAGCAACAGACTGGTTGAATTTCACTTATCGAGCATCATTAACATCTCGTAATATTGCTGAAAGAAATAAGACTGTTGGTGTTAGTCCATCGAAGTGGGCAATAGCGAGAGGAAAGGGACCGATAGCGCCAGCCTTAGAAGAGTATAATTATAATCAAACTATTTTATCGTCTGATTTCTTTGCGGATGTGAATACCAAGATTGATGATGATTTTACTTTTAAAGGGGTTTTAGGAACATATGTCCGACAAAATGATTGGAGAGCAACTAAAGTGGGGGCAGGTAATTTGATTATTCCTGAGTTATATAGCATAAGTAATCGGATGGGGCTTTTGACAGGAGAATCTAACGGATATAGAACTCGCCTCTTCTCTTATTATGGTAGTGCTGGGTTAAATTATAGAAATTGGGCGAATATAGAGGTGACTGGACGTTGGGATAAATCTTCGACCTTAGCTAAGGGCGTTAACTCATATTTTTATCCTGGAGTTACCGCTGCAGTTGTTGTAACTGATGCAATCCCTGAATTAAAATCTGAAACGTTAAATTATTTAAAAATCAGGGGAGGATGGACCAAAACAGCTAATTCCGACATTGATCCTTATTTCCTAGCTGCGACTTTTTCACAGCCGGCAACGAGTGGATTCCCTTTTGGATCGGTACCAGGGATGACAGCAAATAACACTACGTATGATCCGAAACTAAGGCCGGAACGTATTAATTCAACAGAAGGTGGTTTTGAAGCAGGTTTATGGAATGATCGAGTCACTTTGGAGGCTACTTATTTTTATAACAAAAATACAGACCAAATCATTAATGTAAATATTTCTGAGGCCTCAGGATATGCTAGAAGTTATCGTAATGCAGCGTCTTTTAACAGTTATGGGGTAGATTTTGGTTTTAATATTACTCCGATTATAAAGTTTAATAATGGCGGGGTCAATTTGAGAGGAAGTTTCTTGTGGAATGATTCCAAAGTAACGAGTATTGATGAGAGTTTAGGTTTGGATGCTCTTTCTATAGGTGGTTATGTCGCTGGAGGAAACTATGCGATCAAAGGGCTTCCAGCATTTCAAATGCGTGGAACTGATTATGTTCGCGATGATCAAGGTCATATAATTGTAGATTCGAAAACTGGCAGGCCAACAACATCTCCAGATAATGTGAACTTTGGACGTACTTTACCTAAATGGATTGTTAATTTGACTCCTTCGGTACATTGGAAAAATTTCAACTTATCAGCAATGTTTGAACATAAAGGTGGATTTGTTGCTTCATTTTTTGGACTTGGATCTGATATGGCATGGACTGGGGTTTCTGAAGCTACAGCCTATAATAACAGACAGCCATTTATATTACCAAACTCCGTTATAGCTGACCCAAATAATCCTGGTAAATATATTGAAAATACCTCTGTCAAAATAGGGGAACATGAGGAAATGTATAATTATTTTACTGGCGAATTCAAAGAAACTTCATCTAATTTTATAGTCAATGCAAGTCAATGGAGATTACGTGAGCTTTCTTTGACTTACGATGTGCCTGCAGAATGGCTAGCAGCCCGCCAAAAGGTAGTCAAAGGATTGTCTATTGCATTGGTTGGACGGAATTTGGCCCTTTGGTTGCCAAAAGAAAATAAATTTATGGATCCCGATTTTAATAGTATGACTACGGATTACCCGAATGCTTATGGTAATATTAATTCAAATTCTAATCCTCCAGTAAGAAACTTTGGATTTACGGTTAATGCTAAGTTCTAACAATAAAAATACTAAAAATGAAAAATAAAGCTATAATAATGCTATTTTCGGCGGCCTTGGCGGTAACAGGTTGTAAAGATAGCTTTTTCGATATTAATACAAACCCCAATAATCCAACGGAACCTACGGTAAAGGCAAGTTACTTGTTGCCAATGGTATTGAAGCAAACTGCTACGCGAATGGGGACTCAGTATAGTTGGGCCGCCTCTTGGTCTGGATATTGGGGGCGGGGCAGTGATTACGGACAAAGTATTCCTTTGGAAAATTATGCTTTAACTCCCGCATTTCAACAGGCACAATGGGCAAATAGTACAACGTCCTGGTTTGATGTGTTGACTGATGCTGATTTTATGGAGAAGAAAGGCAAAGAATCAAATGAGCTCTTCTATGTTGCAGCAGCAAAAGTCATGAAATCCATAGGATTTATGTATATGGTAGATATGTACAATAATGTCCCATATTCGGAAGCCTTGAAAGGTGATGCAAATGTTACGCCTAAATATGATAAAGGTGAAGATATCTACAAAGATTTATTGGTTCAGCTTGATTCGGCACGTATTATCTTCAAGCAGGCTTTGACGATAACGGATGAAATTAAAAATGCAGATGTTTTATTTGCTGGTGATTTAGTGAAATGGCGGAAGTTAGCAAATACACAAGCTCTAAAATTATTGATTCATGAGTCAGAGGTTAATAAGAATCCAACAGCAGAAATTGCAAAGATTATAACTGATGGAAGTGGTTTTATAGAAGCCAACAATTCCGCAAATCTTTCTATAAAATTTGCGATGGCACAGAATCAAGTCAATCCAGTTTTTTCAACCTACGTTCAAGATGAAATTGGAACTTATAAAGATGGTTTTAACCGAGTAAGTAAATATTTGTTGAATAGATATATGAGTAATGATGATATTCGTTATAAATATTTGTTTAGAGCAGCTATAGCCCCGCAAAATCCGAGTCAACCTTGGGTGGGAAAAGAATTGGGAGCACCTCCAGCACCTAAAGGAATTACATCAGCTATGGAGTCGATTGTTATTGGTACTGGAATTTTACAGGATGGTACAGGTCCCCTGTGGCTGATGACTTCAGTAGAAAGCTTGTTTTTGCAAGCAGAAGCTGTTCAACGTGGGTGGATTTCAGGAGACGCTAAATCTGCTTATGAAAAGGCGGTGAGAGAATCTTTCAACTGGTTGAAAGTCACCGATGCAAGTGTTGTAGCGACCACGTTTTTAGCTTCTCCATCTGCGAGTTGGGCTACCGCTTCGAATAAATTGGAATTGATTATCAATCAAAAATATTTGTCGCTTCCTGGAATCAATAATTTTGAGGCTTATGTGGATTACAGACGACTAGGATATCCAAAAGATGTTCCTTTGTCTATAAACTCAAGTGTCGGAAATAGAAAAATACCATTGCGTTTGCTGTATCCTCAAAATGAGTATAGCTACAATAATAACAATGTTAAGGCACAAGGGGAAATTGATCCTCAAAAGAGTAAAATCTTTTGGGATGTAGATTAATATATCATTGATCCGTTCTGAAATAGATTGACAATATTTTAGAATAAATATAGTCCTTGTCATTTGTACTGACAAGGACTTTTTGTTGATATACTTTATTGGTTGTTTGAGAATTTAGGTGCCAGATACCAAGCTAGCAAATAATAAGAAATGGAAAATTGTTACTCCTGCCAAAGAAACCAATTTTCATACACTTCTTGAT
>JALAGS010000067.1 GCA_022712315.1 Sphingobacterium sp. | reverse complement strand
TTTATGCACGTCAAGTCCTGCTGTTTTCATATAACTTTTTTTTTCAACATAAAGATAAGCAGCGGGACTTGCTTTGATTGCGATAGCTCTCGCCAATTTTTATCCGCTTGTGTGTAATCGGAAAATTAAATGTAAATTTAACCTAAATACCAATAGGGATCATCATGACGAAATATCAAACACTTATTCCAAAACATTTTGAAGGTACAATCAATGGCAAAAACACGCATTTGCTCTTATTAAAAAATGAAGGGGGCATGCAAGTACTCTTAACAGATTATGGGGCACGTATTGTCAGTATTCTGGTACCTGATAACAAAGGAAATTTGGTGGATGTTGCACTAGGATTCGATTCCATTCAGGCCTACTTAGACTCCGATGAGAAATACCATGGCTGTACTGCCGGACGTTTCGCAAATCGCATTGCTGAAGGCAAATTTGAGATCAACGGAAAACAGTATACACTTCCTCAAAACAATGGAAACAATTGTCTTCATGGCGGTATCTCAGGTTTTCATGACAAGGTTTGGGACAGAAGGGTAACTTACCAGTCGCATGTCGAATTTTATTATGTTTCCCCGGATGGTGAAGAAGGTTTTCCGGGAAACCTAAAAGTAATGGTTTCCTATACCCTGACCAGAAATAACGAGATCATTATTAAATATCATGCGCAATCGGATGCCGATACCCATGTAAACCTGACCAACCATACGTATTTCAATCTGGATGGTGAAGGCAGTGGAGATGTATTGCAGCAGGTGCTTCAGATCAATTCGGATGAGGTTCTCTTTGTAGACGAAAATCAGATACCAAATGCCGTCGTACCGGTTGAAGGTACAGCCTTCGACTTCCGTATCCCTAAACCTATTGTTCAAGATATTACGGCGAATAATGAACAACTTATTGCGGCCAAGGGGTATGACCATTGCTATGTAAACAACCAGCCTATTTCACAACCCTGCGCAACAGTCTATTCAAAAAACACAGGAATTCAGCTGGATGTATTTACAACCGAACCAGGTGTACAGCTTTACACAGCCAACTGGATGACGGGAAATGATTTTGGAAAAAGAGGTTATAAGTACCTCCCCTATGCTGGATTTTGTCTGGAAACACAGCACTTTCCGGATACACCCAATCAAGCAGAATTCCCTTCAACATTGTTAAAAGCAGGCGAATCATTTGACTCCGAGACACACTTTAAGTTCTCCATAAAAAAATAATAAAAAGACAACGGCCGATAAGCAAATACTTATCGGCCGTTGTCTTTTTATTTCGATTGTTCATCCGATGATGACAGATCTTATTTTTTATGCCAAAAGATCATCTAATGCTGTTTGGACCTTCTCAAAACCAAAAGTTGCTTTCACCTGTTCAAACATACGTTGAATCTGATCATTGCACAGATTTCCGATGCTGCCTTCGTGTGTATGGTTTACCTCTTTTGATGGTTTGAAACGTCCCTCGTCGATATCGATACCGATAGTCCGATAGGCTTCACGGAAGGGCACCCCTTTTAGTACCTCATTATTCACCACTTCGACGGAGAACAAATAATCATATTTTGGATCGTCCAGGATATTCTCTTTAACGGAAATATTTTCCAACATGAAAGTTGCTATATCAAGACATTCATTAAGCGATTTAAAAGCAGGAAATAAATTCTCTTTTAACAATTGAAGATCTCTATGGTAACCAGACGGCAGGTTGGTTGTCATTAACGCTATTTCATTAGGCAGCGCCTGGATTTTGTTGCAGCGCGAACGGATCAACTCAAAGACATCGGGATTCTTTTTATGCGGCATGATACTCGATCCGGTCGTCAAATGTGCCGGAAATGAGATGAAGCCAAAATTTTGGTTAATATACAGACATACGTCCATTGCAAACTTTGCCAATGTCGCTGCGATGGAGCTCATCCCCTGTGCTAAGATACGTTCGGTCTTACCTCTGCCCATCTGTGCGTAAACCACATTGTAATTTAAGTCTTCGAATCCCAGCAATTGCGTCGTCATCGTTCTATTTAACGGGAAAGATGACCCATAGCCCGCAGCAGATCCTAAAGGATTCTTATTACAAACCTTCCAGGCTGCACGCATCATCTCCAAATCATCAACAAGGCTCTCGGCGTAAGCACCAAACCATAATCCAAACGACGAAGGCATCGCAATCTGCAAATGGGTATAACCCGGGATCAGAATATGCTTGTATCGTTCGCTGAGTTGTATCAGTTGGTTAAAAAGCGCTTCTGTATTTTCGATGATATGTTGAATTTCGGAGCGGAAGTATAATTTTAAATCAACTAATACCTGATCATTACGGGATCTGCCGGAATGGATTTTTTTACCCGCCTCACCGATACGCTGTGTAAGCAGCATTTCAACCTGCGAATGCACGTCTTCTACTGAGTCTTCAATGCGAAAATCACTAGCAAGGATTTCTTTATAGATATTTTTCAGTTCTTTTTGCACGAGTGCAAGATCCGCATCGGTCATCAAGTCTATGCTGTTCAACATACGCGTATGGGCCAATGAGCCCAAAACATCCGCAGCCGCAAGTTGCAGGTCCATGACCCGGTCATTGCCTACGGTAAACGATTCCACAAAAGAATCGACATCTATATTTTTTTGCCAGATTTTCATTCGTATAATTTCTTTTCTGATACTGCCTTATCAAAAGCCTGAGGTCGGTTTAGCGTTGATCGAAGCCCTTGATAATTCTATCAAATACAATTTTTACAAAAATACCAATTGCAAATGGTTATATCAATGCAAAGATTGCAGACATTTCAGGAAGACAATTCTGGTTCAAAAAGAAATATTCAGGCAGAAAAAAAGACTGTTACAAAAAAAATAAAATGTTAAAAGTTTGTTAAATCGCGATAAACACATTTTATAAGTAACCACTCACTTTATTTTTAAAAGTTATTTTGTCAGTTTTTTAAGTATTCCTATGTTTGTAGTGTAAGGGAGATGAAAAAATAGAAGATGGTAAGGTTAGTAAATACTTACCGCTTTAAATACACCGAAATTTCAAACCAAATATGATAGACCCCAAAGTCTTAAAACTTGAAAGAAATTACCTAACCAATTGTGAATCGAAATTTAAAGGCACGTCAAACCAAGATGTGCCTTTTTTCTTTTGCACATCTCCACCTGCATTAAGCCTTGCATCTGTCCTTTCCCAACTGATAGCCATTGTTCATTTTTTTTTCTAAAAGTGTCTGACCTTATTGGTCAGAAAGAACCTTCCTTCGCTTTCATTGCTGTTGGTGCCTGCGAAGTCATGAAGGTTTTATTGTGGACAGCGCATGCACCCAGGTCAAAATTTCTCTTTTAATTGAAATTTTGGCTATTTTTGTTTAACATAATTGAGAATATTCAACATAAAACGTATACGATGGGAACAGAAAGCAAGAGACAGCAACGTTTTGCTGGAGTCATTCAACAGGATTTAGCAGCACTATTTCAACGCGAAGGTAATTCATGGGCTCCTGGAGCATTTATCACAGTGACACGTGTTCGGGTTACACCAGATTTGGCAATCGCCCGCACCTATTTGAGTTTTTTGAATACAAAGACTGCACAGGAAGATATTAAGGCTATTCGTTCCAAAACATCCGAAATACGCTACAAACTAGGAGCGAAAATCAAGAATCAGGCAAAAATAGTTCCTCAGCTGGAATTTTTCCTGGATGATACCAACGAATATGTCGAACACATGGACAAACTATTCGAAGAGATCAGCAAAGAACCACGCCAACCCGAATAGTGCCATCTATCGCAGCATGCTAAATAACGATGGTATTTGAACTGAACAGTAAAAAACTTGAGTTTCCGCACCCAAGTTATGCGGAAGAAGATGGCTTACTTGCTGTAGGTGGAGATCTTTCAGCTGATCGTTTGCTACTCGCCTATTGTAACGGAATTTTTCCCTGGTTCAGCGACGACAGCCCTATACTTTGGTATGCACCCGACCCCAGGTTTGTTATCTACCCTTCCAAGATCAAGATTAGCAAGAGCATGGCAGGAATACTCCGGAAGAAAACTTTTTCCTTCTCGATAGATCGCGACTTTAAAGAAGTCATTAAGCATTGCGCGGCGGTCAATAGAAGAGATCAGGCAGGAACCTGGATAACACAGGACATGATAGACGCATACAGTAAACTTGCTGCATTGGGCTATGCACACTCGGTGGAAGTATGGCAAGACAACTTGCTGGTTGGGGGACTGTATGGCGTACTAATCAATGGTGTATTTTGTGGCGAAAGTATGTTTTCAAAAGTCCCCAATGCTTCGAAAGCGGCCCTTATTTTTCTTGCACAAAAAATTGACTTACGTTTAATCGATTGCCAGTTTCACACCCCCCATTTGGAAAGCATGGGCGGAGAATACCTTTCCTTGACAGATTATTTAGCAATACTAACAAAAGACCAAAGACATGAGCAGTCCGTATAGCAACCATTTTGATATCGCCTCGGAGGTAACTTACCTCACCACACCGGGATCCGGCTTACTTTCACGTGAAACAAAGGCCTGGCGCATGAAAAGGGATCAGGATTTCTTCGACTCCAACTCTACCCTACGCGAGCAGCAGGGGGCAACGTTGGATGCTTGCCGGGAAACACTTGGTAAATTTTTCAATTGCCCTTCCCAAAATGTCTTCCTATCCAGCTGTTTTTCCTTTGCTTTCAATACCCTGCTAGCAGGTTTACCAAAACAATCGAAAGTGCTCTTATTGGACAATGATTATCCTTCGGTTAATTTCCCTACAATTATAAGCGGTTTTAAGCATCAATTTGTCACGATGGATGAACAGCTAGAAGCTAATCTATTAGACGCTATTGCTACCTTTAAACCAGACGTGCTTATTCTGTCTATCGTACAATATATTTCGGGATTAAAAATAGATCTTTCCTTTATACAGGAATTAAAACATCAGCATCCCGAATTATTGATCGTAGGTGACGGCACCCAGTTTTTGGGAACAGATCTTTTTGATTTTACAAATGCAGGCTTTGACGCTGTACTATCCAGTGGATACAAATGGCTTATGGCGGGTTTTGGAAATGGTTTTGTCCTTTTAAGTGACAGACTTAAAGCAATTCTATATGCTGATGTCCAAAAAAATTATAGCTTTCTCAACAACCAATGGATGAATAAATCTGTGGTACAACTCTGTTTCGAACCGGGTCATTTGGATACACTGTCGCACGGAACTTTACAACAGTCCCTACTTCAATTGGAACAATGGGGATTTTCCGATACAGTGAATTATACCCAAAATCTGCTCGCGGATGCCCGTGCTGAGCTTTCCGACAGAAAACTGTTATTGGATAGCATCGTCAACCGACGTCCACAGAGCAACATTTTCAATATACAGATCAATCCCGACTATTATCAAACCCTCCTGGATGAGGGAATAAAATGCTTTCCCCGAGGTTCGGGAATCCGTGTAGGATTTCATTTATACAATGATCGATCGGATCTTGAAAAGCTATTATATATTATTGACACAAAAGTAATTAACCATGAAATTTAGAATAGGCGACTTAGTCCGCTTTGTCGATGAACCCATAGAGGGACATATTACATCCATGCAACCCAACGATATTGTCGGTGTTACAGACGACACCGGTTTCGAAATCCCTGTACCGATGGACAAAATCACGCTTGTTTTCGGCAATATGCGCCGTGCAGACGATGAGCTTGATCAGCATGCAACTCCACTGACACCGCATCGATTTATCGAAAAAGGGATACTTTTGGCGATCTCGGGAGATCACAAAGATGGACTCGCCAAATTACATATCATCAATGAAACGGGCTTTGAGCTCCTGGTATCTGTAGCTGAAGCTACAGCAAATAAAGTGAAAGGTATTTTTAGCAATAAGATACCACCGCACGATTCTATGCAGTTCTATACAGGAAACTTTGCAAATGTTGGAAAATGGCCCACTTTCCGTTTTCAGATCATCAGACATAGCGGCAGTTTACAGGAACTGACCTCGCCAATCAATAGGGAGCAGCGTGTACGTCCTGTAGACCTCACCAATCCAAAAGTTCTTAACGAAATTTTAGATGAAAAAATATGGTCCTACGAACTGGATAAAATTGAAGAGGATTTAGGGCTGGATAAACTAAAAAATCATTTTATACCGCATCGCCCAAATAAAAAAACTTCATAATTGCGCAGACACCAACAGCAATAAAAGTGAAAGAAGGTTCTTTCTGGCCGATAAAATCAAACACTTTCATAAAAAATAAGCTAGATGAAATTCATCTAGCTTATTTTTTATGCTTATCCTGTATGCTGTACTTTATTCAGCGTTTGACACGACTTTCTTTGTGCTCAGCAGCAACAACAAGATCCCAATCAAATAGACAATCCAGCCCCAGCGCATGTGCAAGGATTTAGAAAGCAATTTATCGGCAAACCCCCAACCAAAATAATTATTGATCTTAAACCAGACAGCGGTTATACTCAATAGGTACCAGCAGGCAGCTAATCGGGTCATCCATTGATAGGCTCTTACTGCACGCACAAAAAACAACAGGGCAGTCACACCCAAAATCAGCAGTGTAATAAAAAATAAATAGGCGTCTACCTGATATAGATTCCAGTTTCCTTTAATAGGAACTTTTAAGAACGGTGTCATGCTGGACAGAAAGCATACGATCAGTCCAACGATAGCAAAGTATTTCTTGATAATAATCATGATTCAAATTACGCTAAAATTCGTACGAATATAAGTTGAATATTGACACATATATAACTTGTCTTTCGCTTTTTGAAAAATTATTCTATTTTTAAACACAATTCCCGCTCAGAATTAGCAAAAAAACGAGACTAATTCAGGTATCAAGCTATTCTGATTAGACAAAGGGGAAGCGTATAAGTTTTAACATTAAGCCGAATCATAAACATGAAAAGAGAAGTTGAAGAAATAGCCGCAGAACAACCTGCACAGCCAAATAAAAAGAAAAAGATCTATATCATTATCGGTATTATCCTATTGGTGATCTTAGCAGGTGGCGGATATTACAACTATACACAGCGACAGGCAGTAGAGGGTTTGCAGGTAGATAGCGCCGCAACAGCCGTCATCGGATTTGACAATGCAGATCCCAAAGACATCGAAGATGCCGATGGCTGGAGTTCACTTGATGATTATCAACATTGGAACAATGCCATTTTTACGCTTCCTGAGTATGACAATATCCCATTACGTTATCGCCGCGGGATTACCAAAATATTTATGGGCAACAATTACCTGGAGCCAGTCGATGATAAACCTATCTACAAATTTACACGGATAAAAGATCGTGCAAAATCTGTTTTCTGTTATGGCAATTTTACCGATCGTAACGATTCAGATAGCTGGAATAAGGAAATGGCATTTTTGATTGAGAAAAATGATTATCAAAGCAGTGCGATCTGGATCATTTCAGCAAAGGGCGACATTCTATTCTGGAAGGAATATTCAAGTGAATTGCCACTGATCAACAGCTTCAAAAAGGGGCAAAAGATTTTTATGGATGAAATGAAATTGGTCCCTGCTCCTGCTGATGGAATTATTGTCAAGAATAAAAACTCCAAATACGCATTGATTTACAATAAAAGCAGCAAAACCTTTGACAGCTATTACCAATACAGCGATAGCGAAATTCAAGAGGCTACTGCTTCCGAAGAGGAACCTTATGTGGAAGAATTGGAGGACGTCACTATAGACTCGGCAAAGACAAATACAAGTGTGAAAGAGTAATTTAAGGTATATTATAACTGAAAATTTTCGTCACGCTCTGTCGTGACGAAAATCATTTCGTTGGAAACGAAATATCAAAATGGTGAAAAACAAAGAATTACACCTCAAAAACATCTATTTAAAATCTTTCTAAATTAATCCCTTTGACAGATTTTTGACACAAGCACAAAGCTTTTAAGCTACATTTGTACCGTTAAATATAAGCGAGGGATTAGAGCTTTGAAAAATCTTAAAGTATTAGCGTTTACTCATAAACATGTCGAACTAAAAGATCTAGGTAATCTAGTGATCTGCAATGAGGATTTAGAAAGTCGCCTCATCAATCTAAAGCATAGCCTAGATATTCCAGAGATCTTTTATATAGGTACTTGTAACCGGGTAGAGTTTGTATTTTATGGTGCTCATGAATTGACGCATGAATTTATAGCTGACTTTATGGGGAAACTGAACTTCTGTGTACCCCAGGAAAGACTTCAATGCTATTTAGGACAGGTTAACAAATACGAGGGTATGGATGCCTTAAATCACCTGCTTCGGATGTCCTGTTCGCTTGAAAGTCTTGTTGTCGGTGAAAAAGAAATTTTGGCACAGGTACGTCGGGCTTATGATCGTTGTCGGGAAGCTGGTTTTACCGGAGATTTTCTACGCCTGATGATGGATCGACTTGTAAAAACAGCCAAAGAGGTATATACCTATACAAAAATTTCCCGAAACCCAATTTCAGTTGTATCGCTTGCCTACCGTAAATTGCGCGAATTAAAACTGGTTGAAAATCCTAGAATCTTAATCATTGGTTCTGGAGAAACCAATCAGAATTTAGCGAAATATTTCCAAAAGAACCAAAAAGCCAAGTTTGTTATTTTTAACCGCACACTTGATAATGCAAAGGCCCTAGCCGAAGAATTAAACGCTGAAGCATATCCTTTGGCTGAGATCGATCAGTACAAAGAAGGTTTTGATATTCTAATTACCTGTACCGGTGCGCCAACCTCAATTATTGATAATACACTTTATCAGTCTTTGCTCAATGGAGAGACTGACAAGAAAATTATCATTGACCTGGCTGTCCCTAATGATATTGATGCTGAAGTTCTCAAAAATAATCCGGTTCATTATATCGAGGTAAGTAGCCTGCAGGCTATTGCGGAGAAAAACATCCAAGAGCGTTATAATGAATTAGAGAGTGCTGAAAAGATCATTCAGGACAATATCCAAGAATTTTTACCTTTAATCAAACAAAGACGTGTAGAGGTTGCTATGCGCGAGGTTCCCGAAAAGATTAAAGAAATTAAATCCTTCGCCTTAAACGAGGTTTTTGCCCAAGAGGTTCAAGCCTTGACCCCTGAGGCGAGAGAGGTACTGGAAAAAGTCATCAACTATATGGAAAAGAAATACATCAAAGTTCCGATGGTTATGGCAAAAGAAATTTTAGTCAAAACTCCAGAAACGGAGAAAAACTAAATCAATTATTTCCTGACATATAATGACAGTAACGTGTCAACATATTCCTTGTATTTATTTATTTTTGCTTCGATAAATGGTATTAGACACATTTTTCCAAAATTGTTCATTTTCCGATAGCTAAGCTGCATCAAAAACACGTTCTGTATGCGTTGATTTGTTGGCTACCGATGGAATAAATTTGTGATTGTTTTAATAGGTAAAGTAAAATTAACGTGAATAGAAAACTAATTATTGGTACCCGGGGAAGCGTTCTTGCCATGTGGCAAGCAAATTTTGTAAAAGATCGATTGGCAGAAATCGGAATTGAAGCAGAATTAAAAATCATTAAAACGCAGGGTGATATCATTCAGCACCTCCGTTTAGATAAATTGGAAGGCAAAGGATTTTTCACCAAAGAACTTGAAGAAGAGCTTCTGAACGGAACCATCGATTTAGCGGTACACTCACATAAAGATTTACCTACGGTCAATCCTCCCGGATTGATCATTGCTGCTGTTTCTGAGCGCGAAGATCCAGCTGAATTATTAATTATCCACAAAGATTGTGTGGACATCAAAAAGCGTTTATCGTTAAAGCACAATGCGACTGTCGGAACATCTTCCAACCGTAGAAAAGCGCAGATCTCTGCACTACGTCCTGATCTGGAGTTTGATGATCTCCGTGGTAATCTGCAGACAAGAATGCAGAAACTGCGCGATGAGCAATATGATGCAATTGTGCTAGCGAAAGCCGGTATTGCACGGATTGAGATGGATATTACGGATTTTCATGTTGAAGAAATTCCTCCTGTTGAAATTATCCCTGCTCCGGCACAAGGTGTATTGGCTATTCAGATCCGTGAACTTGACAAGGAACTTTTTGATGCATTACAACCGCTGAATAATGAAGAAGTAGCAAAAACAATCGCTGTCGAACGTCTGGTATTAAACAAATTTGACGCGGGTTGTCATGCCCCACTTGGTTGTTATTGCCGCAAAAGTGGTGATGAATATGAAGCTTGGGCTTCTATCGCAGAAACAAGTGAGGATTTCCCCGACCGTGTATATCTCAGAGACACCGATACAACACGTTTAGCAGAGCGTATTTTCAGTAAGTATGCAAAAGATAGAAAACTGCCACAATCTGTATTTATTTCAAGAGAGGTAGATGAAAATTCCTATTTCGCAAGAGCGATGGCCAAACATAACATTGGTATTGAAGGCCGCTCTTTGATTAAAATATTCCCTATCATCAACAAATTGGATCCTTTCATCCTGAAACATGTGGATTGGATTATATTTTCAAGCAAAAATGGTATTGAACACTTTTTCAATTTAGAACCTCGTTTGAGCAAAAAGACCAAAATAGGTGTTATTGGACGTGGTTCAGAAGAAATTTTGCGTAAATATGATCGCGTTGCTGATTTTTCGGGAGACAGTGAGGGCATTAACATGGAGGAGATTGCGAAGAAATTTGCGGAACTGGCCAATGGTGGTACCGTACTTATTCCACGTGCAAAAGAATCCTTGGAGACTATCCAAAAAGCGTTGAGCCCGGAGACGAAAATCATCAATATACCGGTCTATGAAACGGTCTTAGAAGAAAATGTAGATCCATCCAATGCGGAGGTACTGGTCTTTACCAGTCCAAGCAATGTGGAAGCTTATTTTGCGGACAACCTGCTGGAACCGGGCCAGAAAGTAATCTGTATCGGCCGTTCTACCGGTGCAAAATTTGATGAGATGAATGTGCCTTATACACTTCCTTATTCTCCAGATGAGATCGGTCTTTCTGAAGCCGTTTTTGGATTGGAGTATTAGTTCATAAATAATTCAACAAAATGTTACAACGTCCGAGAAGAAATCGTAAATCTGCCGTGATTCGCGACATGATTCAAGAGACACGTTTAGACGCGTCAAATTTGATCTTCCCACTTTTTATCGTCGATGGGCAGAATCAAAAAACTGAGGTTAAATCGATGCCTGGCATCTATCGCTATTCGATAGACAATCTATTAAAAGAAGTGGAAAGCTGTCTCAAACTGGGCTTACGCTCATTTGATCTTTTCCCTAATATTGAAGAGTCACTAAAAGACAAATACGCCACGGAAAGCTACCGTGATGGAAGCTTATACTTACGTGCTATTGCAGCTGTCAAGAAACATTTTCCTGAGGCTTGTATTGTGACGGACGTTGCCATGGACCCTTACAGCAGTGACGGACACGATGGAATCGTCGAAAATGGTGAAATCCTAAACGATGAGACATTAGAGGTGTTGGGCAAAATGGCCTTAGCACATGCACAATCAGGTGCAGATATCATAGCCCCATCTGATATGATGGACGGCCGCATAGGTTACATCCGTGAACTATTGGACCATAATGGTTTTACCAATGTTTCTTTGATGTCCTATACGGCAAAATATGCTTCGGCCTATTATGGTCCTTTTAGAGATGCTTTGGGCTCGGCGCCCAAACATGGGGATAAAAAGACTTACCAAATGAATCCTGCCAATGCAAAAGAAGCGCTTATTGAAGCACAGCTCGATGCACAGGAAGGGGCGGATTTTTTGATGGTAAAGCCAGGACTTCCCTACTTGGATATCGTCAAACTTCTTGCAGACAACTTTGATCTACCAATTGCGGTATATAATGTCAGCGGTGAGTATGCAATGTTAAAGGCGGCTATTCAAAACGGCTGGTTAGACGAACGTGTTATTCTAGAAACACTTTTAAGCTTCAGACGTGCCGGTGCTACAGCAATTTTATCCTATCACTCCAAAGAAGTATTGGAAAAAGGTTTTATTTAGCAATCGAAGGTGTCAATTTTTGGCAACCGTTTACATAAAAAAGCAAAGCCCGGATACCGGGCTTTGCTTTTTTATGCCAATGCAAGATTCCTTACGTTTCTATGAGACTTATCTTCCGAAAAAAAGATAACTTCGCATACAAATACATAGACTATGCAAGCACCTGATATTTCAAGAGCAAAATCTGCCGAGTTATTTGAAAAAGCAAAACAATATTTCCCTGGAGGCGTCAATTCCCCAGTTAGGGCTTTCAAATCCGTATATGGCACACCTTTATTTATTGAACGTGGCGATAAAGCACATCTTTGGGATGCTGACGGGAATGAATTTATCGATTTTTGTTGTTCATGGGGTCCATTAATTTTAGGGCACAACAATGATCAGGTTCGCGAGGCTGTCGCCGCGCAATTGGGCAAAGGCTTAAGCTTCGGTGCTCCGACGGCATTGGAGAACCAATTGGCTGAATTGATTATTGAAAACAATAGATTTATTGAGAAGATCCGTTTTGTCAGTTCCGGAACTGAGGCGGTCATGTCTGCGATCCGCTTGGCTAGAGGCTATACAAAGCGTGATAAGATTATCAAATTTGATGGCTGTTATCACGGGCACTCAGATTCTCTTTTGGTGAAAGCTGGCTCTGGATTGGTCACCTTTGGTGAGACATCCTCAGCTGGTGTACCTAAAGCCTTTGCAGACGAAACAATTGTTATCGAATTGAACGATAAGGAAGCTTTAGAAGCTGCTTTTGCTGAATTTAAAGGTCAAATTGCGGCTGTCATCATTGAGGGTATTCCCGCAAACAACGGTTTATTATTACAGTCGAAGGACTATGTTCACTTCTTGCGGAATATCACGCGCGAACACGGAGCAATGTTGATTATGGATGAGGTAATCACAGGATTTCGGATTGGTTTTGAAGGAGCTTCAGCATACTATGATGTACAACCGGATATTATCACCTACGGCAAAATTATTGGCGGCGGAATGCCTGTCGGCGCATATGGTGCATCAAAAGAATTGATGGCTTGTATATCTCCTGATGGTGCAGTTTACCAAGCAGGAACTTTATCCGGAAATCCAGTTGCTATGGCTGCAGGTATTGCGGCATTAGGAATCCTTTCTCAACGGGATTTCTATACAAATCTAAATGCCAAAACCGAAGCTTTCGTGAATGATATGCGTGCTTATATTGCCGAAAAAGGATATCAAGTTCAACTTTTCCATGTTGCTTCTATTTTTTGGTTTGCATTCACCGAACAGAAAGAAATCAAAAAGGCGAGTGAAATCGATCCTAAATCGATGGAATCCTATAAAATTATGCACCGCGAGTTGTTGAACCGGGGCGTTTATTTTGGACCATCGGGCTATGAAGTCGGTTTTGTTTCTGACGCACATACAGCTGCGGATCTTGAACAGGCAAAAAAACATATTTTCGATGCTTTAGACATCGTATTCAACGCATAAAAAATTACACTATCTATAAAAATGCCCTCAGTATATTACTGGAGGGCATTTTTGTTTGTATATATTCAAAAGTATCTATTTTAAGTAGGCTTATTTGTCAACTAAAGTTTGCTGGCCAGTTTCTTATCCTTCGATTTCATCTTATTTAGTCCGGCAATAAGTTCATCCAATGAAAACTTGCCTTTGATATCCATAAATACACTTTCATCTTCATTATCATGAACCAGTAAAGAAACCCGCTGGATGACATTGTTCTTATCAATACGGGCGTTGAGCGAAATTTCCTGCCCATCGGTGTTGATCACCAAAAGCTCCTCAAATTTGTTTTTCTTTAAAAACTTATGGTAATCGTCCAAGATCCGCGCATTTTTCGTTTTATCATTATTTGAAAGTGTCAGCATTCTGAACTTCTTTAACTTCTTAACAATTTCAGCCATTGCACGGGCATCTTCATCCTTCTCATCCTTTAAGGCTTTCTTCATAAAGGGTTTTGTCAGCCACATCGGCAAATTGATAGCAACTATCTCCGCGTCATCAGATACATTTGATCTGCTAACGAAATCCATATTGGAAGCTTTTTTTACGATGCACGACTGCATGGAGAAAAGGAATCCAATTAGGCACAACAAGGTTAGTAATCTTTTCATAATTTTCTACTTTTTGTTGTTCTCCGTTTTGTTTTTATTCACTTTGTTGTTGCCTTCATTGACCAAGCTAGTCACGTCTTTCAAAGGGATGGCCCCATCAAGGATCATAAATAAATTTTGTCCATCTCCATTTATTGTCAGCAACAGATTGTTCAGGATATCAGCATTTGCAGACATATTTTCAACCATGAATCGAATATCTTGACCTTCACTATTGAGCGACATGAGTTCTTCATATTTTAAATTGGAGACTGCACCTCGAATGATACCTGTTAAGGCTTTATCTTCACCATCCTCTACAATCAGCATACGTAAAGATTTAACGTTCTTTAGCAACGGTGTAATGGTCTGCATATCGTCATCATCTATTTTTAGATTCCCCAATAATTTAAACATCGGTGCCCCTATTTTGAGCGTTGTCACTCCCTTCTTTCCTTGGTACTGTTCAAACAGTTTATCCAGTTTAGAAATTTGCGCGTTTGCCATACTTGCTACAAGTAAAAGGCAAGCTATTAAAAAACCTTTCATGCTATTTTAGTTAATCGTTATCGACATTTGTTTTATATTCATTGCTTTATCTACGCCATTTTCCAGATTATTTGCCAGCAAGCCCAATGACTTTAATGTCAATTCAACAGCTTCCTCTTCGTTGGCTACTGGTTTTCCATTCAGAACGACATAATCTGCCCGGTAGGACTCTCCTGCTGTCGATTCCAAACTTTCAGTCACGACTTTTTTCTTCATCGTCCAATCTTTGGCTTGTTTTTTTACTTTTGGACGTTTGAAAGTTTCCGCTGTTCGTATTGCCTTCCTACTGTCCTCTGTACTTACCCCATCATTCATATTGGGGACTGCTGTTTCTATATTTTGATCATCAAGGGGCTTCTTGTCGGCAGGCTCGAGTTCTTTTATTTCTTTTTTGGCGATCACAGGCTCTTGCATTGCTGATTCTTGGTTTAGGTATACCGCTAGCCCAATGGTCGCCAAAAGCACTGCCGCTGCCGCACATTTCACCCAGCTACGATTCCACCATACAATATATTTTTTATCCTCATTGATCTGACTTTCGAATTCGGCAAAGGACCAGTCCATCTTGACATCCTTTTCCTGATTCAATGATTGAAAAAAAACACTATCTGAGTTTTTCAGCTCCTTTTCTTCCTCTAATGACGACTGGCCATTAAAGTACTTGTCTTCCAATTCCTTTCGTTTTTTATCTTTCATCACTATACTTTTTATTTGTATTAATGCGTGCCGCTTCATAATCGAATAACCTTGTCAGTTGCTCTTTTACTTTTTGCCTCGCACGCATTAAATTAACCCTAACTGCAGATTCTCCCATGTCTAATACTTCACCTATTTCATCAATATCATAATCCTCGACATCGCGCAAGTGCATCACCAAGCGCTGCTTTTCGGGAAGGGAGTTAATCATCTCCAGAATAACTTCCTTGGTATTCTCAACGGCATACTCTGCTGTCGAAACGGCTTGATACTGATCGACATAATCCGACCTTACCTTATCTTTTTTAATCCGGTTCAGCGCTTCATTTTTTACGCTCTGCATACAAAATGCCTCCATATTTTTGTATTGATGAAGTTGATCTTTCAATTTCCACAACCGCATCATAACATTCTGTACAGCATCAAAGGCTTCGTCATCATCAATCAAGATCCGTTTCGCAAAGCGAAATAGCTTATCCTTATGGATGAAAACGGTGTTCTTAAATTGCTCTTGGTTCATGTACTATTCCGTATGAAGACCTATTTATTTGCCTTTTATATTATCAAGACATTTCAGCAAATCTATTTATTACATCTCATATGAATATTTTTTTAAAAATATTCATATGAGATGTATAGCTAAACTTTACTGGTCGTGCAAAGGCCTTATTTTTAACCTTATTACAAACAAAATACGTACATAAGCTGTTATTTAAGATGCTGAATGATTAAAAAATTAAACAAAAAAATTATGAAGTATTACAGAATTACAGGTATTACTGCTGCATTAGCACTTATGGTGGGCGCTATTGGATGTAACAACTCATCCACAAAGGGCACAAATGGGGCCGATTCAAGCAGCAGTATCGACACAAATACTGCACAAAAGATGGACTCCATCACGGTTAGTCCTATTGCAGACTCAAAAGAATTTCCTGGAGCCGACTTACAGATCGCCTCGATCACCGCAGAAAAGGTTGGAGCAGACTCGGCAAAAGTCACTGTAAAGTATACGGTTAAAAACTTCAAGTTGACCGAAATGACCGACGACGCACATGCTGCGCATATGGCCAACTCACATGATGGACAACATATTCATTTCATCCTCGATAATAAGCCCTATACCGCTCTCTACAAACCGGAGAACTCGGTTACAGTACCCTTGAATTCGGAACATTATCTGCTCTCGTTTTTATCAAGGTCTTATCATGAATCCATCAAGACCACCGAAGCCTCAAAATTGGTAAAATTTAAGGTTGATGCCATGGGAAAATTGACAACAGATGCGGCACCAAAAGAACCTTCGCTCTTCTACTCTAGACCAAAAGGAGAATATAAAGGCGAAGAAACAAAAAATCTTCTTTTGGATTTTTATCTAGTTAATACAAATCTTGCTCCCGATGGCAATAAAGTAATCGCCGATATCAATGGTCAGACATTTACATTGGATAAATGGGGCCCTTATGAAATCAAGGGTTTGCCATTGGGCAACAATAAGGTCAAACTGACATTGGTGGACAAGGACGGCAATGCCGTTACCGGAGATAATGTATCGGTAGAGCGTGACATCAAACTATCCGAAAAATAGAAATAGGTTTATAACAAGCAACAGAGCCGCATCTACGTGCGGCTCTGTTGCTATCACTATATCCAATAAACTTGTACATTCTGTACAAGACTTAGTATATTCTATTATGGTAATTTTTCAAAATCAATTTTCGGAGCTATATTTTTATTAACGTATTCGAATTTACTTCCAGGCTTAACAATTTCGTTAAAGAAGCCTCCATTTCTAAGAAAATACCCATTTTTCGTTGTGCCGCCCATCGCATCAATACGCTGATTGGCACGATACGTATTGTCGACACTGAATGAAGCCTCTTGCACAGCCTTCCACTGTCCATCATAAACCCATTGATTGCCAAAATCAACCTTTCTGCCCAAGTAGCCTTGATTAGGGCTAAAATTCTCCAAGAAACTGTGGAAGCGTTTCAGGTAAGTGTTTGTCTGTGGACGTTTGAAGCTTGCAATCACATTCCAGGCATTCTCTTCCGGAATAAAAAACCAAGCTGTATAATCCGTATTTCCTTTTCCATCGGGCTCACCTTTCAGGAGAAACTTATAAGTTACCCCTGCTTTCCAAAAATACTTGCGGTAACTTTGTCCGCCAGACCCCTCGTTGCCAAATTCTCCTGAATGCACATCCTTTCCTTTTTTCAGTAAATGGATTTTTTGTTCGTCAGGAATACTTTTCGGATCATCGGTATGGAAAGGACTCCATACTGAAAATAAGATACGTCGTTCGGTTTCAGAATTTACCTGTATGCCAAAGTATCCTTCTCCAAAACCATTTGCCATAAAATATGACCCAACTTTATCTTCTCCTTGAGGGACCGTCACTTCATTATAATAGTAACTGACATTGCCCTCTGTAGGTATCGTGTAATTTAAATGGCAGGAAGGGCCTCTTCTGGACCAATAGTAATATTCGGGATCATTGGAAAATAGAAGTCCTCCCGAAGCAGCTTCGCCGCTCACAAGCAATTCGGTTACATTAGCAAAATCGTTTCCAGATTTACTTAAGCCTTTTAAATTAACCTGTACATAACCGGGCGCCTTCACATCAATAGATAGAGGCGCTGTTTCAGCTAGCTCCCTACTTTCCACATTCACGATCGCCTTTTTTCCTAAAGCGTCTATTGCTATTTTGGATTTGCCACCATCATTTTTTGCTTTCAGTTTTAAGGTCAATTTCCCCGCTTTTTGAGCCCTAAAATAAACCGATGCTACTTCCTTATCACTTGACCATTTTACCAAGCCATTTCGACCAGAAATTTCCGCATTACCAGTTTGTCCTGCAGTAATGAAAGCATTCCCTGCAAGCGGAACTGTAAAAGTCTGCCCAACTGTCTGCGCGATACTCCCTATCGAAAGACAAGATAAGGCCCCCATAAAGAGGTACTGGATAAAGTGTTTTCTTTTCATATTTTAATATTTTTATCAATTTATCTATCACCTTTAGCTACCCCAAATGACCTATTAGCACGATCATTGAAGAGTTAAGTGATTACCGCTCTTTTTATTCTATTTCTTGTTAATCGTAGAATAAGGTTTACATCAGCATGTTAAAGCCGGATTATTTAATGAAGATAAGGGTTAGATTTACAGAAAAAGAAAGGAAACGTATATCAATCGATTGTGTAAAATTTATAATAGCTACGGTCAATAGATCTCCAATTTACGTTTGTACATCGACATCTTTGCGATGACAAAACGATTCATTCTAGTTTCCTGGGGCATTATTACCTTAACGACACAAATATGTAATCTCCTCTAAAAATAGCTACGATTATTAATGTAGTTTTATAAATTAGGGACAATGATGAAAAAAAGTAAATTCAGCGAGCCACAGATCATCAAGATCTTATCACTTCAAGAGTCAGGTCAATCGGTATCTGACATCTGTCGCGAGCATGGGATCAGTCTGGGAACGATTGAGAGTGACATATACAACTACTTTGCCATTTACAACGATTGAGGCCTTTATTAACATAATTATACCACATGGCAAAAGTTATATAATAAAATAACAAAAAAAGTGAAGAGGTTTGCGATATAGAGCAGATACAACGTTTATAAATGTATGTATACGGTTAGTAATCCATAGGTTTATACCTAGCTGCTCTGTAATTTTGTCATAATTTAACGTTTATATTCAGATATGAGAAAAAGCAATTTATCCGTTCGCAGGTATGACCACTATTGTAGGCATGTTTTTATTTAAGGAATTTCCTTAACAAAAATACAAATTGAGACTCATTCGCAATAATTGGAATTGTTGGCATCAATATAGATTGAATAAATATATTTCTTAATTCCTTAAAATCAAAATTCGAAATATATTATTTCTCCTACATTTTGTAAAATATAATACTTTTTTTTTAAAAAAAGTATTATATTCGATAAGGGATCTTTATTGCCCATTAATTA
>JALAGS010000005.1 GCA_022712315.1 Sphingobacterium sp. | reverse complement strand
CTATATCATACTCAGCGGAAAAAAATTTACTAGACCACGTTCGCTTGCGAGGCTTTATGTGCATGCTTTGGTGTCACGGGGAGCTGACTATGCTGCCGCTATCTTAGGTCAGCACCAAACAGATTCGCGTTTCTCCTTGAATGAAGGGGAATTGAATTTTCTGGGAATTGAGCTCATGCGCAACGGACAATTGCTGCTAGCTCTTGATGTTTTGAGGGCAAATACCATGCTTTTTCCCCGCAGTTTCAATGTTTTTGACAGCTATGCTGAAGCGCTGATGAAAACAGGCAAAAAAGAAGAAGCGATTATGATGTATCGCCGATCATTGGAAATTAATCCTGCCAGTGAAAGTGGCAAAAAAGCATTGCAAATATTATTAGGGCAGTAACTGACTGATGATCTGTCGGATGATATGTTATATACTTTCCACTATTTCCTTAAGTGGACCATCGGTTGCAAGCGACATTTACTCCAGTTGATTTATTTCTAGACTCATTTTGGTGAAATCTAATAGAATACAAAATTATAAATTACGGTGTTAAAGTTTGAATCTGAAAATCCTTCACTATTTTATCATGCGCTATTCTTCCATTTGGATTTTTTTTATAAGTTTACTTCACGGAATAAAATAGGCTGATTTTGATCGAAAGAAAACTAAAGTTTACTTTTATCCTATACTCCGCCAAAAATTTCCCTGTGACCTGCTATTGTAAACCGCCGAAACTTCTATAAAGATGCCATTCAAAATATTAAGTAGACTATTAATTATTTTTTTTGCGTGTTTTGTCTTTGTAAAGAGCGAAGCACAGACAGATAGTAGTTTAAGTATGACGCGGAGACTCATACTCTCAGCTGAGGAATTCTTTAATAAGAATTTACAGCAAAACAAAAACATAGTTGGTTTAAGTGCTGCAATAATCGTAAATGATTCAGTGATTTGGTCAAATGGGTTTGGATACGCAGATAAATTTAACAAAGTGCCAATGACAACAAATACGGTTGTCAATATGGGCTCGATAACCAAAACATTTACTTCGTTAAGCGTGATGCAGCTTCAGCAAAAAGGCTTACTGAACATAAGCGATCCATTAAACAGCTATCTGCCGGCATTTAGACCTAAAACAAAATGTATTGACTTAAAAAATATTACCATAAAATCTGTTCTTACTCATACATCGGGTATTCAGCCCGATATATGGAGGAATTCAGATTTGGGATCTGGAATTTACACCGACGTATTGGATGAAATCAATGCAACTTATATCACCTATCCGCCTGGTATGGTAGGCTTGTATTCAAATGCCGGCTATAATATTCTTGGAACCTTGGTGAAAGCCTTGAGCAAACAAGATTATGCAGCCTATATACATCAAAATATTTTAGTTCCGCTAGGTATGAACCAAACCGGATTTGCAATGGATAATTTGAAATATCGTTCGAAAATCTATCTGGAAGGAAATGAAATAAAAGAGTATGAATTGCGAGATATTGCTTCGGGCGGAATTTACACCAATATAAATGATTTTTCGAAATATGCTATTGGTCTTATGAAAGCATATAACGGAGAAAATTCTTCAATAGTCGATTCCTCAACTATCCATGAAATGTTTTCGCTGCAGAACCAAAATGTGCCTATTGAAAGTAATAAAAAAGGCTTAGGCTGGTTTATGTTTAAAAATGATTCCAATTTTGCTGTCTATCACGCTGGAAGTGCAGGATTTGCACAGGCAAAACTACTATTAATTCCCAAAAGGAAATTTGCGGTAATTGTCATGACAAACTCAGCAGAAGGTGGTGCAATTGCAGAAGAATTTTGTTTCAGTTTCTTGAACAAGTACCAACTGAAGATTAGCGACCTATTTCCTGCTCCTATAACAGGAAAAATTCACAGTTCATCAGCCCCAATCAAATTATCTAAGCATAGCCTGAAAAGACATGTAGGTAATTATGCGCAGGCCGAAGGGTATATCAAAGTCATTTTAGAAAAAGATCATCTCAAACTTATTGATGGGGAAAGACAATATTTTCTTACTCCTTTATCAAAGGATGAATTTCTGCCTATCGAAATATTTCCAAATGATAGCTTAGTGGAAAGAAATAACAAAAGATTTGTTTTTAAGAAAGTTAATACCGAAACTTTTTTATTTCAAAGAATTGAAGATCGTGAACGCGAGTATGGACTAAAGCTCAAAAACCTTGATCGTTCTTCATGGGAGAATGCATTAGGAAAATACAAGCATTTCGGTTATCAGATGCTAATTGGAGATACAAAATTTAGAGAAGTTGAAATTTATATATCAAAAGACAAAGTTTTAATGATGAAGCTTACCACATTTGGCAGTGTCAGGTCTATACCTTTACGTGTAATATCACCTAAATACGCTGTTACATGTGGAATAAATGCAGGGTTTGGAGGATTTAACATCAGCTTCTCTGAAAAAGATAATCAACAAGTAGTTGAATTTGCCGGTCTGACATTTAGAAAGGACCAATGAAACATCCAACAGAAACTTGAAGCAATTAATACAGTCCATACGATTATTTAGGTCTTTTTTTAATGCGGTTGTTGAATATATGCTATATGCCGTACTAAACAATAGTATCGGCACATTGCTTTGGATTTGCATTACGCTTGTCTGTGTAGAAGGAGTGGTTCTTCTTGCTTTCAGATGGACTTGTCCTCTGACAATACTGGCCCGAGGATCAATAACCTTCTATCTTAAAAGTTCAAGGTTCAACAAGTCAAAACTTGAACTTCTAATTATTTTCTTCTCCTTCTTGGTGATTTATCATCCGTTTGATCAGAAAAATGATTTTCTTTCTCCTTTGAGGTACGTAATCCGCCAAACTGCCAGCTGAACGTCAATGTAGCGGCCCTATTATAAAATCTGTTGATCTGCGTACTTTGGAAAGTTGGAGCAAAAGCATACACAGTCTCCTTAAAATTGTTCTGAAATGGATTCGTGACCGCCAGGGTTAGACTTGCCTTATTATTCATAAAATCCTTCTTCATTGCAAAACGGTAAGAGTAATTCGCTGTAGTTTTACCCTGCAATGTGATAAAGCCATTGCCATAATCTCCTGAAGCACTGAACTGAAGCCCTTTCATTACATTAATGGTATTGCTGATGCTTGAATTAAAAAATGTCCCATCATTTTTCAGTCCTAATGAATTACTTTTGAATTTTAAATGGAAGAGCTCAACGCCTGCGTTGACCGTCCAGATTTTAACAGGATTAAACACCGCATTAACATTCACGCCCATTCGCGTGCTTTCACCAATATTATCCGGCATGGTATAGGAGATTCCCTTTTCATCAACCCTAGCGATCTGTTCAACCGCATTCTTATTTGAGCTATAATAAATGCTGCTTGTCAATAGTGTATTTTTGCTTCCGGTATAGGTATGGGAGAGTTCCAGCTTTTTGGTAATCTCAGGATTCAGATACGGATTACCCTGCGTAATATTCAGTGGATCTGCTGCATTGGCATACGGATTCAGGTCCATGATCCATGGACGTCGGATTCTTTCGTTATAATCTAATTTCGCTTCATGGCGCTCGCTTAATTTCTTTACAACCAACAAATTTGGCACCCAGTTAGAAAACTTTCTTTTGTAAGGGGCATTATTCTGAAAGGTCGCATTGATGTCAGTATTTTCAAAGCGGATCCCGGGACGTAATGTCCAGTCGTTTCCAAGATCAAAATTTAGGGTAGCATACGCAGAGAAAATCTGCTGTCTGTACTGCATACTTCCCAAACGGCTAGGATCTACCGGCAGTGCACTGTTAAGAACTTCATACACGCTTTTGGAATTATTTCCCAGAAATTTTACCCCTGTTTCCAGTGAGGTTTTTCCCTCCTGTCCAAAAGGATGTGAATAATCGGCCTGAAGACTCCACTCCTTTTCCTTGCCCTTATTGGCCCCCCGCTCTGTAAAAGCAAGCGCCCCATCCGTTTTGTACTGCTCAGTCAAGTAATTGGACACATCAGATGCAGTTGAAGCCAGCCCTATTAGCTGCAACTCCTGTCCTTCACGATGAAATTTTTTCTGATAATTCAATACCCATTCAGAGAAATTGAATTTACCACTTTGCTCAGTTTTTTGTCTGTATACTTGGTACTGATCGGCATTGGTATATCGGTTAAACAATCCGCCCTTTTGCGGCCACGAACCGTTCCAATATGAATAATTTGCCTCAAGGGTCTGCAAGGAATCTATTTTATATTGTGCTGAAAGACTTGCAGAACCACCTTTTGTGGTTTGTAGCATATCAGATTCCTGAAACAGCGATCCGATCTGTTTTCCATTATTCAGATTGGTTCTGTTAAGAGAAGATGTCATTTTTTCTCTTTCCCGGCTATAATTACCCATAGCTGAAAAATTAAATTTTCCGGTGCTCATATTTAGGGAAAGGTTTCCAGTTTGCTCCAAATTTCCACCGGTAATATCCAATGTACCACTAGTGCCTTTTAATTTCTTTTTTGTAATGATATTGACGACTCCTGCAGCACCTTCCGCTTCATATTTGGAGGAGGGATTGGTAATCACCTCCACGGAAACAATAGAACTTGCGGGAATCATCTTTAAGGCTTCCTTCAGGTTCTTTGCCATGATACGGGAAGGTATGCCATTGATAAGGATCTTAATATTGGAATTTCCCCGCAATTTAAGGTCACCGTTGGCACCAACAGTCAGCATGGGCGCTTTGCGCAATACATCTGCTGCGTTTCCTGATTTGTTACTGATATCTGATGCTGCATTGTAGATGAGCTTGTCTTTGGTACTTTGGACCAACGGCTTTTTGCGGCTTGCCACTACGGTAACTCCCTCAAGCATCGTGCTTTTGGTATCCAGGTATATTCGTCCTAAATCAAGATCTTCTTGGTTAAGGGTTATAACACCTGAATTATACGCATTAAAACCGATATGATTGATGACAACCCTGATAGTCGTCGAGGACTTCACTTTTAAGCTAAATGTTCCATCCTTGCGCGTGTTGGTCGAAGCAAATGTTCGACCACTAGCATCATTGACTACAATTGTGCTTCCGGCCAAAAGTGCATTTTCGGACGCACTGACAACGGTTCCTTTAACCTCAATTTCATTTCCTGTCGTCTGGGCCATGCCCCATGTTGTACTTAACATTAGGGTAAAAACCAGTATTTGTCTGCATAAGTTTTTTAATAATTCTTTCATTTGCAAAAATTTAGTATTGCAAAACAAGATGATCTATAGCGGTATTAAAAATAAAACGGACGAACAGACCTTATTAAAGGTCAAAAAACGTTGGTCATTTTAATTTTCCGAATTACCTTTATTTTTAGAATTTTGAAAGATGAAAATAGTGCAATGAATTTTTGAATTAATCAAGAATGTGCTAAGATTTGAAAAGACTGTATTTATTATGAATAATACATTAACCAACATGCGTAAAAGATGGATCCAGGAGACTATTATCTTCTGCGCAATGTTTGTTTTGACGATGCTTCACGAATGGATGTTTATCAACTCGCCAGAAAACTTTTTGAAAGGATTTGTCTTTTTCGTGATTCTTTACATTCAGGCGCAGATTCATCGTTTTTTTATCTTTAGGTATTATTTAGAAAAAAAATATATTATCTATGTTGTCTATTCGTTATTTGTGATCTTCCTAGGAGCAACGATCCTTTATATCGCCGATATCAATTGGATACAGCCTGATTTTTTCGAGCCGGATGAACTGGTAATTAGTTTTTTATATCATTTCGTAATCTGTATCATCAGTACAGCGACCATTATGGCCCTGTCATTGATGCAGAGTTACGCTTTGGAGGTGCAGCGCCGGAGCATGGACAAGATCCTGCTCAATGAAATGAATTTAAAATTCCTCCATGCACAGCTAAATCCACACTTTTTCTTCAATATGCTCAACAATCTTTATGGGGTGAGCCTAACCGAACCGGACCGTACTCCGGGACTTATTGTTAAACTGTCTGAGCTGATGCGCTATCAGATAGAAAATGGCAACGTGCCGAAAGTTCCCCTGGCTGATGAAGTCAATTTTATCCGGAATTATATTGATCTAGAAAGAGAAAGGGTCGGTAAAAGATGTGATATACGGTTTATATGCAATCACTCACCGGAGGAATTGAATGTATGGCAAATATCGCCCCTGCTTCTTATTATTCTGGTTGAAAATAGCTTTAAACATAGTCAAAACCTATCCGAGTGGTTTGTACATATTCACATTGAGTTAAAACAGGATGAGTTACTGATGACCATTGAAAATTCGCTTGCAGATGAGAAGCTTCAAAAACCATCTACACAAGTTGGCCTAAACAATCTTAAACAACGATTATCTTTTATTTATAATGGTAAGTTCAGCCTTGATGAAAAGCAGTCTGAAACCAGCTATGGAACAACCCTTTTAATCCCACTTCAAAAACAGCTTATATGAATCAATTAAATTGTATTATTATTGACGATGAAGAGGGTGCCCACCGCGTATTGGAACATTTTATCAGCCAGCTGAAACAACTTCAGTTAAATGGATCTTTTTACACCGCTGTAGAGGCAATGGAATGTGTGTATAACAATCAGGTGGATGTGATGTTTCTCGATATCAATATGCCCGGTTTAACCGGGATGGAAATGCTGGAAGCAATGTCTAATAAACCTTTTGTAATCCTCACCACTGCCTACAAAGAGTACGCGTTGGAATCCTATAAATATGATGTGGTGGACTACCTGGTCAAGCCATTTGATTTTAAAACATTTCTTTCGGCAATCGATAAAGTAATTAACCGCCTGGGAACTTCTAAAAAAATTTTAGAGCAGAATAATCCCGATGCCCAACAACCTCTAACAAAAGCGGACCACCTTGTTTTAAAAGTCGACAATGAAATCGTAAAACTGGATTTTAATACGATATATTATACACAGAGTTATGGCAATTATGTCAAATTTTTCACACCTGAGAAAATGTATATGAGCCAGATCACGACACAGGAAGTTGAAAATAAACTGGACCCTGAACTTTTTGTCAGGATCCATAAATCTTATCTTGTTGCATTGAAGGAGATTTCCAAAATTGCCGGTGGTGAACTCTCTTTAAAAAACGGAACGATTCTTCCGATTGGAAAGTTCTACAAAAAAAATGTGATCGAGCGGATGAAAAGCTAGAGCCATTCTTTTTTTAATAGTGCAAACTGCAGGGTATTCTCATATCGTGGTGATCCGTCATCATTATTGGTAAAAGATATATATTCAAGAAACAATCCTTCTTGGCGCATACCTAAGCGCTTACACAATTGCTGTGAGCGTACATTGTAGTCCTCGACGTAACAATATATTCTTCTTACATTCTTTTTGCTAAAGAGATAATCTATTAAGCCCTTTGCCGCCTCTGTTGCATAGCCCCTGCCTTCAATCTTGGTATTGAAATGCCAGCCAACATTGTAGGTATCGCCCTCTTCCATAGCAAACAGGTGTCCGATCAACATATCATCTTCTTTCCTGCAAACTGCGAACTGGGATCTATCTTTGCTTTTCTTTCTAACATCAGCTATGGCCTCCTGCATACCGGAGAGTTTTTCTTCCAAAAAACAATTTACTCGAGGATCGTTCATATAATCCAAGAATGCTGCCGCGTCACTCTCGCTGAATCGGCGAATGACCAGTCTTTCAGTAAGGTATAATGCCATAAAACTAGTATTTAATTGTCTTTCTATTTTACAAAAAATGCGTTTCTTTGCTGTTCTATAATCCTACAAATCACCAGGTAAAGGGAAATACATAGGCTTACAAACGATAAATAAAATACGGGCAATTGCTGCTCGATTATTTTCTGAAATAGAATACCACAGCAAACCAATAACAGAACAATCAAAAATACATCATACTGTTTTTGCGATACCCATTTCAATAAGTTGTATTTTTGGCTGAAGATGATACCTGTTACAGCGGAAACATAGCCAATAATCCCTCCTATTGTAACATCCAATATGTAATGTGCACCAACCCCAACCCGCGTTATAGAAATGCCCGTGGAGATTATGATAAAAACAAATATCCATACCAGTTTCTTCAATTCCCTTTTCGGCATAAATGTGATCAAAACAATGGTCAGTGTCGTAAACACGGTAATTGCATGACCCGATGGAAGACTGTTACTTCCAACAAGTTTTTTTCCGATAATCACAAAGTTATCCATATCTAATACTGCCGCAGGCCTCGGAACACTAAAAAGCCATTTTAAGGGACAGCAAAACACAGCTGAAATTAACGATCCCAATACCAGTGGTCCACAGATTCTTGGCGTAAAAATCAGTAGAGACGAAAGAAAAGAAAGAATAACAAGCGCATCACCAAGTTGTGTGAGGTTTTCCATCCATTTGGGGTAGTGCGATAATATCAAATTAAGCTCCAAAAATGCCTCTTTTTGAACGGAAATATAACTATCGACGGTCCAGATATGGTGGCTACAAAGAAAAACTGCTAATATAAACAACAAGATAGACGGTACATAAAACAGCGACAGCTTTACCTTGCTGAAATTGGTATCAATTAAATTATTCATCATCTATTTTTTAACACGCATCACCTTATTGATGACCAGTGGTGCAGCCAAAAGATCGATATCATGGCTGTATACGATATATTTTTGTATCCAGAGCGGATCGTATTTCTCTTTGAATTCCCTTAACCCACGTGTATTTCTGAAATATTTATGTTTGCTATAGAGAAAATGTATGCTTTTTCCGATAACGCCTTTTTTACTGTCAAAACCTGAAAGCGGCGCCAGTCCCATATTTAACATCTCATACCCCTCTTCCCGGCAGTATTCTATAAAACGGAGCAACAACACGTCCATATTCCCGCCCGGGGCCGTATGGATTTTACGGATCAGGTCATAGGTCGCTTCTCTAGGGGCATAATTGGGGATGATGTTTAAAAACGAGAAGATTTTACCATGTTCATCTTCCAATGTGATGACATCACTATTTCTTACTTTTGAATCATCAAACATCCCCTGAGAAAAAACGCGCTCCCTTCTTTTCATGTCAATGAGCCAGCTGTCAGAGACATACCGAAGCTTCGCTACTAAATCTTCGGATAGAGGAGCACGGTAACATTGCGCACGATAGCCTTTGCGTTCAATGGTATTGACAGCGTTGCGCAGAGACTTGCGCTTCTTTCCCTGTAAACTAAAATTGTTGACATCAACAATGGCTTCTTCGCCGATAAGGAAATGTTTTTTTTCTAACGCCTGATATAATTCGAGTTGAGTGGCATCTACCCTGTAATAAGTGGCTTTCAGCCCCTGTATCCGACAATACCGCTCAAAAGACTGGATTAAATCTATCATAATATCCCGATCATTTGCACACACCGGTCCCTCCAGTACCACCGCGAAACCCAGGGTTATTTTATAAGCGATAAATCCAGTCTCATCGGCATTGAAATAAAAGCTTTTATCACCGTAGGTCTTAAAATAATCTACTGGCGACCGGCCATACTTTTCAAGCAGCAGCTGTGCCAGGTCAATCTTTGAGGCTATCGAACTATCCGGTTTTAATGCCGGCTTTAAAGCAGAATAAAACAGCACCGAAATACACCCCACTCCGAGAAACCTCCTACTGCTTGGTACAAAGTAATTTCTATAGGAACACAATAAAACAACAACGACAAAAAAAGCACTTATACCCTCGGCATAAATATTACCGTCCATACAACTGACTATGCCTAGGACAAGACAAAGAATAAGCGAAAGATACCAGGCTGCGCGCAGACCTCGAAACAAAAAGATAGCACAGCGGATACAGATAATCCCGACAAGTAGAAAACTGGTCGTCGATCTGAAAAGTCCGCTTTCGCCGAAAATCATCATAATAGGCTCTCCTGCCGGGAGAAAGGAAGGCACAATAGCGGAAACAATATTTAAGAACCCCGATACAAACAGAAAAATAGGCGGGAGCACACGCACCAGGATATTGTCCTTGCGGACAAAAAAGCACATACCACCGATGAGCAAGGGGACCCAAAATTCAAATAGCCTATAAAGGAGCGAAATCGAGATCGCCTGCTGTTCCGTATAACCAAAACGGCATAATAAAACAACCATTGAAATCTCAACGATGCCTATGCCTTTCATAAATGGCGAAAAACAATAAAAGAGTGTGGCAACTGTATAAACAATTAAACAGGCTTCCATGGAAGGTTCAAGATGTAGGGCAAGCATGGACACATACAGATGAAATATCCCGATAAGCTCCGCGACCATAGCCCAAACTAGACTCAAGATCAATGGTTTTATAGCTAACTTTCTACTGGTGAAATCCTGATGAAAAGACTGAACAGAAGGGAAATACCTAGTAGCCAGCCTATAAATAGCCTTTTTTCTGTAAAAAGAGACGATACAATATGTTATCGCGATACAAAGGCCCAAAGATACCGCTAAGAAGAGCAGAAAAGATTCACTGGCATTGTGGATTCCCCAAAAAAATAATATAAATAAGCTCAGTAATAATAAGGAAAGTAGATTAACCAGGGTATAGATGACTGAAGCGAAATCTGTTGTTAATCGGGATATTTCCTCTTTTGCAGTATCGTTTCTGAACAATGCAATAGAAGTAAATCCGCCAGCGGGAAGAAATACACCCACAAAATTTCGCTTTAAAAATAGCTTTATGGCTACCGTTAGAGAAAGTTTATAGGATAGCGCTTTAAAACTGGCGGTATAAACCAAGCCATGAACAACGATATAACCCAACGATAGTGCGGCTCCAGTACCTAGCCAAAGCGGAGCGGAATCCTGGATCAATTGACCGGCAGCGATGACTTCAGAACGCTGATCAATAAAGAAAAACACGCCCCCTATCAATAAAATCAGACCGAGGAGGACTTTAAAGAACACTTTCCAATTTTCCATGATTGATAGTTTCATAACTGAATGAGAAGAGTTTAAAAATCGATACCAATTTTTGCCCGGATGCCCCACTTAGAAACCATTGGATTGTCCAGGTAGGTAAAACGCCTGACGACATCGACACGGAGTAATTTGAAGATATTGCCTAGCCCCACACTGCCCTCCACATACGGTCCTCTGTTCAGACCATACAGGCCAGGCATCGTTCCTCCGCCTCCGGAATTAAAAGCTTCAAAACCACCGTTGTTCAGCCTGTTTTCAGCATTGACATGGCCATACAATACTTTTACAGAAAGCCATTCTCTTAAATCCAGCTTTTTCAAAAAAGGCACCTTGTTGAGTATAAAACCGTTGAAACCATGCTGAAACTGCAATGAACTATAGCGATCACTCATAAACTCCATGGTATTCATCAGGTTGAAGGAGTTGGCCTGATAGGCGTAAGTCTGATTGGCCCTGTGGATCATCATCAAAGGATATGGTACTTTGCCGAATTGGATACCGCTCTCAAAAAGTACATCAGAAAATCCCAGCTGGGACATAAAAAATCTCTTGTTGGCAGTGAAGATAAAACGCTGATAACTATAATCACCTCCCAATACGTCTTTCATTCCCACTTCTCCTGACAGGGAGAATACTGGCATTCCCGTATTTATTATCCGACGAAAGCGCTTTCCCTGATAAATTTTTTCTCCCGGGGCCCAGCGGAAAATTCCGGTCAGTGCCGTCGTACTTATTTTATCCATGCGTACGCCATCATTATTTGATGGAAACAGCAACAGACCTCCAGGATTTAATGTTTCTTTTTTGAATCCGAGCTTAAAGGATATGTGATTGTCAAGTTCGTGATGCATCTCAACCTGGGTATTATGATAATAGATCATCCGGTCATTACGGCCACGCCTAAAAGAGAGCAGAAAATTATCGTTGTCCAAAAAATTGAGTTCCTGCCCCGGTACCCTGATATCACGGGTGGTACGAACAGAGATTGAACTGACCGGGTATTTGTAAACAGACTCGCCATTGAGCGAGTAAATAGCTCCCAGATTATATTTGAATTTCTGATCTTTACAGCCGTATGCCCCATAGCCTTCAAGGACCAGCCGCTTACTGAACTCGTCGGTTGTATTGCCCCCAAATTTGAAACGGCTTCCCTCAACAGGATTAAAACTATAAAACGAAGGGATGGGTCCTATTTCAAACAGACCTTTTCCAATATAACCGGATGTGACAATAGCACCGACCGACATTAAATTGCGGAATGACCTCGAGCTCTTTAAACTGTCAATGTTGCGAAACGCGTTGCTTTCAAGGGTACTCAACTTTTCAGGGCGCATAAGATCCCAGTTCATTTTCGCATCATTTTTTCCCGCGTCCAACTCATTATTGTTCGAAGAAGATAAATCGACCTTTGCCTGTTCGCCAACCGTTCTGATCATAACTTTCTCCCCAAACAGGTTCATCCCTTTTTGGAATAAGCCGAGGTCAATCTTAGTCACGCTCCTATTCAGGAAATACTTGCTATCCTTATTTTTACTGTAGTCAAAGTCCATTTGCAGGCTTTTCACCCAGTTGATGTTGATCGCATCACTCAGGCTAAGCTCTGCTTTGCGCAGTGCATAGCTGCCATCTAGATCTACATAGAGATATCCTGAAAATAATGCATCCTGAGGATTGCGTGGAACAAATCGGATTTTTAATTGCTTGGGCGATGTGTCTCCGATTGTATCCATTCTATAATATTTATAGAAAGAAGGCCCCAGGGTGGCGATCGGACTTAAAAACCGTCTGTTACCAATAGCCACATCATTCTCATACACGTCGCTCAGGCCATAGATTTTATTAAGATATTCATCTATGCCGTCCTCATCAATAAACTGATCCACACGGGACTGGTTCTCCCCTGTTAACTTATACGAGGAACTATGGGTAGTGGATATAGTCCTTGCTCCAAGCTTCTCATTCATATAAATCGGTATAAGAGACCTTCCCGGCAACTTTACAGTATCAAGCCCAGCTTTAAGAAAAGTGAACTTTTTCAGCAGACGGGAGTCGGCAGTTTTTTCATTGAGAATACCCAATGACATTGAAAGTTTCTCATATTCTGAAAAAACCTCTTCCGTGTTTTTAAGCGCATTGTTTTCATCACGTCTTTCAATCACTTTGCGTATAAAATCAACAGTTGGATTGTTCTTATTCCTGTACTTCCTTTTTGGCGCGTTGATGACCACTTCCTCAAGATCTTTACTATCCTCTGATAGCCTTATCTCTATAGGTTTCCCCGGATTCATCTGAGCGGCAGATATTGTCTGGCTTTTGTAACCAACCGATGAGACAGATAGCATTCCTATCGTGGAGGGGATCTGCAGATTAAAATTACCAGCTTGATCGGTACTGCTTGCAACACCACTTTCAATATGCTTTATGGTAATTCCCCTTAATGCAAGGCCGCTGCTGGCACTGGTAATTTTTCCTGTGATCCGATGCTGTGCGGAAAGGGATGAAATAGCAAATAGAAAAAGGGAGATGAGGTAGTATCGCATAAAATTCATGAAAGTATTTTTATTTTTTAATCGTAGTTCAGCCCACAAGCATTATCTGCTGAGCTTGATTGCCTGGTAGATTGCCTGAAAATTCCTATTATAATTATGTGGGCCGTCTAACCGTGTTACCGGTAATCCGGCTTTTTCAAACACGGATGCCAGGTCCAGTTCACCTTCTTTACAAAATACATAGGTGGATGAAATAGATTTCAAATTGATAGCTTCAGGAAGAACCTCGTACTCATTTGCCTTCTGCTTGAGATTAAGCATGGTGGACAATGTCACTTCTAAACTTGCATACCTATCTGGAGAAAGATAGGTGGCATGCCTTATCTTTTTCTGCAGCGCATCGGAGAAATGATGTATAATAAATGGTAGCACACCAGCGGAAAAAGAATGACCGATGATATAGATATTATCGCATTTGGAGTTTTCCAGATACAGATTAATATATTTTTCAAAATTCTCACTTGCTTCCCTTGGCGTTTTCTTTTTCCAAAAAAATTTCTTGGAATCAAAGATCAACCTATCGAAACCGTCTTTGTCAAAGTGTTGCAGTAGACTCTTGGCAAAGTTGTTGTATCCACCATCTCCAGTGATAAATACAACCAAAGTTTTCTCTGCCGCTTTTCCATTTATTTCCGGGATAACATAGTCTGGAATCCTAGTATTCACTTGTTGAGGATTCACAAAGCTGAATAGTAAGATTGTTAAAAGGAATTTGATATTTAAAAGCATTATCGTTAGTGTGCTAAATGTCTAAATCTTATTTTACCTCTTTAAAAGGAATGCTGCAATGAGCTCTTTTTTGTTTTTCTAAATAATGGTTGTGTTGCCAATCACGAGATAATTTTAAACCATTATCGGATCTACCAAGTATGCCCATTACGCTGCAATCTTACTATTATGCTCTGGTGCTTTCAGCAATCTTAGTGCAGAAACATAGCTTACTTGTCATGTGCAAATCAATGACAAATTAAATGGGGAAAGAAAAATAAATGACAAACGGATAATTGGAAATGATGAAGTGTTTTTGTCAAGATATTTTCAGGTTAATTCTAAAAACAAAAACTGTAAAACGACATCTGGAACCTAGACATTGAGGGCTGTTTAATTTATTAACTTTATAAAATGAAAGATAACATTATTGACAAAGTTGCTTTAATCTGCATAGTTGACAAGAAAGTATTAACAGCTCTTTCCCATTCAAAATCAAAGCTATATCTACCT
>JALAGS010000066.1 GCA_022712315.1 Sphingobacterium sp. | reverse complement strand
GTATCCATCCTTTTTTAAAGATTCCCTTAATTCAACTTCAGGAAGGGTTTTAAATATTATTATGCTTAAAGACTGACTTGGTACAATGCCAAAATTTGATAAAAAATCCCTAAGACCTTTTTTGAAGAGAATTTTTCTAAATTTCTTCTCTGATTTTACTGCAGGTATTTTTTCACTTCCAGGGAACCAGAAATTTGGATTGAAATTTTTGATCGCTACCATTGGTAAATTTATACCAGCTGCAAACTTTTCCATTTCCCTCTCAGAAACCTTATATACAAAGTTGCCAACTGCTTCATAAGAAAAGCGGTTTTTCCAAATCTTATTTACTAAGCCATGTTTTATCTTTTCTAAAACATTGTTCATAAATAACAAGAAAGGCATTTTCATGATCGGATCTTGCGGTTCGATAATAACAATCCCCTTTTTTGCTACTCGGATCATTTCATAAAGAGCAGCATAAGGCCGTGGAAAATGATGATAGGTTTCTTTACATAGGATATAGTCTATGCTATTGTCTTCGAACGAGAGTTTTTCTGCATTTTCAGCGGAGTATTGCTCAACAATGCCAACTTCTTTAGATACGGCAAGAAATTCATCACTTATATCGGAGGCAATTACATTTTGAACGCCATTCTCAATTAAATAGTTAGCATCATGCCCGTAAGCATCACCTACGGTTAACCAAGATGCATTCTTATATGTTGTAATAGGTTTGACACATTCAAAAAACTGATTCTGCAACCAATGGTTTATGGTTCCTTTATATGTCTTTATTCCATTTAACAGAGCTATCTTCTGTTCTTTTTCGGGAAAGAGATTTGTATACCAATTGGAATGCCTATTATAACTGTCTTCTTGAAATGATTCGGTATTGTTGTTTGTATTTTCCATAATGTTATTTTACAAAAACGGTTAGCTCGTAGTAATTCTCCCAATATTTCCTTAATGATCTTATATAAGATTGATTTGCTACATTGTTTTCCTGTTGGGAGTTTATCAGGTCTGTAACTGTAATTTTTCCTGTTGAGAATTGGTCGATTAGTAAAGAGTATCGTTGTTTGGCAATTTCAAGCATCTTCCTCGAAATTTCAATATCTTTTAAACTATATTCAATACCATTAACTGAGCGCCGCATATTCTGGAGGATTATTTTTTTGTCGCTTTCAATAGCTAATTCCACCTCCTTTAAATTATATTCAGCAGCTTTAGCGGTCTCTTTTAATCTTCCCCAATCGAGAATCGGAAAATTTAAAGATAAAGTAGCGCTCTGTCTTGGATTTGCCCGACTATACACATTGCCTAAATGATTATCGGTAGAATTATATCCGACTGAAAGTCCAACATTTATCTTATATCTTTCTTTTTTGACTTTTTCCAAATCTCGTTGAGCTTCAAGAGCTTTAATTTTAAATTCGGTATACTCAGACATGTTTTTTTCCATGCTGGATACCAGGTCTATATTGTCAATTTTAATTTCAGGCAATTGGGCAGGTAAGCGAAGTTCATTGTCTTTCGAAATGTGAATACCAATATAATCGGATAGTTCGACAATGGAATTATTAAGATCTTCCAATGCCGCATTTCTTAATTTCTCGGCATCTAGCATCTGAATCTCAATCTGGGAATATTTGTTGAGAGATGTAGTCCCGAATTTCACTTTCTCTTTTTCTTCATTTAATAATCGTTGAAAAGTTTTGTATGCTTCTTCTGAAAGATCGAATGAAGATTTGCCCTCAATTACATTGAAGTATAACTTTGTGATTAATAACGATATTTGCGCTAGTTCTGCTACACTTCTTCTCTTTGTATTTTCAAGTCTTATCGGTTCAATTATATTTAACCATTTGTATTCATTGTAAGCATTAATTGGTTGCCGAATAGATAAATTTATGGGAATACCATTATATTGCTTCTCTTTCAATATAAAATCATCAAACCGTGTAAGATTGGAGGATACTGAAACAGTACCTCCGGTTTGGGGAACAATCTGTGTGATTGCCAACCCTAGAGTGGAATAATTTTGCGACCTTGATTGAAATGAGATAGTACCGGATGGCTGTATTACACTAAAGTAATCTTTACTATAATCCAATATATTAGATGTAAAGCTGATTTCAGGTAAAAAAAACTTTTTGTAACTATTATATTGAGCAATATTTCTTTGATGATGTGCCACTGAGATTTTATTGGCAATTGATTCTGATTTTGCAATTTCGATGATATTCTCTAGCGTATAATCATTTGCCGAGCTCTGACAATATCCTTTAGTTGCCGAGCAAAAAGAAAATATAATAATGTATTTCAGTAGCTTCAAGCTTTGAACACTCTATTTTTTTATTTGGCTTCTTCATGAGTTTCTGATTGAATGCTAAAAGATACAATTGAAGCCTTGATTGACCAAAAATTCTCGACCAACTCTAGTTTGACCAATACGAACTACTGCTTTACTAATATATTTTTACGGTTTGTCAGAACTCAACAACAATAATTATATAACCTCTAATATTTAGACTACTTTTTTATGGTTTTAAATTCGAAAAATAGGCAATTTGAGATTGTCCAATTACTAAAAGAAATAATATTGAAAATTTAGGTTTACAGTGATATGTGTCAACTTCAACTTCCTACTTAAGTTGTTTGGGAATGAGATTCGATTTAAAAATGGATTTAATATAATATCAAGTTATGTCAAAAAATACAGCTTTAAAAAATAGCAGTAATCTTGGTAAAGTGGATAAAAAAGACAATACTATCGCAGACCTAAAAATGAAAAACGAAGAAAAATTAGTAAATTTAATAGTTAAAATTTTGGTTAACAAAGCAATAAAGGAGGCTAATGAAAAAGGGTATACGCTATTTAAGGTTCAGCAGTGATGGTCAAAGTTTACATAGTATCGAACGTCAAGATTTAATAACAGGCCAATGGATGAATAATAGCGGTGTGGAAATTGTGGATACATTTATCGACGAAGGACACACTGCACGAAACTTTGATAGGCCAGATATTAAGGTTCTTTTTGACTTTATTAAAAAGAACCATGATCAAATTGATTACTTGGTCGTAGCTGAGTTAACAAGATTCAGTAGGATCGCAGGCGACGCTATTAATATGGTTACAAAAATTCAAGCACTTTATGATGTGAGGATTGTAAGCGCTAGTAGAGGATCAATTTATGATTGTATGGATCATAATTCATTCTTTATAATGGGGCTTGAATTTTTAATGGGCAATTCTGAAAATATAAAAAGACAGAACGATATAAATGCAGGAATCTATACAGCCAAAGCAGTTAAAGGACTTTGGATTCAAGGCGGGCGGGCTCCATTTGGTTATAAAAAGGAGGGTAAGAATGAGGCACGTCGTCTAGTAGTGGATGAAAGTGAAGCAATTGTCGTTAGATATATTTATGATGCTTATATAGCAGGAGTTGCTTTATACAAAATAAAGGAAAAGGCTATAGAAATGGGATTAAAACGTACGGCAACTACTGCCGTTGAACGGATACTAACAAACCCTTTATATTATGGATTTCAACAAGTCAAAGCATGGAAACAAAATCCAGGAGGGTTATTCCCTCTAAAAAATCACGAGCCAATTATTGAAGCAACGACTTGGAAATTAGTTAATGAAAAAATAAAAAGAGGTAATAAAGAAAGGAAAATTTATGACGACCTAATTCCACTACGCGGTGCTTTACGCTGCCATTGTGGAAAATTATTAACTGGTGCTGCTAGTAAAGGGAAAATGGGAAAATACTATTATTATTATAAATGTAGTATAGCTAGTGCCCATAATAATATAAGTGCTAAAAAAGCTCACAAACAATTATCCGGTGCTTTAGAATTAATGAGTCTTCCTGAAAAACTAATATCGAGTATAAAAGAGAAGAGTGAGATCGAGATGGAGATAACTTTAAAGGAACATAAAACATTATTAAAACAACGCCAAATCGAATACGAGCAGGCAGGTGAAAAGCTAATGTCAATCGAAGAAAAATGGATTACAAATCGGATTCAACACGATACTTATGAAAGATGGCATAATGAGCTGACTATAAAAAAAGAATCTCTTAAAGAACAAATTGATAAGTTAAGACATAATGGAGATAAGACATTTATATTGCTACGAGATCAATTATTTTATCTTTCAGACCTTAATTACGTTTATACAGAAGCTAACACAATAGAAAAGCAAGAACTCATTAAAATGGTGTTCGACGACTTTTTATACTATGAGAATGGTATCTATCGAACTCCGTATATTATGGAACCTTTTATTCGTAATGAATTAAAAATGAGGGAAATGGGTTATTTAGATTATACAAAAAAACGGGATAATTTTTCAATTATCCCGTCAAGTGGAGCTGGAGAGATTCGAACTCTCGTCCAGTCATGGTACTGTATACGCTTTCTACATGTTTAGCTTCTCTTTAATTGTCGGGCGAGGGAAGGTGAGTCGCTTACCTATACCGTACGCCGTAGTTGCTGTTTCTCACAAGTGCTTAGCAACATCACACTTGCCAGTTCTATTGTTCGATGCCCCGAATGTTAAACCAAAGAACAGGATCTAACGGGACAAATAGCTATGTTAAGTCTAACTTAAGCAGCTAAGGCGTAGTTTTCTTCGCCAGTTATAATTCTGAAAGTTCAGATTAAAGTGCTCTACTAACAACGCACTACATGCTTACATAACCGTCTCCATCCTGTCAATTCCGGTCAACCCCAATTATGTCTTACAAAGATACAATTTTTTTGCTTAATCAGCAAGATGTACTATATGCTGACTTAACACCCCGCTATTTGGTTGGAAACAAATGAGATATTTTCAGTATTTGCCCGGTAAAAGTAGGGGAATGGAAAAGTTCCTGATAGTATGTTAACGAGCGGTGCATTCAACTAACTGTTTGCACTTAATGGTGAGCGCAGAAAATTTATCTATGGCTAGCAAAGCTATGCGTAAAAAAAGCTGGACGGAAGTCCAGCTTTTTCTTTATTTGATCAATCCGGCTCTTTTTAACAAGGGTTCTACCGAAGGTTCTTGTCCGCGGAAGCGTTTGTAAAGGACCATTGGATGTTCTGTACCACCTTTGGAAAGCACATTGTCCTTAAATTTGGTTGCGATCTCCTTATTGAAGATACCATTCTGTTTGAAGTAATCAAAAGCATCTGCATCCAGTACTTCCGCCCATTTGTAGCTGTAATATCCCGAAGAATAACCGCCATTGAAAATATGGGAGAAGGCTGTACTCATGGCATTCTCCTTGACATCGGGATAGAGTTTTGTCGAGGCAAACTGTTCATCTTCAAATGCTTTGAGATTAGAGATTGCCGTTGGATCCTGTCCATGCCAGCCCATGTCCAATAGACCAAAGCTTAATTGGCGCATTGTCGCCATTCCCTCAAGAAATGAAGCGCTTTCGCGGATCTTTTCGACAAGTTCCATCGGGATTACTTCGCCAGTTTCGTAGTGCTTGGCAAATAATTCAAGGGCTTCTTTTTCATAGCACCAGTTTTCCATTACCTGACTTGGTAACTCGACAAAATCCCAATAAACGGATGTTCCGGATAGTGTAGGATAGGTACTATCTGCCAACATACCATGCAGGGCATGTCCAAATTCGTGAAATAATGTAGTTACTTCTTGGAAGGTCAACAGCGAAGGTTTTGATGCTGTAGGACGCGTAAAATTGCAAACAATAGAGACATGCGGACGCTCTTGTTTGCCATTTTGAACGTATTGTGGTTTGAACGATGTCATCCAGGCACCATTTCGCTTTCCTTTACGCGGGAAGAAATCGGCATAGAAAATAGCGACTAATTCCCCGTTGTCTTTACTGACCTCAAATGTTTGCACCTCTTCGTGGTAGGTATCAATTGTGTCGACTTCTTTGAAGTTGATGCCAAACAAACGATGAGCCACTTCAAATGCGCCTTGTAAGACATTTTCGAGTTTGAAATATGGTTTGAGCTTTTCGTCGTCCAGATTAAAGCGTTCTTGTTTCAGCTTTTCGGCATAATAGGCCCCATCCCATTTTTCCAATTGTTCTATACCATCTAAGTTTTTTGCAAATTGGGCTAATTCTGCAAATTCTTGTACTGCCGCTGGTTTTGCTTTTTGCAGTAAGTCATTTAAGAATTCAGTGACTTTGCTTGGATTTTGTGCCATACGCTCGGCAAGAACAAAGTCTGCATGCGTCGCGTAGCCCAATAATTTGGCTCTTTCGAAACGTAATTTTACAATTTTCAAAACATTATCCACGTTGTTGTGCTCGTTATCCTGAAAAGCTTTTCGGCCTGCGGCGAGGGTAATTTCTTTGCGAAGTTCACGATTGTCGGCATAGGTGACAAAAGGAAGATAGCTTGGAAAATCCAGGGTAAAGAGCCAGCCTTCTTTTTCGTTGGCTTTAGCCAAAGCATGTGCAGCTTCTACCGCCCCCTCCGGAAGTCCGGAAAGATCTTTTTCGTCGGTCACCAATAGTTGGTAGGCGTTGGTTTCGGCAAGAACGTTCTCGCCAAATTTCAATTTTAAAAGCGACAGCTCGGCATCTATTTCACGGAGCTTTTCTTTTTGTTCGTCATTCAAAAGCGCACCGTTGCGTACAAAATCCTTATATGATTTTTCCAATAAGGTTGTTTGTTCTGCCGTCAATGTCAGTTGATCTTTCTGATCATATACAGCCTTAACCCGTTTGAAGAGATCGAAATTTAATGTAATATCATTGCCCAATGCAGATAATTTGGGTGCTACATCCTGTGCGATTTTTTCGAGTTCGGCATTTGTTTCAGCGGAATGAAGGTTGAAAAAGATATTCGACAAACGATCTAATGCCTGCCCAGAGTAGGACATCGCAGCGATAGTATTGTCGAAAGTTGCCTTTTCGGGATTGTTGACGATTGCATCGACCTCATCTTTTGTCTTCTGAATAGCTTCGTCAAATGCGGGAATATAATCTTCGTTTTTTATCTGTGAAAACGGAGCAGTGTCATGCTGCGTTTTAAATTTCTCTGTTAAAATACTCATAGGAGTAAATGTAATAAATATTTATTTCAAGCGATAGCATCTACTTAAATTATGGAGCTGAAATGATATTTGAACAACTAGGTATTTAGGCTGTCTTCGAAATGTATTGCAGGAAGTTGTATCTATAAAAAAAGAGCTCCTTGGAGCTCTTTTTTTACTTTTTATATAGAATTAGGCTAGTTTCCCTAATGCTTCCTTGATTCTTTTTAAAGCTTCGATCAAACTTTCATCTGAAGCTGCATAAGACAAGCGGATGTAGTTGTCGTTACCGAATGAATCTCCACCTACTGTCGCTACGTGACCGACATTCAATAAGTACAATGCCAAATCAGATGAGTTTTTGATGACATTGCCATCTTGGTCTTTTTTACCAAAGAACGAAGAGATTTCAGGAAAGAAATAGAATGCACCTTCGGGTAGATTTGTTCTTACACCTGGGATTTCAGTCAATAGATCGTATACCAATTGGCGGCGACGAGCGAAAGCTTCTTTCATTTTGTTGACAGATTCCAATCCTTGTTCATAAGCGACGATACCCGCACGTTGAGAAATTGAACAGGTACCAGAGGTTGTCTGTCCTTGTAATTTATCATTTGCAGCAGCAATGGTTTTGTTGGCAGCGATATAACCTAAGCGCCATCCAGTCATTGCAAATGCTTTTGAAAAGCCATTGATGATGATCACTCTATCTTTGATGCTTTCAAACTGTGCGATGGATTCGTGTTTATCGACAAAGTTGATATGTTCATAGATTTCATCAGATAGAATAAATACCTGTGGATGTTTTTCGAAAACTTTAGCCAATGCGGCTAATTCATCTTTGCTGTAAACTGTTCCTGTCGGATTGTTTGGCGATGAAAACATAAACAACTTGGTTTTTGGTGTAATTGCCGCTTCCAATTGTTCAGGTGTAATCTTAAAATTATTGTCGATTTCAGTATTGATAAAGACTGATTTTCCTTCTGCTAAAACAACCATTTCAGAGTATGATACCCAATATGGTGTTGGGATAATTACTTCATCACCTGGATTGATCAAGGTTAGAATCACATTTGACAGGGATTGTTTTGCACCCGTAGAAACGACAATTTGAGAAATATCATAATCTAAATTGTTTTCTGTCTTCAACTTGTTTACAATTGCCTGGCGTAATTCCGGGTACCCAGGTACCGGCGAATAACGCGTCCAGTTTTCGTCTAGGGCTTTCTTCGCTGCATCTTTTACATGCTCAGGTGTGTTGAAATCAGGTTCACCTACGCTAAGGCTAATTACATTAACGCCTTTTGCTGCTAATTCGCGGCCCAACTTGGTCATTTTAAGTGTAGCCGATTCGGACAAATTATTTATCCTGTCTGATAAGTATGATGGTGTGCTCATGGTAAGACAAAGATATTACATACGTTGCAAATAATCTTCTTTATTTTTGATAATTTACAAAGAAAAGTAGCTCTTTTATTGGGCTTTTTTAATGAAAGGGCTGTTGAAGCGATTTAGCACAGTTATTTAATTGATCCCGGCGTTGGATGTTCAAAACTAATCGATCTGATTTGCCGTTATATCTTTACCTTTGCGCTCACAAAAATGTTGGCTGGTCATCATTTTCATCATTTGCTCATAGAAGGTTTCATATAGAAGATAAGCGTCATGTCAAGACAAAGAAGATTGGTTTTATTATCGCTTTTTACCGGAATAGGTTTGATGATTGTGAAGTTTTTTGCCTACTTCTTAACGGATTCAAGTGCAATCTTTACAGATGCAGCGGAAAGTATTGTCAATGTGATCGCTTCGGGTTTTGCATTTTATAGTATTTATCTCTCGGCCCAGCCCAAGGATGAGAATCATCCCTACGGTCACGGTAAAGTGGAGTTCTTTTCGGTATTTTTGGAAGGTGGACTTATTTTTATCGCAGGCGCGATTATCTTAGCCAAGGCTTGTTACAATCTATTCTTTCCCGCTGAATTGACACATCTCGAACAAGGGATTTATCTGATAGGTATCACGTCTGTGATCAATTTTGCGGTAGGATTCTATATTATGAAGCGCGGTCGTGCATTAGGATCCATTACTTTGGTGGCAGATGGAAAACATTTACAGGTAGACGCTTATAGTACAATCGGATTGATATTGGGCCTGTTGCTGATGAGATTGACAGGTTTCCAATGGATCGATGTTGTTATTTCCATTGTACTGGGGCTTTTTATTCTCTTTAACGGTTATAAATTACTTCGCCAATCGATCGGTGGATTGATGGATGAATCGGATACAGCGCTCGTGCAGGATGTGGTTGAAATCTTGGAACGTAATCGAAAGAATGAATGGATTGATGTCCATAATCTTCGTGTACAACGTTACGGAAATGAACTTCATGTAGATTGCCATCTTACACTGCCCAGCTATCTCGATCTCATCCAGGTACACGATGAAATCTCTGCAGTGGATAAAATTGTCAATAAAGAGATGTCGGTGCGTACTGAATTTTTTGTTCATGCGGATCCTTGCCTCCCACAGTGCTGCCAATATTGTCAGGTGCGCAATTGCCCGATTCGTTCGGAGCAATTCCGGGAACGCATTTCTTGGGATACGGAAAATGTTACGCGGAATCAAAAACATTTTTTATATGCTATTGCCGAATAGCGGATACAGTTTCTTTTTCAGACCTAACAGGTATAATGTCAAGTGTGATTTCGTCGCATATAGTAAACTAAAAAAAAGCTAGTTTATATAAATATATATAAAAAAAGGTATCTTTGCCTTTTAGCAAAAGAGTTTAAAAATCCTATATGAAGCACATTCGTAATTTCTGTATTATTGCGCATATTGACCATGGCAAAAGTACTTTGGCAGACCGCCTTTTAGAGTATACCAATACCATCAGTCAGCGTGAAGCACAGGCACAATTACTTGATAATATGGATTTGGAACGTGAACGTGGTATTACGATCAAGAGTCACGCCATCCAAATGAATTATAAAAAAGATGGTCAGGAGTATATCCTGAACCTGATCGATACTCCAGGACACGTGGATTTTTCCTATGAGGTTTCGCGTTCAATTGCTGCCTGTGAAGGCGCTTTACTGATCGTGGATGCCTCTCAAGGTATTCAAGCACAAACTATTTCAAATTTATATCTGGCGTTGGAACATGATCTGGAAATTATTCCGATCCTCAACAAAATGGACCTTCCCGGTGCGATGCCTGAAGAAGTAAAAGATCAGATTGTGGATTTGATCGGTGGTGACCGTGACGCAATTATTCCTGCGTCCGGAAAAACGGGGCTTGGCGTACCGAATATTCTGGAAGCAATTGTTGAACGTATTCCACATCCAGTGGGTGATCCCGAGGGTCCTTTACAAGCCTTGATTTTTGATTCTGTTTTCAACTCTTTCCGTGGTATCATGGCTTATTTTAAAGTTGAAAATGGTGAGATCCGTAAAGGTGACCGCGTGAAATTTGTCGCTACAGGAAAAGAATATTTTGCCGATGAAATTGGTACACTGAAATTAAATCAAGTGCCAAAAGAGGTTATTAAAACTGGTGATGTAGGTTATATTATCTCAGGTATCAAGGAGGCACGTGAGGTGAAAGTAGGAGATACCATTACACATAAAGATCGTCCTTGCTCCGAGGCTATCCAAGGGTTTGAAGAGGTTAAACCGATGGTCTTTGCGGGTATTTATCCTGTAGATACGGAAGATTATGAGGAGTTGCGTGAGTCTATGCACCGTCTACAGCTGAATGATGCTTCTTTGGTGTTTGAACCAGAGTCGTCGGCGGCTTTAGGGTTCGGCTTCCGTTGTGGTTTCTTGGGTATGCTCCACATGGAGATCATTCAGGAACGCCTGGAGCGCGAGTTTGATATGACTGTTATCACGACGGTTCCCAACGTATCCTATAAGGCCTATATGACCAAAGATAAAGAGGAGGTGATTGTGCATAACCCATCTGATCTACCGGATCCAAGTAAATTGGATTCGATTGAAGAACCTTATATCAAAGCTAATATTATTACGAAATCGGATTTCGTTGGACCTATTATGTCGCTCTGTATCCAGAAACGTGGTACGATCATGAATCAGCACTATCTGACTTCAGATCGTGTTGAATTGGTTTTTGAAATGCCAATGGGTGAGATCGTTTTTGATTTCTACGATAAGCTGAAGACAATTTCCAAAGGCTATGCATCATTTGATTATCATCAAATAGGGTATCGCAAATCAGATCTGGTTAAGTTGGATATCCGACTTAACGATGAACCTGTGGATGCATTGTCTTCGTTGATACACCGGAGCAACGCCTATGATTTTGGTAAAAAGATCTGTGAGAAATTGAAAGAACTATTACCACGTCAACAATTTGAAATTCGTATCCAAGCTTCCATTGGAGCAAAGATCATTGCTCGGGAGACAATTTCAGCTTTACGTAAAGATGTCACGGCGAAATGTTATGGTGGTGATATTTCGCGGAAGCGTAAGCTCCTTGAAAAACAGAAAAAGGGTAAGAAGCGTATGCGTCAGGTTGGGAACGTAGAGATTCCGCAATCTGCATTTATGGCGGTATTGAAATTAGATTAACAAAAATAACATCATATAAAGGAGCTTTTGGGCTCCTTTTAAATACAATAAAATCTCCTAAACATGAATCTATTAGATGGTAAACTAGTTTCCGAAAAAATTAAAGAGCAAATTGCATTAGATGCGGCTGAATTTACAACACAGGCCGGTCGTAAACCTCATCTGGTTGCTATCCTTGTCGGTAATGATGGTGGTAGTGAAACCTATGTGGCTAGCAAAATGCGCAACTGTCAATTGGTCGGCTTTGAATCAACAAACATTCGTTACGACGAAAACATTACTGAGGAAGAATTGATCGCAAAGGTTAAAGAAATCAATCAGGATGAGTCTATCGACGGTTTGATTGTACAACTGCCTTTACCAAAACATATTGATCCGGATAAAGTTACCGAAGCAATTGATTACCGTAAAGATGTAGATGGTTTCCATCCGATCAACCTTGGACGCATGCAACGTAATCTTCCTTGCTTTATTCCAGCTACTCCTTATGGTATTATGCTAATGTTGGACTATTATAAGATTGATACTGCAGGTAAACACGCCGTAGTAGTTGGACGAAGCAATATCGTAGGATCGCCAATGAGTATTTTACTTGCACGCAATTCCAATCCGGGCAACTGTACCGTGACATTAACACATAGTCGTACAAAGGACCTTAAAACAGAGGTTCTGCGTGGTGATATTGTGGTTGCAGCCATCGGTAAGAAAAATTTTGTTACAGCCGACATGGTCAAAGATGGTGCTATCGTTATCGATGTGGGTATCAATAGAGAAACTTCGACAGAAACTAAATCTGGTTTTAAACTATATGGGGATGTTGATTTTGAAAATGTTGCTCCTAAGGCATCTTGGATCACACCAGTACCTGGAGGAGTTGGCTTAATGACGATCGTTGGTTTATTGAAAAATACATTAGAGGCAGCGAAAGGGACAATCTATCCGAAACAATAATTTTGTCTATTTGGCATAGAAGTTGTAAATTGATGTATGCGTGCTCTCGTGGGCCGTTGAAAACTACACTCATAAATCAATTTATAATGAAAAAAATTGCACTTTTAGCAGTCGTAGCAGGAGCATTGGTTATGTCTTCTTGCAACAATTCGGAGAAAAAAGACACTACAGCGACAGATTCGGCAAAAACAGTCGGTGAACATGTAGATGCAGCAATCGCAGATTTAAAAAATGCGGAGGAAAATGCTCGTTTGAAAGCAGAACAGGCGAAAAAGGATTTGGATGAAGCTATCGCAAAAGGCGATAAAGCCGCCGAAGAGAAAGCGCGGGTTGCTTCTGAAGAAGCTAATACTGCCTGGGAAAAGACAAAGGATGCATTGCGTAATGCAGGTGAGGATGTAAAAGAAGGATTAAAAGACGCAAAAGATGCGACAGTGGATGCAACGAACACAGCTGTTGATAAAACAAAAGATGCTGCAAAGGATGTTGCTGAAGGTACAAAGAAAGTTGCAAATGATGTTGCTTCTGGAACGAAAGAAGCCGCGAAAGATGTAAAAGATGCGTCCAAAAAAGTAGGTGACGATATCAGCCGGAAAGCTAAAAATGTAGGTGAAGCGTTGAAGAACTAGTTAACGTATTTCATTTTAAAAATAGGAAAGGGGGCACTGCAATAGAGTGCCCCCTTTCTTTTGTGCAACAAACTTATCGAATTAACTTAAATTAGCTTATTGGTAATAATCCCATAATAATTTGGATAGCTTGCGGGTAAGGACCTCCGCTTCATTCGTTTTACCCCAGCTTTTGTCCGTATTGTTCTTCGTAAAAATACTGAAAACGTAATCTCCTTTTGGTGCATTAACCAAAATGACCTCGTTGCGTACATCATCTAAAGAACCTGTTTTTGAAGCTGTTTTGACAGTAGATGGAATTTGGGATAGTCCTCGTTCATCATAAAACATGTTGCCCATAAAACGATACATCTGATCGGACGATTTTGCCGATATAACTTTGCCCTGTCGGATTAGTGTAACCAAATCGGCCATTTCTTTTGGTGTAGTCTGTCCCCAGCCATATTTTTCCCAGTCTGATTTTCGCCCCTCTGTCTGCGAGTTGACACGAGTATGGGCTAATTGCAGTCCGGTCATTAATTGATTGATTGCGCTACCTCCGCCAGCGAGCTTTTGATTCCAAATACTGGTTACATTATCACTATAAGATAGCATAAGCGCAACTAAGGTTTTCAGGTCTACTTGTGTACTATCTTTAAAAAATTGCATCAGTCCTGACCCTCCATAACGTTGGGTAGCACGGTAGACCAGTTGCTGATCAAGCTGCAATTCACCTTTTTCAATTTTATCAAAAATACCTACTAAAATAGGTATTTTGACAATACTAGCTGTGGGAAAAATGCTGTCAGCCTGAATGTTGACTTCCTTGTTTTTTTTGAGATGGTGTACATAAATGCCAATATCGCCATGAAAACCCTGGATCAGCTGTTTAATGTGTGATTCGAGTTTTTTATCGGTAGATGGCTTTTGCCCAAAGGATAACAAAGACAACAATAGTAACGTAAATGATAGGAATATTTTGCGCATTGTGAAAGGATGATATATGTTAAATGTGGTGAATAATAGTTATTTTTATTGTTTATAGGGCTTAAGTTATGAAATATCCATGATTCGTCGTACAAACATCGATGAAAAATAAACCGGATATTCTAAATGGACATTGAAAGACTGATTTTTGATTATGAAATTATTTATGATTTTGATCGGTTGCAAACCGAAAAATAGACGAACAGAACAGCACGACATTTTCTTTGGTATCGGTAATGAGCTCAAAGACTTTGTCGATTCCATTAAAGATTTTTGGCCAGAGGCTGATGGTAAAATTCACATTGATGCATACCGTATTGTCCAAAAGATTGGTGAGTATGAAATTAGGGTTACTGAAAGGATTAATGAAGAGGCTACTGATCCGGAAATGAAGCTATTCTTCGTCAATTTAGGGGGATACAAACCGAACGAATTTGACGAGTTTCACTACAAAGAACTGATCGTCGCAACCAGTTTGGCCAAGGCTACTGAAAAGGCAAAACGTACTGTGTTTTGGAAACATCACAGTTCGGCACATATCGATGATAAGTATGGCTTGGACGTAGATGATATTTATGAAATAGAAGATCTGCTATTGCCAGGCGATAAGGATAAATATAGTATTCAAATTACGCCAAAGGTTGGTTTGGAAGAGGATACCATCGCGAATGGATATTTTAAATTGAGCGCACTGTAGTGCAAGATCTGCTATTTCTGGTCTAAAACAAAAAAGGCTTCTTTATAAAGAAGCCTTTTTTCTGAAAGTGTCTGACCTTATTGGTTAGAAAGAACCTTCTCTTCGCTTTCATTGTTATTGATGTCTGCGAAATTATGAAGATTTTGTTTAACTAATATTTTGTTGGTCCTGATGTTGTTTTCTAATGACACTGTGTTTTTTGCCGTAAACAAAGTAGATCAATAAGCCTATAGCAAGCCAGACTGCCAAGCGTTCCCAACTTTCAATTGGTAAGGAAGCCATCATTAAAATACAGACTAAGATACCCATGATTGGCACGAAAGGAACCAATGGTGTTTTAAATGGACGCTCTAAATTAGGATCTGTTTTGCGTAGTACTAAAATACCCACACATACAAGTGTAAAGGCAAATAAAGTACCAATACTTACCATATGGCCAAGGTCTGAAACCGGAACGAAACCTGCGAATATACTGACGAATACCATGAAAATAGCATTGGTTTTCCATGGTGTCTGTCTTTTGGACAGATCTGAAAATATCTTTGGAAGCAAACCATCTTTACTCATCGAATAAAACACACGGCTCTGACCAAGTAGCATGACAAGAATAACAGACGTATATCCTGCAATAATCGTAATAATCAAGGCTGTATTCAGAAAATGATAACCTGTCTTAGCGAAAGCTGTGGCAACTGGTTTTGCATCACCTTTAAACATGGTATAGTTTTCGATACCGGTCATCACGTACGAGAATAAAACATATAAAAGCGTACAGATGATTAATGAACCAATAATACCGATAGGCATGCCTTTTTTCGGGTTTTTAGCTTCTTGAGCAGCGGTACTTACGGCGTCAAAACCAATGAATGCAAAAAATACAACACCAGCTGCACGCAATACACCACTGATACCGAAATGGCCAAAATCATCGCTCTTTAAAAATGCCCAGAAACTTTGCTGTCCACTTTTGACCATTTCCTCACCCGCATTGGCAGGGATAAAAGGATCGTGGTTTGCCGGATTGATAAAACTCCATCCCAAAGCGATAAAGATTAATACAACACCAACTTTAAGGATAACCAAGATGTTATTTACACGGGAAGATTCCTGTGTGCCTCGCATCAATAATAGCGAAAGTAAACATACAATAACGATAGCAGGTAAATTGACTACTCCGCCTTCCCAAGGGCCTTTGAGCAAGGTATCCGGAAGATGGATATGGAATATCATGAGAAGCTGATTGAAATATTGGGACCAGCTAACTGCTACTGTGGCGCCTGCCAGTGCATATTCTAAAACAAGATCCCATCCAATAATCCAGGCAACAAATTCCCCCATTGTCGCATAGGAATAGGTGTAGGCGCTTCCTGCCACAGGAATCATAGATGCGAATTCGGCATAACAAAGACCAGCGAAACCACAGCCTACTGCTGCGATAATGAAAGATAGGATAACAGCTGGACCTGCATTTTCAGCAGCGGCTATCCCTGTCAGGGAGAAAAGTCCTGCTCCAATGATGGCCCCGACACCCAAGGCGATAAGGCCTGAGCTGGACAATGTCCTCTTTAGCGTGTGTTCACCATTTTCATTTGCCTCAGCAATCAGTTGAGGAATCGATTTTTTAAATAGCATAGGATTAATTCTTTACGATTATTTAGCTTTTTAATTGTTTAATTAATGTCAAATATAAATGATCTCAATGAAAAAAGGGAAGATTGCTCCTCCCTTTTTAATAAAATCTAAATCAAATGCTTGTTTGGGTATTAATACGCTGCAGTAAAACGTTTGTTGAGAAATTGTTTATGCTCAATCTCATCCACTATTGCTACTGCAAGATCTTCTACCGACAATCTGGAACGTCCATCCTGATCGAATACCGGTGCATCTAAGCCTGTGCGATATTTTCCTGTGCGGGTTCCCCCAGCATGGGCGTTCATTTCTATCGCTGGACTGAACATGGTCCAGGTCAGCTGATTTTCTTTCCGTATGGTATCCAGATAGTCAGCTGCCGCTAAGGCACCCGGTTTGATTTCTTCCGGAAAATCTGGTGAATCAACCAATCGATTTCCGTCAATCAATAGACTTCCGGCACCACCGATGACAATAAAGCGACTTACACCTGCATCTTTAACGGCTTGCTGGATGGCCAATGCACCTTTTGTAAAATCCTCGTACAGATTAGGGTTGGTCCAGCCAGCATTGAAAGCGGAAATGACGATATCAACATCTTTTAAAGCTGCCACTAATTGATGGCTATCATTGATATCTACCTGAATTTTGGTGACTTTTTCGTTAGAAGGAATATTTTCTGTGTGGCGTGCAATAGCGACTACGTCATAATTGCGGTCTACCAGTTCTTTTACAAGATGAGATCCTACATATCCGGTGGATCCAATTACTGCTACTTTCATGTTTTCTTTAATTAAATGTTTTGCTAAAATCAGCCAATGCTATCTTTCCTAAACGCTCTACAATATCAGTGTCGACTTCCTGATAGAGATCCTGCAGTTTGGAATTGATATTTTTGCCAACGACACAAGCTGGGTTTGGACTGTTAAACTTTCCCCCGAAATCAGCTTGTTTGGTGCTCAGATAAATATCTGCTAGGGTAATCGTTGTATTCTCGGGATTTATGCGAATACCACCACCTTTGCCTTCTTTACTAATAAGTAAAGCTGCTGTTTTGAGAGAGGCAATTTCTTTGCGAACCACACTGGCGTTTACCTGGATACTGGATGCAATGTATTCAGAAGAAAGCCATTGATTTGACTCTTCTAACTGCGCCAGAACCATAATATGTAATGCTGTTGCGAATCTCAGGTTGTGTAACATCCTCTGCTGATTTTTCTAAATTATAACACAAAAGTAATAGAAAAGGTTTTAAACTGAAATAAAAATTATTACAGTTTATATCTTCTGACACTAAGGTGATAATGGATGGTTTTTTATTTTTTCTCGTTAAATTTTTTATAGCTATCCATAATGTAAACCTTCAATGTTTCCTGACTACTGTTTTGAATAAATTTATAGGTAGGTCTAAACCTTTCCTTAAATAAGGCTAGTTCGGAACCATTGAGCGGCGTTAATTCTTTGATCAGATTGTCTGTAAATTTTCTATCGACAGCTCTTTTCTCGAGTTCGGCAACAAGTAGTTTATAATTTGAACGAGCTTGCTTGCCCTCTTTGCTAAATATACGGCTTGGGGAAATCCGCACTCCCCCGCGATTTTGACTCGCGTCTGAATATTTTCCAAGGGTTTTCTCGCGTTGAATTTCGGCTGTGAGCCTACTGTCTGTCATCCGTTCAACGATAACTTCATTCAGTTCAATAACATTATTCATTCTGTTCAGATAGATTCTGCGTAAACTGTTATCATAAATGAATACAGTGTCTTGCTCATATCCGACAGCTTTGATTAACAAGAGGTCGTTGATATTGGCATCAATTGCAAAGGAGCCATCTCTATTGGTCTGTACTTCAGTCTTGGTTCTTAAATTTTGAATTTGCGCGGCCTCGATTTTCTCACCGCTGACCAGTTCCATAATAATACCTTTGGTTTTTTCCTGTGCAACGAGGTGTCCACTCATTAGCGTAATAAGTAAGCAGCTTAGAATCGTTTGTAAGATTTTCATTCGAAATAATTATAGTAATGTATTTTCAATCTATGAATGAACAGGTTATTGACCCTTTTGTTTCCTCCTTGGTTTCATAATCGTTCTTTAGCCAAAAATAACGAATAGATTTTTAAAATTAGCTAATTTGCTTTCCATGAATTATTGTCGGGGTTCTTATCGGGCATGACCATGTCTGGATCTAATTGTACAGATTGTAAAGACTCTGTGGTCGGCATTTTAAATTGCCATACATCGTTCCTTTCCCAGATTTCCACAGGCAGTTTTTTTCGTATTTTCTTGCCAGATACGGTTGTTGCCTCAATAATAACGGGCATCGGTAATTTTTCCAGATTTTCAACTGTGATAAGGGCGCCGAATTTTGGTTCATTGTTGACATAGGAAACCGATTTTATACCTTGGTCCATTTGCCAGTTGTTGACAAACCATCCCCGCCAGAACCAATTTAGATTTTCTCCAGCACCATTTTCAATAGCTTTGAAAAAGTCCTCTGGAGTAGGGTGTTTATAGGCCCACTCTTGGATATACTTTTTAAAAGCGTAATCAAAACGCTCAGGACCGATAATTTCGTTCCGTAATAACTTCAGGCCATAGGCCGGCTTATAGTAGACCAGAGCACCAATATTACGTTCTTTCATATTTTGCGGTGTGCTCATGATAGGTTCTAGATTCCGGGCGGTAAATATGTAGGATCTGCTCGCCTGATTACGGTAATATTCCCCATTGTTAAATTCCTTGGTCGCAAGTTCATTAATAAATGTGTTGAATCCTTCATCCATCCAGCCGTATTCGCGTTCGTTGGATGCAACAATCATCGGAAACCAATTGTGACCAAACTCGTGGTTGGTAACTCCCCAAAGAGAGCCCGCTTTGGCTTGATTGCCACAGAACGATAGCGCTGGGTATTCCATTCCACCGACATTTGAAGCTACATTGACGGCAACAGGGTAGGGATATTCAAACCAGCTTTTTGAATAGATTTCAATAGCGGCTTTTGTATATTCCGTTGAGCGTTCCCATGCATTGTTGCTGTTACTTTCAATGGGATAGGCTGATAAAGCAAGAGATTTTTTTCCGCTAGGTAGATTGATCTTCGCCCCATCGAGTATAAATGCCGTGGAAGAAGCCCATGCGATGTCCTGCGCGTTATTAAGCTGATATTTCCATGTTAAGGTTTTCTTGTCTGGTCTGGAGTTTTTTGAGTTAACCTCTTCCGCAGAACGGATGATTATGGTCTCGTCGCTACGTTGTGCCTGTTGGTATCGTTTGAATTGTTCGGCAGTAAATACTTCTTGTGGGTTTAGCAGTTCGCCGCCTAGAACAACTATATGGTTTGCCGGGGCAGTTATTTCAACCTGGTAATTTCCGAATTCGCGATAAAACTCTCCCGGCCCCGTATAGGGAAGGGTATTCCAGCCTCTTATATCGTCATAGACACAAAGTCTTGGAAACCATTGAGCAATGGCATAGATTTTTCCGTTTTTCGTGTCAAGAATGCCGGTACGGTCTGCGCCATATTTAGGAACAGTGTATTGATATTTAATCTTAAACGTCAGTTTTCCGCCCTTGCTTTTTAACGTTGAAGGAAGTCTAAGCTGCATGCGGGTATCGTCAATAATGTGCTCAATTGCATTCCCATTTGCATCGGTAACGGATTGGATCTGATATCCACCATCGAAAGTTGAGTTGCCGTCACCGTAGCGGCTGTTGGTTAAAGGTGAGATCAATTGGCCACGTCCATGTTGTGAAAACATATTTTGATCCAATTGTAACCAGAGATAGTCCATGTCGTCAGGACTATTGTTGCTATAGCTAATTTCAACAGATCCTGCAATTTGATCATTTTGATCGTTCAGGGAAGCCTGAATTTTGTAGCTGGCTGCATTTTGCCAGTATGCTGGTCCCGGTTTTCCAGCTGCGGAGCGATATTCATTGCCATTATTTTTAAAGAATAATGGTGCAAAGGCCTCTGTATAACTATAATTGGATGTTTTCTCCTGTGAAAAGGTGGGAAAAGCATAGCTCAACGCCACAAGGCTTAACGAAGCCAGTGCAATTCTTTTCATCATATGTTTATTTAAATTATGTTTATCTGCTCCAATATACAATGAAAAGTACATCGAGCCAAAAAACGGACGCGGTGTTGCGCAAAATAATGGATAAAAAAGGACTATTTTGGCTAATTGGAGGCTTTAGGAGCCTCCAATTAGCGGAACTTTTTGCAACTATTTTAAATTTGTTACGTACTCTGCTTCATTGAATCCCAGTAAAATACCTTTGTTATATTCAACAACAGGACGTTTGATCATACTGGTATTTTCTTGGAGTATTTTATTGGCGCTATCACTGTCAACAACTTGCTCTTGTGTTTCTGGAGACAATTTTTTCCACGTTGTACCCTTTTTGTTCACCAGAGCCTGCCAGTCGACATGTTTTTCCCACTCTTTTAACTTATCTCCGCTGACGCCTTCTTTTTTGAAATCATGAAATTGAAAGGGGACATTATTGTCTTCCAACCATGTAAGCGCTTTTTTTACTGTGTTGCAATTTTTGATACCGTATACCTGTAGCATAATAGTGACAATTTAGTGAACCCAAATTTAGTTAATCCCGATGCATTTTTATTAATAATCTGTATTTCTAGACATTTTTAAATCGACATCTTTGTGATCCATTCCTAATTTCAGAGCATTTGTTTTTAATCTTTTAAGAATAATAGGAATACTCAGATCAGTTTCCTATTCAATTCAACTACTATTCTTCTAATAGGTTAAGATCCTATATTCTATGGGAATTGATAGTGTATTTAGTACACTATAAAAATTAGGAAGTAATAATAATTTTTAATAATTTAGTACCTTCAAGTTTAATGAAAGATTAAAATAAATCAATAACAGAAATATGAGCCTAAAAGATTTTAAAGGTGTATTGACAGGAGATCAAGTACAAGAGTTGTTTGAAGTTGCAAAGAAACATAAGTTTGCTTTGCCTGCGGTAAACATTATCGGGACAAACTCTATTAATGCGGTAATGGAAACTGCGAAAGCGGTAAATTCTCCTGTAATTATTCAATTGTCAAATGGTGGAGCGCAATTTTACGCTGGTAAAACCTTGAACAACGATAATTTGCAAGCTTGTGTATTGGGTGCGGTATCTGCAGCACAACATGTTCATTTACTAGCAGAGCATTATGGTGTAGCGGTAATTTTGCATACAGATCACGCGGCTAAGAAACTTTTACCTTGGATCGACGGTTTGTTGGATGCTGGTGAAAAATTCTTTGCACAACACGGAAAGCCATTGTTTTCTTCTCACATGCTGGATTTATCTGAAGAGCCAATTGAAGAAAACATCGAAATCTCAAGCAAATATTTGGCGCGTATGAAACCGCTTGGTATGACTGTAGAGATTGAGTTGGGTGTAACAGGTGGTGAAGAAGATGGTGTTGACAACTCGGATGTCGATAGCTCAAAATTGTATACTCAACCAGAAGAGGTTGCTTATGCTTTTGAAGAATTGTCTAAAGTATCTGACAAATTTACAGTAGCTGCTGCGTTTGGTAACGTGCACGGTGTTTACAAACCGGGTAATGTGAAATTACAGCCAGTTATTTTACATAATTCACAAGAATATATCCGTGAGAAATATAATCTTACAGCTGAAAAACCAGTAAATTTTGTATTCCATGGTGGTTCTGGTTCTTCTCCTGAGGAAATTGCAGAAGCGATTTCATACGGTGCGATCAAGATGAACATCGATACAGATATGCAATGGGCATTCTGGGATGGTGTAAGAGCATACGAAGCGAAAAACCACGATTATCTGCAAGGTCAAATCGGTAATCCGGAAGGAGCTGATTCTCCAAATAAAAAATACTACGATCCACGTGTTTGGTTGCGTAAAGGCGAAGAGACATTTGTTGCTCGTTTAAAAGAAGCATTTGCTGATTTGAATGCGGTAGATGTAAACAGCAAACTATAAGCTAAGAAAAATTAGATCATACGAAAGCGCCCTTTAATAGGGCGTTTTTTTTATGTCAAAATAGGTTAAAAATATTGTTTTTGATAGGAATTGGCTTGTTTTTTGACGAACAACAATAAAAAGTCAAGTAAATATGAAATTTTTAGGAGTCAGTGTAATTCTTTTATTAATTGCCCAAATGGGGTTTGGGCAGGTGAAGCAAAATGTTGGCGATTTTTCTTCGGTTGTGGCGACAGATAAGATTCAGGTCGAATTGATTAAGTCAAACGAGTCTCTGGTAACCTTCGAAGGACAGAACCACGAGAATGTCAAAGTGGTCAATACAAATGGATCCTTGGTTTTGAAAATGAATACGTTGAATATGCTGCAAGGGGGAAATATCTCTGTTAAGGTATATTACAAGAGTTTGAACAATGTGGAAGCAAAAAAAGGAGCCAAGGTATTTGCGACCACAAATAATCCTGTTGCTGCCGAGCATCTAAAAGTCTATGCTTCGGAAGGTGGTCTAGTTGATCTCTATACAGATACAAAAACAGCTGAAATAAAAGTGACCTCCGGCGCTACGATCGCTTTATATGGAAAAGCAAATAGACAGGAGATCATTTCGAATTTTGGTGGTAAATATGAAGGTAAAGATTTTAAGACTAACACCACAGTGGTGACTGTCAATGGTGGTGGTAAAGCTGATGTGTATGTTACGGACTCCATTGAAACAAAAACAAGGGGTGGCGGTGTTATTGATGTGTATGGAAAGCCAGAACAACGTGTAGAAAAGAAAATGGCGGGCGGAACAGTCAACTTTAAATAAGCAAACTGTCGTGGATTTGTCAATTTTCTCGTGCTTAGATTTTAGTTGAATTAACGCGAAATGGAGGGAAATTTAGGGTAAAAGATGAAATAAAAAGGGTTTAGCTTAATTAGGAGGGTGATTGTTGTTTAACCTTTTTATTAAAAAGGTCAGTTATTTTGTTTTTCTAATCAGAAACCTTCTTCATTTGCGCTTAAAATACTTATTTTTGTGAGGGAATAATAAAAATAGTATTATGGCAAAGCGTAATTATGTATCAAATTCTACGGAATCTACGCGCATGTTCAAGAATGACTTTTTGGAGTCTTTGACGAAGGTGCACTGGAGTGTACCTTTGATTTTCTATGTGCCTGTAGTTGTTTTCTTTTCGTATAAAGCTTTAGTTTGGGGAGAGGTTTCTCTGTTGACATATATTGGCTATTTTATTTTTGGCTTAGCTTTTTGGACAGCTTTTGAATATGCCTTACACCGTTGGGTATTTCATTTTCATCCAACCTCGGAATGGGGCAAGCGAATAGCGTTTATTTTCCATGGTGTACATCATGATTTTCCAAGGGATCGCATGCGTTTGGTAATGCCCTTGTCAGCAAGTATTCCGCTAGCCCTTTTGGTATATCTTGGCTTTACGTTATTCTTTTCAAATGAGTTTATCTTGGCCTGTTTTTTCTCCGGTTTTATGGTGGGGTATCTGATCTATGACGAATGTCATTATGCGATGCACCATGCTAATTTTAAAAGCGGTATTTTCAAACGGATCAAGCAACACCATATGTTGCACCATTACTCTGATCCAGAAAAAGGGTTTGGAGTGAGTTCGTCCTTATGGGATGAGATCTTACGTTCAGGTTTTGAAGAAAAGGAACCAAAAAAGGGTTCTGCTTCCTTGAAAGAAGAGAAGGCATAAATTATCGAATCTTATCAGATAAGAAAGCCCTTGGAGATCATCCAAGGGCTTTTTTTAATTTCACCAAAATGAGAGAGCTGTTTTCCCCGTTGAGATATGCTAATTATTTTTCTGCGTATTTTTAGCTTAGATTAAAGGTTTTTTTGTTGGATTGGCATGTAGGTATTCTAATTTGAACTGGAACATTTGTGCCATTTTCTGTGCACGCCATTTAGCTTCTTCTGCCTTTTTTCCACTGTATAATTGATCGACAGTTGCTTCAAATAATTTGAGCCATTGGCCAAAATGTTGTGCATTGATGGGGAGATTAATATGTGGTGGAAAGGGGCTGCCGAAATAATTGTGTTCATCTAGTAAGATAGTCTGCCAAAAGCTATACATCTTTTCAAGATGTATAGCCCAATTACTTTGGATACGTTCCTGAAAAATAGGTCCGAGCAACGTATCCTTACGTACAGTACTATAGAATTGATCTACTAATACTTTAATATCGTCGAGTGTTAGAATATCTTGTTTCATCGGTATATGATCTGAGCTCATGAATGAAAACCTATAGCTGGACCAAAAGCTTCTTCATGATATTTATCTAGATTAAATGTAGTGACATTTATGGAGAATCCCATAACCTGGATGTAAATAAGCCCTGTTAAAATTTTGTAATTTTCTTTTATTGTCAGTAAATTGAATCTATACTAAGGGACAACATATGGGAAAATACGTTCTTTTAATCCTATTATCAATGGGATTTTATGCCGCAGAGGCACAGGTTACCACAATTTCGATCAATAAAGAAAATTTTCAGTCTTCTGGTTTTCCATTTAAGGGCAAGCGCGTATTACAAGTGGAACGCATTCAAACTCCTAAGGAGGACAATTATATTGTTTTTTCAAAAGAGGATCGTGGTGCTGATCCGGACAAGCTCTATGTACAGCAATTTCAGCAGATCGACGGAATGTGGAAGCTTGTGGCGGATGAACTGATAGCAGAGGAGGGGATTGTTACATCTGTTTGGGAATCCCGAAAAGCATTCTTTGATGCGGATAAGGATGGCCAATTGGATGCATTGTTTATCTATTCAAGGCATCCAAAAGATAATATCCAAAAGCAGCTCAGCTGTATTGGTCTGGTTCTTTATAAGAAAAAGTTTTATCGTCTCCGTGCAGAAGAAGCCGATGGCTATAGCCAAACAACCTATTCAGACAATTACGCATCTTTACCGGACGAAGTCAAAGAAAATGTGGAACGTTATTGGAATAATTTAGATAAAAGATAATCTACAGGTTTGAATTTAAAGTTTTGGATACCGAAAGATCGACCGATCATGGGATGATCTTTCGGTAGGCCTGTTATAGTTTATTCAATAAAGGGAAACATTCTCCATTTTTTTGTTAATCGATTTATCCATGAAAAATTGGTTCGATAGGTCACATCAACGTGCGGATTGGCTAAGGTTCTTTGCACCGCGATGTTATTGGAGTGCAGCGAGCGCTTGTTTTTCTTCCTCAATTTGTGTTTTACTGATCACATAACGCGAAATGCGCTGATTTTTTAATTGATCTATCGTCTGAATAATATCTTTTGTGCGCGCTTCTTTGCTAGGTTTAATTAATACAATCATATCCTTTGTATTGGGCATGGTACTTATCTTTGCTTTTAGTTGTGCAATAACTGTCGACAGTTCTTTCTCGATATTTACCGGTACTTTTGAAGAGCTGATCGGCTTTTTGAAATCCCCATGATACCACATAAATTTTCCTTCGCCTAGAATCAGTGTTGCTGTGCGGTTCTCATCAATCAGAATTGGACTTTCTACTTCTGATTTGGTTTTGTCTGGCATAGTGATATCCATTGCTGAGGGTTTATTTAAAGTTGTTGTCAGCATAAAGAACGTAATGAGGAGAAATGCAAGATCTACCATAGCAGTTAAATCTACTTTAGGTGCCATTTTTCTGCTTCTAATTTTTTTCTTTCCCGTTTCTTGTGTTTTTTGGTTTAATTCTGCCATGATCGTCATCTTTAGGTTAACCGTATTGTTGCTACTCATTATGATGATGTCGAAAATGGTCGGATTCCACAGTGTTTTTTTGAAATGTTTTTTCTAGCCATTTGTTTTGCCTTAGTGGTTGATCATCAGTTTTTTTTATTTGTCTGTTTTTATTCGATTTGAACAGAGTTGTTGCTATCTTGTTTTTCAATAGCATTATTTTAGTTTTATCCGTCCTATAACGTGCAAAAGTCTTTCAGAGATGAAGGGCTTTTGTGGCGAAGATAGGTAGGTTGCTCAGCAACCACCTTGGCGGGGAATACGTTTATACATTAGTTTACCATCTCGTTCTAAATAATCGCCCGATACTATCGGGTATGAATACGTGGACTGTTATACGCGGCAAGGGATATAAACTTGAGATTAGTTCTTAAAAGGAATGAGCAAGTACCCAAGGTGCTCGCGCTGTACTACGATGAGATTGTTCGGACCTTGAGCAGTGTTACCGGTTCGAACTTGTCTAGTATGCAAAAAGCCTTTCATTTCTGAAAGGCTTTTTCTGCGGAGAGTGAGGGATTCGAACCCCCGAACCTGTGACAGTTAACGGTTTTCAAGACCGCCGCATTCGACCACTCTGCCAACTCTCCGCGACAAAAGTAGAAATTC
>JALAGS010000065.1 GCA_022712315.1 Sphingobacterium sp. | reverse complement strand
CTATAATCTATTTTATGGAATACAACAGGTACCCAGTAGAATAGTTTTACTTAAAACAGAAAAATCCCGTCCACATAACTAACAGCGCCATATGAAATCGAAAAAAACGGCTGTTATGGTTATTTCTAGTGTTCCAGGATCTTAATTCTGATAAATTGGGCTCTATCACTCAAAGAACCATCCTCCCCCCAATAACCATTAACATGATTGGCAGCAGTATAAATACATCCATCTTTGCCCCAGAACATCAATTCAGGCTTCCAGGTTGGCATCCACTCTTTAAAACTGATAAAAAATAGAGGCGCCACTTTCCCCTGTTTCACGTGGAAGAGCTGTAAGTCACCAGTCGATTCATAGGGATCAGCATGCAGCGTAACCAAGTATTTAAGATCAGGGGAAAAGAGAGGGTAATCTCCACATTCTACAATAAGATGGCCATCCTGTCGATCAAAAAGCCGTACATCAGCGCTTTCCCAATAGTTCCCCTCAATAGCGAAAGCATTTAGAAAATCATAATGCCCTTTATAAAAGAAACGAGATTCAAGCTCATTATCAATGTCCTTATCTGTGAACGTCAGCTTTTTCCCATTTGTTAAAGGCAGTTCCAAAATCTTCCCATTTTTTGTATAAGACAAAGTGTCCTTTATCAAATAATCTTTTGCTGTCTTTTGAGCAGCCAAAAAGGTCTGTTCATCAATCAATTCCAGGTGGAGGTATTGGTCCAACGCGTGGCCTTTCTCGTAATATGATTCTTTGCCATTTACATTGATGGAAACAATCGAATTCAATTCCTTAGGTGAAATTGTGATTTTGTCCTGTTTGCCCAGCTTAGACTTGGCTACATAGACCTTTTCCCATTGTGTGACATCACCTGTTTCACCGTTGGCTCCTTTATAATCACGTTGAATACGATCCATGATCGCAAACCATTCACCTTCTTCCCCTATAATATCCAATTTGGTACCGTATGGATATTTCCCCAATACAGGCGCATCCTTAGCTGCTCCTTGTATGAATTCTACTCCAGCACGGTCAACAACGTACATATTTTTCAAAACTTTGGTCTTATCATAATCAATTGGCAAAGGCGGGAATTTAGCAGAGCTTACCGTATCTTTTAAGAAAGCTGCCTCATGCTTGGAAGAATCGGTAACAATCTTCTCTGTTGTCTTCGTACGATTACTACAGCTCAAAGCACTCAAGCAAATGGCCCCTCCAATAACCGTGTAAAATGATAAAAATATAAGTCTTTTCATAAAGGTCAAGTTAGCCATTCCCATGCCAAAAAAAATACCGGTATTCAGGTATTCTTTGAGAGACAATACTCGCTAGATCGCCCGATCGTTACAACAAAGGTCGCGATCCTAAGATTAGAAAGAGCTTATATGACATATCTATAACCTCAAGTCTCAATTAAAACAAGAAGAAATACTAATCTTTTAACCACAGATTTTTTCCTTTTATCTGTAAACCAGTTTTTCGATGACCAAGGACGGTCCAGGTAATTGCACAAGCAATCGTAAAGAAACGAAAAAAATTACTCCATTTATTTCCTGCAGCCGTATCTGCAACATCAAATATCATCCATCCGGAGTTCATAAAAATATGCAATGCTATGGGCACCCAAAGATTGAATTTCCATTCTGCGTACAGCCAAGAGAACAGGATAGATCCCAAGAAAGTAATACCAAAAATTAGGGTCAGCTCCCCTAAATCTCGACTCTGATAAAGGTGCAAAAAAGCAAAAATCAATGATGTTGTGAAAATAGCTGGAATAAAGCCCAGCCGGGTATATCGAAAGACTAAACCAAAAAAATATGCGCGGAAGATTATTTCTTCAAAAAAACCTGACGACACACTATTGATTAAGAAAGAATTGGGATCTATATGACGATTAAAGGGAAAAATAAAGGTGTAACCCAGAAACATGGGTAAAGTGATTAACATTCCAAAAGAAATTCCCTGTATCAAAGATCGATTCAAACCGAATTTGTCAAGGATTCCTATTGGGCTCATTGACGTTAATAGCATTGCACCTACAAATAATGGCAAGAGGCTGATTGAATACGTCAGCACATGTCCCAAGAATCTATTGTGAACACAGTTTGTGATCTTAGATTGGACTGCCGCAAAAAACAAATAGTCCAGAATAAAGTATATTCCGAAGAAGAGAAATAATACCAGCAGATTTAAATTTTTATTGTTCATCTTTTTTTGAGCAAAATTATGCTCCAGGAAAAGAGTGAACAAAATTATGTGGTATACTGCATGTTTTAGGGATGATTGACAAGGTCACGAACGAGCTTGCAATAGATAAGATTTAACTCTCCCAACAGCAGATCTCGAAACAAGAGCACAATCTTCTGTGCCGGCAAATCGTAATAGCAGTCCTTGGGTGTTTCCTTCCTTTTTAATTATTTTTTCAAGATTGACCAAATAGGACCTGTGGCATCGGACAACAGTACCCGTATTCACTAATTGATCCAATCGTGCCAAAGCAATTCGCATCATCTGTTTTTCCACCGTATCTTCTTTTCGATAATAGATCATACAATAATTATCCATCGATTTTGCAAAAATAAAATCGTTGCGGGATAAAGTGAATGTTTGATTCCCATTGGGGATATTGACCACATCTAAACAGCCATTATCTATTTCCTTAAAATCTTGTTGAGGAACTAGGCTGATCTCTTCAGCTGGCGCTAGATTCTTTGTTTCTTGAAGTCGATGCCTGTCGATACGGAGCAGAAAATAGATTGATCCAATCGGTACATACAACGATAAGGTATATAATCCGATGTAGGGTAAGTTACTCCACTGCAACAGCCCATGATTAATCATATAGCTATGATAAAAGAAATTCAGAAAACAAGCTAATAGGTAGACAAGGGAAATACGAAGTAGCTCCACACCAATTGTCCATTGCTTTTTATACAAGAATATAGAAACTGAAGTGTAGGCTAACGCGAATATGATTCCATATCCCGACAATAACCAAAATTTATAAGCATTATCAAAATTATATGTCCCAAACGGCTGAAAAACGATGAGGAATAAATAGGAAGATAAGCCAAGCAGCAAAGCGTAAGTAAGGGTTTCGCCCATTGACGCAATCCTGGAAATTACACATCCAGTATATTTCCCGATTCGGCTTTTAGATATCATAATTGCATAAATTTAGCATTTTTCCCGGAATCAATGCCAGCATACAAGTGTCAGATTGTTCGAAGGAACCGGGGCCATTTGAAATATGTAAGAATAAAATTGAAATATGTAGAATTTATGATTTAACTTAGAAGATATTTTTCAAGCACTGTGTAGTTCGTCGGGGGCTACAAGCGATTGTCATATTATTTAAACCATGTAATTCTTCTTGCTATGCGCTTACGTCAACTAATTACTTTACTTTTCTGCACTGTTTCTGTGCAAGCCATTTATGGCCAACAAAAGCAGATTTTAATAGAAAATGTTAAACTGATCGACTATAGCAGCCAGATGTTGACACCGTCCAAATATGTTTTAATCAATGGGAACACCATTCAGACCATCAGCGACTTGCCCATTAATACGAGAGGAAATGATCTAATCAAAATTGACGGCAAGGGTAAAACCCTAATGCCCGGTTTAATTGATGCCCATGTTCATTTGGTATTCGGTGCTTTGACAATGCCACAAATGATGAAAAATGATCTATCCGAAGAGTTTCTTATCAATACAGTGGGCCAATCAGCACAGCAGATGTTAATGCGGGGTTTTACGAGTGTAAGGGATGTTGGCGGCCCAATATTTCCACTAAAAGCTGCTATTGACAAAGGCAAACTTTTGGGCCCGCGAATATGGCCTTCTGGTGCTACAATAAGCCAGACCGCGGGCCACGGTGATTTTCGCACTCCAGAGGAAAAATCACGCCGGTTTTTCGGAATCGTCTCTCGTGCAGAGCGCTATGGTGCGACATTTATTGCGGATGGACGTGACGAGGTATTGACTGCGGTAAGAGAGAATCTAAGGTTTGGAGCTAGCCAGATCAAACTCATGGCTGGGGGTGGAACTTCTTCCGCATATGACCCTGTAGATGTCACACAATATACACTGGACGAGATGAAGGCTGCGGTGGAAGCTGCAGAAGACTGGGGCACCTATGTCACTGTGCATGCCTATACACCTAGAGCAATACGAAGAGCTATCGAAGCAGGAGTAAAATGTATAGAACACGGACAGCTGCTCGACGAAGAAACCTTGCAGCTAATTGCGCAAAAAAATATTTGGCTCAGTTTACAGAATCTTATCGAAGACACTCCCGATATGGATCCACAACGGAGAATTAAGCGAAAACCTGTCATCGAGGGTCAGGAGAAAGTATGGCCTATGGCGAAAAAAATAGGGGTAAAGCTAGCCTGGGGTACTGATTTTCTTTTCGAACCTGATCTGAATAAATTACAGAACGAATTTATATTGCGCCTTCAGAAATGGTTTACGAATGCCGAGATCATTAAAATGGTTACCCAAGATAATGGCGAACTCCTGCAGCTTTCGGGATTAAGAAGTCCTTATCCTGGCAAGCTCGGAACAATCGAAGAGGGGGCGTTGGCAGATCTACTTCTCGTTGACGGAGATCCTCTTAAGAATTTGAAACTATTAGCAGATCCAGATAAAAACTTTTTGCTGATTATTAAAGACGGTCAGATCTATAAAAATAACCTTCAAAAACGTTAACATATCCAACACAGAATTTATTGCATCTCGAAAATATATTTGATCGCAATGATAAAATGTATTTTCGATGACATCGATTAAAATATGCTGTTTTGACCTGTTAAGGTGAGAAATGATTCGAACAAAATTTACCACCACTTTGCGCAGGCGGTTGCATTAAGGTATAATTTATTTGAAGAGTAAACAGCTTTGCATTTAATTGATTAGTTTTGCGTTTAAACGATAAATCAAAGCATTCGGTGGCATTATTATTTAACGACGGGCGTCCAGTAGTAAGACTAAGAGCATTTCGGGCTATCGACGATCCCCAAACCTGTGAACGTTTCATAGAGGGACACGCGCACGTGTTAACCGCTATAGGCGTAAAGAAAGTAACTTCTTCCAAAAATGACTGGATGTACAATCCCGCATCATTCGTACTGATCGTCGAATCCCTGGATGGCGATAAAGTCTATGGTGGCGTACGTATACACGTGTCTGGAGGGAGCGAACCGCTTCCGATTGAACAGGCCACGGGAGCGATGGATGCTAAAATCTTAGACCTTGTTTATGATTATGCGCAACAGGGGACAGGTGAAGGCTGTGGTCTATGGAACTCCAGGGAGATTGCTGGATATGGCATTGGGAGCATATTTTTAACAAGAGCGGGTGCAGCAATCAGTACACAGGTTGGCATTAAATCGCTGTTTGCTTTATGTGCACCTTATACGGTGAAATTAGCGGAAAGTGTTGGCTACCGGATTGATACAAGCGTTGGAAATAACGGTACTTTCTATTATCCTAAATTGGATTTATTGGCCACAGTGATGATCATGCGAAATTTAGATACCTTGACAGAAGCCGATCAAGAAAATAAAGAAGCAATTTTGTCCCTACGCAATAATTCCAATATTGTCCGCATAGAAACTTTGCGGAATAAGGAGATTGAGATCCACTATCAAATTGATATTCCCAATCTCAATCAATGGGATTTAAACGAGATTATTAAAAACCTGAAACATACATCATTAGATCATAAACCAGATGATCGTAATTTAAATATTTTGTAATGGACACAAAACATTATGGTGCCGGCTATTTAATGGATACCGGCGATTTTCTTAAGCAGTTAAAAATACATTCATATACGCCGTTCAATACCATTAAAGAGGGGGTGGTCGTTGATCTTGGTTGTGGCACGGGAATGGATGCCATCAACCTGGCAAATATGCTCGGGCATAATGTTCTCGTTGTCGGATTGGATCATGACAAGGCCTTAATTCAGCATGCCAAAACGAGCAGTACAGAAGTAAAAAATGTGGACTTTGTTCAGGGCGAGGTTTATCAGCTTAGTTTTACAGACAATTCTATTTCTGGTATAAGAATGGAGCGCGTTGTACAGCATCTGCTGGAACCGCAAAAAATGTTTGCTGAAGTTCACCGTGTTTTGCGTGAAGATCAGCCCCTGGTAATCGTTGAGACGATCTGGAATAGTCTGACGTTTTATAGCAAGCATGTCGATATTGAGGCCAAAATATGCCATTATTTGACAGAGGAAAAAGTTAATAACGGCTGGGCTGGGAATAAATTGACCTCAGACTTATTGGCTCAGGGCTTTAAACAGGTTCAATTGCAGACTTTCTGTATGGTGACACGTTCGAAAGAGGAGGCCAATCGCTACCTTTTCCTCGATAAAATTCTGTTGGAGATGGTCGAAAAAGAGAAATTAAGCGCAGCTGAAATGGAAGAATTTCAAAAAACATTAGACCAAGCGGATGAAGCTGGCTGTTTCCTTGTTTCTATGAATTTAGTTATAGCTGAAGCAAAAAAATAGCACTATAGTGATGAAATGCTGGCTTAACTTGATCTTCCTATTTATTTTTACGTGCAGTTCAACATGTTTTGGAGAGGTTATTATCGATCATTCGACACAACGCACATTGATTGGATATGGCTTGGAGCGCTATACGGGACAGGGACAACCCAACTTTGCCGATACCTCGGCAGCTTCCTTTCAGACTTTGGAAAGCAAGGTGCCCAATCTAGGTATCTCTCCCGATGCTATCTGGTTTCGATTGCCTGTGACCAATAAGGGCAAAGAGAAACTTGAACTCTTGCTTGAAATTGCCTACCCTCTACTGGATGAAGTCGAACTTTTTGCACCATCATCAAATGGGAGTTATAAATCGATCAAGCTGGGCGAACATCAATCTTTTTCGACTAGAAAATATAAGGTTCCTAATTACGCATTCGACATTCAATTACCTGGAAACGAGAAGACCATCTTTTTTCTTCGCGTCAAAAGCACCGAACAGATCATTCTCCCGATCTATTTAAGCAACGAGCGCAGTTTCTTAAAAGAAATGAATGACGACAGTTTGTTAAGCGGCATCTATATTGGTATTGTCGGCATTATGGCCATATACAATTTATTCCTATTTTTCTCTGTTCGTGAAAGGGGCTATCTGTATTATGTCCTTTATGTTCTTTGTGCAGGAATAACACAAATGGGTATTAAAGGTTACAGTTTTCAATATTTGTGGCCAAATTGGACTTACTTTGCAACAAAGGGGCCTATTATCTTTGGATGTTTATCCGGATTATGCGCGCTGCTTTTTGCAGATTCATTTCTTCAATTACCGAAAAACGCTCCTCGGTCAAGACGTGTGATTACTGTTTTTATCGTCCTTTTTGTCGTTGGCAGCATTCTTACACTGCTCAACCTGACACAACCGGCTTTCATGGTGATGCAGCTAACAACAGGAGCGGGGTCTTTATTTGTCCTTTACGTATCCTATCGTGTAATGATAAATGGCTATAAACCTGCCAAATACTTTGTTTATGGCTGGACAATTTTGCTGTTGGGTTCTGTTATATTTCTTTTAAAAGACTATGGTATCTTAAAGTATAGCGATTTTACCAGCAATTCTGTACAAATTGCATCTGTTGTGGAGATGGCCTTATTGTCCTTCGGTCTTGCCTATAGTATCAATATCTTAAAAGAAGAGAAAGAAGCGTCACAAGTCAGAGAATTAGCAATTTCACTAGAAAACGAAAGACTGATACGTGAACAAAATATTGTATTGGAGCAAAAAGTAGATGAGCGCACACGTGAGTTAACAGAATCTAATGAGTCCCTGCAAACCACGCTTACTCACTTAAAGGAAACACAGTCTCAGCTTGTCGAAGCCGAGAAGATGGCCTCCCTTGGTCAATTGACAGCAGGGGTCGCGCATGAGATTAACAACCCTATTAACTTTGTTACGTCGAATGTCGCACCGTTAAAACGCGATATCAAGATGATATGGGAAACCCTGGAGGAAGTAGAACGCATAGCTTTTAAAGACGGTATATCTGATGCAGAAAAGCAATCTCGAATCAAGAAGTTCAAAGATGATCTGGATATTGATTATCTGAAAACGGAAGTTGATTTTCTATTAAAGGGTATGCACGATGGTGCTCATCGGACCGCCGAAATAGTAAAGAGCTTACGGATCTTTTCTCGCGTTGACGAGGATACGTTAAAGTTTGCAGATCTAAATGAGGGACTAGAATCAACAATGGTTATCCTCAATAGCTTATTAAATAACACAATAGAAGTTGATAAGATTTATGGTGATATGCCTAAGGTTGAATGTCATGCAGGAAAACTTAATCAGGTCTTCCTGAATATTGTGACAAATGCTATTTATGCCGTAAATAAGAAGTTTAATCACGATGTTGGTGGTAAACTATGGATTGAGACAGGGGTCTCCGAAGACAATGAGTCTGTGTTTATCAAAATTGCAGACAATGGTATCGGGATTCCGAAAGAAATCCATGAACGGATATTTGAGCCCTTTTTTACGACGAAAGATGTGGGAGAGGGTACAGGTTTGGGAATGTCCATTGCCTATAATACCATTGCGAAACATCATGGTAGGATTATTGTAGATTCAGAAGTAGGACAGGGTACAAGTTTTACACTAATCATTCCTATTCAACAAAGTAATTAGTACCACGATTAAACTTAAAATAGTGCAATTAACTATTATTTTTTCATATCTTTTGTAAGGGAATAAACCATATAGTAAAATTATGCAGAGGGAGCTTGAAATATTATATATCGATGACGAAGTAAACAATTTGGTTAGCTTTAAAGCGAACTTTAGATACGATTATGCTATCCATACAGCGTCCAATACGAGTGAGGCCGAAACGATACTTCGTGCTCATCCCGATATCCGTATTATCTTCTGTGACCAGCGCATGCCTGATGAGATGGGTATCGACTTTTTACACCGCATCAAAAAAGATTTCCCAAAACCAATCCGTATTCTTTTAACGGCCTATGCCAATATGGAAACTGTCATCGATGCAGTTAATAAGGGCCACATATTTAGGTTTGTCAGAAAACCTTGGATGAATGAGGAAATCGTTTCCGCTATAGAAGAAGCAAATAAATTTTATGTTGCAAACTCCATGCTGGAAGTTAAAAATCAGGAGCTACAAAAAGCTTATGATGAATTGGATAAATTTGCTTATAGTGTTAGTCATGATCTTCGTGACCCTTTGACAGGGGTTCTTTCGGCAGTCAAACTCGGATTAGAGTTTGACAGCATAGACCGCATCCATGAGTTGCTCTCTCTCATGGATAGTTCATTGGTTAGTTTAGATGCCTATATTGACAGTCTACGGGACTATTATCTCTTAAGAAGGGGAGAACTCATGCTGTCCGAGATAAATTTCGAAGAACTCTTTGACAACATACGCCAGTTTTACAGCATGTACACCCAAAATAAAGATGTTGCTTTTGAAATTTCAGTGGATCAAAAGGAAATATTTAGTGGGGACAAAGCTCTTCTAGAACTGATTTTGCATAATCTCCTCTCTAATGCTTTTAAATACCAACGTAAAGGACAGGAGAATCAATTCGTCAAACTATCAGTCTTGGTGTCAGAACGTAAAGCTAAAATTATGGTAAGTGACAACGGAATAGGTATATCGCCAGAGTATGTTGAAGATATCTTCAAACTATTCTTTAGAGCCAGTGACCAAGCGAAGGGAATGGGATTTGGACTCTATAATGTTCAGAACGCACTCTTGAAGCTACAAGGGAAAATTGAAGTACAATCACAACCAAATCAGGGTACCACATTTACAGTCGTCATACCGAGCAAATAAGCCCCCTCATCGCTAGTATATCCGATGAAACGCAGTGAGAACTATTATAACTTAAGCAGACGTTTAAATAAAAGTTGACTTTCCTAAAATTAGCATATTTTAGGAAAGTAGCTTCTGACGAAGTAAAAACTCCAATTGATCATTAGAAGTCTCAAGTTGAGAATTGGTCTCCACAATCTTTTGACGCTCAGCATAGACTTCATAAGCGCGTTGAATTGTCTGATCAAGTTCCTCTTCACTCCAAGGCTTATTGAGATAATGAAAGATCTTCCCTTTATTGACAGCATCAACAACAGCTGCCATATCTGTATATCCTGTCAAAAGGATACGCATTGGGGCCGCATTAATCTTGATAATCTCTTCTAAAAACTCCACACCAGTCATTTCTGGCATCCGTTGATCAGTAATGATAATATGTATTTGGTTGTTTTTGACAATATCGATTGCATCGGCACCACTTATTGCCGTAAACACTTTATACTTTAGTCGAAATGTCGCTTTAAAAGAAAACAAATTGTTTTCTTCGTCATCCACGTACAATATCGAAATCTTCTTGTCTTCCATAAGCTTATCGTATGAAATACAAATTTACGTAATAAATTTGCTGAATTAATAACAGATTAAAGAGTTTTATGTTTTCCTAGCAGAAATAATACGCGATATTCAATAAAAGTTAAAGGGGCCCGTAATCCAAAACTCCAATGTAAACACTAAAAAAAAACAACGTAAAGCTAATAGGGCCCAAAGCGATTAATCAACGCTATTAACATACAAAAAGCCATTCTACTCACGTAAAACGGCTTTTTTTGAAAGTGACCCCGCTGAGGCTCGAACTCAGGACCCACAGATTAAGAGTCTGCAGGCCGGCTCTCCTCAACAGGAGTAAAAATCTATGTTTCCTGCTTGCTTTAGCAATTTATGAACTTCTTTTTATTATTCAAAATTTACAGCTGTGACGTATTTGTGACGGTTGATTTAAAGGAAACAGTAAGTTATTTCAAAGGGTCCTCCAAGAAAGCTTTGAGACCTCTAATTTCCCATAATGAAGGATTACAGGTTGGATTTTTGATTAATGTTTTTAGGGAGTCTAATTGTCGATAAGTTCATTACATGCTAAAGTATTAATTCATAATATTAAATTTTATACATGAATGAAAATTTACTAAACCATATATTTACGTTG
>JALAGS010000064.1 GCA_022712315.1 Sphingobacterium sp. | reverse complement strand
TATTGTTTGTATCTTTTTTTATAGCGGGATCAATGCTCATGGGTGCTAAGCAAAGTGCATGGCCGTATAGTTCGGTGTTTATTTAACCAATCTTTCTCAAAATAAAACAAACGTTAGGTCTTCTTAGCAGTTATACTTTAAATAGGAAGCAAATCTTAAACATAAAGAAAGAACAGCATGATAAACGAAACATTAATTCAACTTTCACAGAAATGGCCGGCATGGCTCTGGAATATTGCATTAATTCTATTTTCATTTTTAATTGGTTTCCTGATCAAACTGATTTTTATGCCGCTTTTACGCAGGCAGGCCATTCAGCAGGAGTCTTATAGCCTATTCCATTCCTTTGTGAGGCGTTTTAACCGTGTGCTGAGTGTATTTATCCCATTGATTGTATTTAACAGCTTATTGCCGTTTGCCCAATTTAACGAACGGACGCTTCGCGTGGTCAGTAAAACTAATGAACTTTTGCTGGTCAGTTTTTTTGCCATTGTGCTGATACAAGGGATCAAGGTTTTTGAAGACTACCTCTACCATCGTTTTGATATCAACAAGGAAAATAACCTGCGGGAACGGAAGATCCGGACACAAATTGTCTTTATCCGAAAAGTGGTGGTCACGTTGATCATCGTAATTTCCTTGGCAATCATCCTACTCAGTTTTGATAGCATGCAAAAGATCGGTGCGGGGCTGCTCACGGGCGTGGGGGTCGGTGGCATAATTATCGGTTTTGCAGCACAGAAATCTTTAGGGAACCTGCTCGCCGGTTTTCAGATCGCTTTTACGCAACCCATCCGTATGGATGATGTATTGGTTGTCGAAGGGGAATGGGGACGTGTAGAGGAAATCAATCTGACCTATGTTGTCGTCAATATCTGGGACAAACGTCGTTTGGTATTGCCAATTACATATTTTATTGAAAAGCCTTTCCAGAATTGGACGCGCACTACGTCAGAGATATTGGGTACTGTATTTATCTATACCGACTTTACCGTACCTGTGCAGCAATTGCGCGATAAACTCACGACATTGCTCACTGGTCATCCGCTTTGGGATGGAAAAGTAAATGTATTGCAGGTGACAGATTTTAAAGAGCGAACCATGGAGATCCGATGCCTGATGAGCTGCCGCAATTCGGGTCAGGCTTTTGACCTGCGTTGCTATGTGCGCGAACAGATGATTGCCTATATCCACACGAATTTCCCCAACGCATTAGCCAGAACACGGGTGGATTATCAGGAAGGTTCAGAAAAGAAATTGAATGGCTAAGAAGCACCCAATAAATGATGGTCTGTTGAAAATAGGTGTAATTTGTTTAAGTTTGTTAAAAATGTTAGCGCTAGCGATATGCTGATTTTCTATATGGTGTTCTCGGGACTATTAATTGTACTGAGTGTATTACCCTTTATCAAGAGCCAGCACTGGATCGTTCGGGTAGCTGAATTTGTCAAATTGCAACTGCTGGTATTTCAGGTGCCGGCATTGGCCTTGGGTTTTTATCTTGTGGGGGATAATTCATGGATATGGTGGCTCCAGGGCGTACAGTCGGCTCTGATTGTCTACCATGCCTATATATTGATACGCTATACCAAATTTTGGCGGCAGGAAAAATATGAAAAGGGCAAGGATGCATCCGATAGCATCAAGGTAATCTCTTGTAATGTGCTGCAATTCAATACGGCGTATCATCGCTTTATTGAGCTGATTCAAAAAGAACAGCCGCATATTTTTTTGACCATGGAAAGTGATGCAACTTGGGAAAAAGCCTTACGTGTGCTGGAAAAGGATTATCCTAATTTTGAGAAGGTGACTTTGGACAATACCTACGGCATGCATTTTTATACTAACCTGAAGATCAAAAAATGTCAGGTACATTATTTTATAGCGGACGATATACCCAGTATTGAAGCGGAGTTGGAAACCGCCGATGGACATCGTTTTATCTTTTTTGCCGTTCATCCGCCGCCGCCAAGCCCGACGGAAGAAGAAAATTCCAAAGAAAGGGATGGCGATCTGCTCAGTGTGGCCAAACGGGTTCGGGATTATAAAACGCCCGTGATTGTCACGGGCGATTTTAATAATGTGGCCTGGGCAAAATCGTCCCTCTTGTTCAAGAAAACCAGCAAATTAATCGATGCACGCATCGGTCGGGGTATTCTTTCTACCTTCCATGCCAATTATTGGTTTTTCAGAGTGCCCCTGGATCTATTGTTTCATAGCCCAACCGTATTTATCGATAAGCTGTTTATCTATCCATCGGTGGGGTCCGATCATTTTCCAATGGGCTGTACATTTTTTATCGATCGATACTCCGAAGAGCAGGCGGAGGATATCGAACATTTGGAAGCTGGAGATATGGCCGATGTCAATGAGATGATTGCTGAAGGAAAAGAGGAAGAAAGTGACAATCGAATTCGGGAAGTGGAATAAGGAAGTTAAATTTCGGATTTCTTTCTTTTTAATGAAAAAAGGAAGGAAATTTGGCTATCTTGCTTAATTTAACAACACTAAGCAAGATAGCCAAATCCACTTATGTCCTAAATAAATTTTAGGAGGCTTTTTCCTGTGTTTCTAACATAGATTTTTTCCTCATTTTGATTTTGACCCTACTTTTCATTCCGTGAAGATCTGCAGCTGTCCATTTTTTCCTTTGACCGGATTCCTGACAAACGGATCATCTACCCATTGCCAGATATTTATTTTTACGAAGATATTCATTCTTATGAATGCCACCAGATTGGAGAGATTCCAATCATATTTGGCCTTCTTTTGGAGGTATTTTAACAGTAATATGCCGATCAGTGAAGTCCAGATATGTATCATTACTGCATTTTCAGATGTCCCTATGAATGTCGATACTTTTAAGCGCTGCTTTAGATGCTTGAAGAATACTTCGATATGCCAGCGTTGTTTATAGATGTTTGCCACCAGAGAAGCCTTCCAGCGGGTATTATTGGTCAAAAAGTCGTACTCATTGCCGGTGGTGCTGTCCCAAAAGTGAACCAGGCGTAGCGGCTTGGTGCTGTATTTATTGCCGGCAGGGCCAGAAAGCTCAATGAGCTCATCTTTAATGATTCCCTTTTCTAGGAGTGTTTCACTCTGGTATGATTTGATAACCTTGTACTTCATGCCTATTTTACTCCTTGTTACGAAAAAGCAGCCCGTGCTGTCCAAATCCCCAAGCCAGCTATAATCTACGTAGCCGCGATCCACCACCACGACGCTTCCTTTAGGAAAACTGTAGCTACCGGCACGCTGACTCTCATGAACCTTTCCGTAAGTAATCTGCATAAAAACGGGCAGGCAGCCATCGTAATCAAGAACAGTGTGCAGCTTGAATGCACCTTTGGTACTTCGAAACTTCGCCCAATCAAATAACGATAGACATAAGGGGATGATACTGGCATCCATCAGATATACTTTACGCTTTAGCTGACCAAGATCTTTGCGAAAATGGGTGTCCTTTTGCCAAATCCTATCCAAAAGAACAAAGTAAAGATCTTTGAAAAGTTCATGCGTACGGTGTGTGTTGATATAGGAAATATTAGACTTACTTGGCGCTCTTACTACACCTAAGTGGTTCAGATTACCAGTTGTACTGCGTAGACCGTTACTGATATCTCGAACCGAATCTGCCGAGGAAAAATGACAGAAAAGCATGCTTACTAGATGCGTCCAGCTATTAATCCCTTTTTGGTGTTTGTCGCTCTTGTGGCGACTAAATCTTTGAATAATTCACGGTCGATTAACGATAAAATCTGACTAAAAACGTTTAAATTTATCATGGCGGTGTGTTATAATTTTGCGATTTAAATATAGCAACTTTGCTATATCTAAACGCCGCCACTTTTTAAACGTTTAGGACGGAAGTGTGTTGTAAGTAATTAAGAAAAAATAACTATCTTCGAGATAGGTGGAATTGTAGTCTGAATTAGACTAATAATTTACAATTAAAATAGCTACTAAAAGCTTGTTGGAAAACTATAATTAACCCAAATATGAATAAGGAAAGATATATCGCACCGAAAATAGAAATTCTTTTAATTGCATTGGAAAGTTGTTTTGATCGAATATCGGGTACAAATCACAATCAGGACATTAAGGACAAAAGGCCGACCAGAGCAGTGAGGTCCAAATTATAATTCAAGAAGACGTGAATGGACAAGAAATTAAAACTTGCATTTGCAGATGATAATATACTGCACCTGAAAGTACTTGAGTATTTGGCCAAGGAAATGGATAACTATGAGATACTTTATAGCTGTAATCATGGTGAGGAACTGATCCGTCTCGTTGAAGCCAATACCGAAAAGCCAGATGTTTGCATTCTCGATCTACATATGCCTCAAATGGATGGTATGGAAACCGCCAGAAGATTGCGGAGGATATATCCGTCGATTAAGCTCTTTGGATACTCGGCTAGTGAAAGTGCAGATGAAAAAAAGAGATTTATCGATAGTGGTGTTTGTCTGGTGTTCTCAAAAGGATCGCCCAGGAGGATGTTAATAGCCATCTATCATTACACAAAGCTCTTTGAAAATCTGGATATTATAGATTCCGAAAGGAATTTATTCAAGAAATGGAATTTTGTAAATCAACTATAGCAAAAAAAAAGATGCAATTCGGTGCGCTAAAATTAGCAGAGTATTGTAGCCAGCTGGGTCAAAGGCTATACAATAACTCGGTTTTTTCCATCATTCGAACCGGCTCTCCTGTGCGTATAAAAATTGGTTCGACGGTATATGATTTTGCTGCTAACGAACTTCTATTTATTGGACCACATTATGAAGTTGAGGTAGTTGAGCCTATTACTGCTGATGGATTTTTATTATGGTTTACGGCTGATTTTTACGAAAGATCAAAGGCTGATACCGAAATACTCAATTCGGCATTGTTTTTCGGAAGTCACCCCTTCCTTTCTATACGGGACTGTAGAACGCAACTGATTTTCAAGAAGCTAATCGTAGAGCGTTTGACAGGCTGTACTGAATACCTTGCAATCGATATGATGATTGCGCATCACTGCTTTGAATCCCTATTATTGGAAGGGTATCAAGCCATGCTATCGCAAGAGATATCGAGTGGCTCAGCAGATACCGCTGCCGTTAGGTTATTCAATAGGTTTACAGTCTTATTGCATAAGCATTACCGCGAACACACGAGTGTGCAATATTATGCGGACCGTATGAACATTTCTCCACGAAAGTTGACTGAGCTGTGTTCTGCTGTCGGAGGTAGATCGGCAAAATGCGTGATATCCAATGTTGTGGTATTTTAGTAGCAAAGCGTATAGTCGCTCGGGAGTGAACTCCGTCTGGTAATCGTTCCTGAAATCGGTTACCATTGACTCAATTGTCTTTGGGGTATCGAAGTAATCCGACCGATAAACAATATAGGCAATGAGGTCGCGTTGCTGGCGATGATATTCACTTTGGCTGATCTTATCATCGGTCGGAAATGTCGGGCTTCTAAATTTCCGGTTTCCGAAAAAATGCTTTTTGAAGTCTGTTAAATGTGGGAGTTGCGCTTCTTCGATTTTTAATGGTGAAGTTGGATGAAAGAAATCAGCCAGCTCAATAGCAAAGGGCGCACAGATCTTAGACAGACTATCTACAGATATGGAAGCGGTTTTGCGATAAACACTTCTGACAGTTGATACGGAAACTCCTACAAAACCCGCTAGACTCTCGATCGTTAATCCTGTTAAATTAATGATTTCCAGTATTCTTTTTGAAATTAATTCTGCTAATTGCTGATCTGATATTTTTCCCATACTTAATCTTTTCTTTGGTACAATTTTATCATGCGGATATTACAACACTATTTAATCAATAAGTTTCAAATAGGTACACGAGGATCTAATGAGGTCTGTTTTAAGAAACTAATCTTCAAAACTAGTTCAAGAAAATGAATAGTGGCGTGTGAAAAATGTGAAATATCGTGTATAAATTCCCATTTCTTTCCATGTTTGAGATGCAGTTTTGCCTTATGGAAAACAAAAAAATGATGGTATGTAGGAAATTTTTTCTCCTGTTCTGTAACCTATTCTGTTCTTGTGCTATCTTCGCTCAGGAGACTAGAAACTTACCGGATAAGGTACACCATGCCGAACCCCTTTATAATGATCTTGTGCGTGACCTTGGTGCGAGGAAGGGGGAAAAGGAATTTAATCTGGGAGCAGAAATCAAAAATAGGGCTGCTGGACAAGACTTTGGCTATTTAATGGAGTATGAATTTGCACCAATGGATCGATTAGGGCTGGAGGTGGAAACGGATTTTATCTATGCTAAAAGCCGTATTGCGGATGTACCTTCAACAAATCAATTGGAAAGATTGCGTTTGTCGTCGCAATATTCATTCTATGTCTCAAAAGAGAAAGCGACAACCTTGGCTGTCGGGTATACACAGATCTTTAACTTTGTCAATGGTGGTACCGCCTTTAATCCTTTCATTATAGCTGCCAAAAACTGGCACCGTCATTGGCATACTTTAATTTACACCGGACCGGAGATTGCTTATCATTACGGCACATCCAAAACGGCTATGAATTGGCAGATCAATACATCATTTCATTATACGGTACCGAATACTGATCATTTTTTCGGTGTTGAGATCAACCAGGAAATTTCATCCGAAGGCATACATACAGTGTTGCATCCCCAGATCAAACTCGGCCTCAGCAAAAAGTTGGCGATCGGTACGGCAGTTGGGCTACCGATAGGGGGGGCGGAAAATAGGCTAAGTTCCTTTTTACGCATTATTTATCAGCTTTAATAGATTGACCTGTCGAGTAAGGTTCGCGGCATCACAACCCCCTTTTTGCTATAGATGAAAATCAGGTGAGAAAATAGAGGTGGTGGGATTAAAAATATTAGGGTATTCTTAAAGGGAATTTTTCCTAAATTTATTCATCCGATTATCTGACCTAAAAAAATCATCATGTCATTAGGAAATAGTTTTTTGTCCTTTTTGCTGTATTTACCCTGTGCTATGCTTGGGGTCTTTTTTAGCTATAATTTGATTTGCTGGCGCTATCAAAAGGCTTCTTTCGTTAATAGCGCAGGGCTAATTTGGGAGAGGATAGCATTTTTTTGTTTATTCGCGCTCACGTTTTCGGCCATGTTAATTGCCTCTTTGTGCATCTCAGATAATGAATTAAACGTATTGTGGCCGCAGAAATTGTTTTATGCTTGTATTATTGTAGGAATTCTTACGCTCGTGGTAACCACTTTTGTCATCCTTTTTAGATGTATAGAATCTTGGTCTGAATGTTGTTCGAGCCGCAAAAGAGCCCGATATGGTTATTTACTGTTTCTGACTATTTGGTTGTTTTGTTTTTTGGTCCAAGTTATCATATACATCATACTGATCAATCAGATTAGCTAAATAGGGTGATTCAATTATATTAACATAAGGTAATTAGATGCAAGTACCTCATGGGACCGAATCGCAGGCTTGTTAAATATCAACGCCTTGGCTAATATTAGATTTGGCGTATGTGCTTTAAGGTTTTTACTAATTTAGAGTGATTAGTTATGTTTTGATTAAAATATTCCCTTTTGAAAGTTAGTTATTTTTCTCATTTTGTGATTTCTCATTTTTTTCATATTAAGAAAATTGTATTGACAACTAAATTAATGAAATGACAGCACATTTTAGAATCGCAGTTCGGAATGTTGCTGTTTATTCTCCTTTTTTGTGCTATGGGCGATAGTTGCAGCTTAAAGACTAGGGGGTGGGTAATGGTTAAGGATGTAATTATATAGCATGATTTATCCTTTTTTTTACTTTTCAGCATCTTTTGGTCTTATTGGTAACTATCTTTATTGTATAGTTAGATTGATAGTCTGATCATTAAAATGATCCTGCAGATTGTTCTTTCTACACGCTATGTTTTATATCCAATTTTAAGCTAGAGATAGTGTGTTTTCTAATGGAAATGTGATGTAATTGAATTGAATGGCGTTCATTTGTAGCCGCTCCGCTACAAAAAAAAAGCTTTACTTTCCCAACTCAGGCAGAAGGTCAAGTATGGACTAGTAGTACAGTTATGAACAATAATATAGGTGCGGTTATTGGTTCAAAGGGTGCTTATATGGCAAGTGATGGTGCTGGGTTTACGACTTTCTTTCTTACGAGGGATAGTGTGCCGCAATATGGTGCCTATGGTGCCACATTTATAAATGCAGGTGAAACTGAAGCTGTTCAGATCCGTTGCGTGAAAAACTAAGCAAAAAAGTATAATGTATTTGGATAATAGATTTAATGGAAACGCATTCCCCCGTATGGGCATTGCGTTTTTCGTGTTCGGAATTTATTTGCTAAATTGCTCCCTGGCTAGGTAAATGAAACTTTTTTCAGGCGGTACATGGCGTAAATAATAATTATGGAATTTGGAGTTCATCGGGTAATTGGTGTAGAGCAAGACTTTTCGGAAATTAGGGAGGCAACGGCGAAAGAGAACCATGTCGTTCTTTTTGTGTCGTCTGGTGGGAGTAGCATGCGCATCAATAAAGAGCTTACTGAAATAGCAGAATACAGCTTAGTATTGATACCGCGAGGAATAACAGTAGATGCGAATCCAGATGAAGAGCGGGCTTTTTTGATTATTTATTTTTCGGAAAGTTTTTTTGCGCGTACCGAGGTGGATACCGCCTTCCTCCGGAATTTCAAATCATTTAACAAAAACGAATATACTTATAGAACGCTTAGTGTGCCTCAGGAATACGCAACGTACTATGAATTTGTGGGGATGCAGCTCAAGCTCTCCAAGCAGAATTACAATCAGGCAATTTATCGGGACTTGGCACATAATATCGTCAAGCAGATCGTGCTCCTGGCAGCGATTTATGCAGATGACAGGCAATCGGGAGAGCTGCTCGGTCAGCGTACAAATGTGCCTCTGGTACAACGCTTTCAAGAACTGGTCGAAAAACATGTAAAAAAAGAAAAGCAGGTTGCCTTCTATGCGGATCAGCTCAATATAGGAAGTAAAAAACTGACCAGCCTCACCAAAGAAACTTTGGGTACCACGCCCAAGGAGCTAATTACCAAAGAATTGCTTCGTGTGAGTAAAAAACTCCTTGTCGAATCTTCGCTAAGCATTAAGCAAGTGGCCTGGGAACTTGGTTATGCGGATGTCAATAATTTCAGTACCTTTTTTCTAAAGGAAACAGCACTTACTCCAACCGAATACCGTAAACGCTGGCAGCAATAACCATTCTGTATTAAAAATAATACATATTTTCCTGTTAAAAATAATTGTTCTTATTCTTTCGTTTTTGAGATAAAAGGTATATTTAGAATAGAACAACGAAAGCGTATGAAATTATCCATAGTTGGGCATTCAAACGCTTCTGGCTTCAAAATTGCTAAGATTCGATAAGGATAAAGTTGCACAATAAATCACGGATGATCCATACGGCCATCAGAAGAACAGGTATCAGGATATGAAAAAGGGACTATTGTTTTTGGGATTAGCATTGTTGAGTGGTACTGCCTTCTCGCAGACAGGGGTTCGCTTGAATATTGAGCTACATGATGTGCAGCACCTTGTTATTAATCCAGATCAATCGACCGTTACCTTGGCCTACCATACCTTGGAAGATTATCAAAATGGCGTAGAGTCTATCCAAAAATCTCATCTTTCTGTATTTAGTACTTCGGGTTACGAGGTGAAGGTCAAATTGGCCAATCAAGATTTTGTAAAAGTCGGGCAGGCACAAACAGAAAAAATTCCGGCTCCTTTGATTCGTGTTAAGGCTACCGCTTCTCAGGCGGGGCAAGCAATAAATACAAGGAATGGCCTTCTTGCGACAAATAAGGAAACGATCATTTCCTCTGATTCACCGACGCTCAACGGACTGTTTGATGTGACGTACACAGGTCCCGGGGCTGATGGTCTAATGCAATACGTAGAGAAATACAATACGGTAACCTTTACAAACGATGTTCTTTATAGCATCGAAACACGCTAATAATCCCCTTAATTTATTTCTTTTGCCTCATGCACCTCACACTGTAGCTACCGCGCTACAAGCTTTTGTAGCTGTATAGCTACAACAATTTACACACTCCCTTTTTCATACTTTTTGGGCTGTAATTCATACTTTTTACCTCATTTGCTGTAGTACTTTTGTTTTGTCCAAAGAGGATAAATAATAACGAATAAGTCATATAAAAATATAAAAACTACAAAATGAAAAAAATTATTTTCTTCGCAGCAGCAATCATCGGTTCAGTTACTGCAGCAAATGCACAGTCTCAAGCAAAAGTAAAAGTAAATGTTGAGCTGAATCCATTTCAGTCTATTGAAATCGGTAGCGGTGCGGGTCAAGATGGTCAGGTTACATCAGGATATGATGACGAAGTAACCTTGAAATACGAGAAGGCAGCTGACTATACAAATGGGGTAAATAAATTGATCGCAAAACAATTGAAAGTGTCTTCGGTAGGTTCAGGTTACAAAGTAAAAGCAACGTTGTCTTCTAATGGTCAATTCAATAAAGTGGCTGGAAATGGTGCTAACACGTATGATGCTAAAAAATTGGTTGAAATTCAAGTTGATGGTAAGTCAGCGTCGACAGATGTGAACATGGAATTCGGTCCTTTCGGAAGCACAAGTACAGCTGAATCTTCTGTGTTGAACAAAGAATTAGATGTAAAATATATCGGTAAACCACTTAATGAAGCGACTGTAAAAGAATTGTTAGGTAACGGTGGTAAAGATACAAAAGCTAAATATACCATTGATGTGGTATACACCATTGCTGCAAACTAGTAGGTCCTATACTACGCTATGAAAATCATATAGATGCAGGTATCGGAAGATACCTGCTTTTTTATGTATTTTTATCCCAAATGTATTTTTATGAAGAACCTGATAGCCTCATTTTTTTTGCTTTTTACTGCAACAATAGCTTTTTCTCAAACGGGACTGACAGTTGGTCCGCCCAGATTGTATTTTGTGGGTGACGCCGGACAGGCACAGACGCAGTATGTGGATGTGACGAACCCGAGTAAAGATTACACACTTGAATTGGGAGTGTCTTTTGAAGATTGGTCGTATTCAGCTTATGGTGATAATGAACTGAGTCCGAAAGGTACGCTGCCGACAAGCTGTGCGAACTGGCTTTCCGTATCTGAATCGTATTTTTCGCTTAAACCCGGTGAATCAAAACGGTTGCAGTTGAATATGCAGATACCTAAAGATGCAAAATTCAGTACGGAGGTGCCAATCCATACAGCAATGCTCTTTGTGACCCAATTGAATCCAAGAGCAAGGGAAAAACAGGAAGGAGCTAATATCCGTTTGGCCGTACGCTCGGGCGTTAAGGTCTACCACCGGTTTAACGGAAGAGAAACACCGGATCTTGAGATCACGAATCTGGTCTATAAAGATGTGGATTCTGTTGGACAGTTTCTGGAGGTCAGTTACGATGTGACCGGAAATATTTGGCTGGAAGGAAGGTTGCGCGCTGAATTTTTAAATCAGGAAACAGGTGAGAAAGAAGTGGTCGACAATCTTAATTTTTATTGTCTGCCCGGGGATAAGCGTAAACAATATATTGCAATTCCCAAATCGTTAAAATCTGGGAATTACCTCGTTTCGGTATTGGCATTTTATGGCGATCAGGATGTGGTGAAGATCGCGGAATTGGAATTTAAACATGTGGCAAAGAACTAAAATAATAACGCTCTTGATCTGGGGCCTGTTTTCAGCAGCGCCTCTGGTTGCACAATTGCGGTTTTCAGTCTGGTCGGATAGCTATTTCGAAGTAACTTCCTATTTGGGGAAAACGACGCCGGATCGCTTTAATGTGTTTCAATTTGACCTGAACGGGCTCAATGTGAACGAAAAAAATTGGTCGCTCGCCGTTCGCTTGCTGGCACCGATACGCACCATTGCAGGCGGAAAGAACCGGAGCGGAAATACCTTTCCGGTAGATAAGATAAGCCTCCGCTGGACGGGTGACAACAATGAAGCAAATTTTCGCCTGGATGGTATCGGCGCAAGTCGCAATCCGATTATTTTGCAAAATAGTAACGATGTACTGCTGATTAACCGAGCAAAACAACCCATCAGTTCCAATGGAAATTATTACCTGCAATATCAGCTGTATGGTGCCCTGACCATTGCCCAAGGTAAATACCTAGATGATTATCTGAGTCCGGACCAGTATACGTACCTGAAATATCGTATTCCCTTGTTGTTTACTCTGTATAGCGAAAGCGGAAAAGTACTGGGAACGCAAGAAATTAATTATGAAATGCAATTGCCGCCGCGTTTGACGGATGGTGGGATGGTCGATATGGAGCCGGACTATAGTTTGGAGATTGCTGCGGATGCCGCCAATGCCACCTTGCAGTTTTCGACACAAAAAGACTATATGCAGGGGGTAAGTTCGTTGGTAGCAAATGCCATACGCGTTAACTCCATAACGGATTTTGAACTCCGGGTCAAGTCGGTAGATAGTGAGCTTGTCCGTAATGGTGGGGGAGCACTTCCGCTATCGGCACTGTCGCTTCAATTGACTGCAGGGACGGGGATAAACAGGATAAAATCCAATCCCAAAGTAATCTTAACCACACAGGAACAGGTTGCTGTGGCGGCTGCTTCGGCGGATAAAAAGCAAGCGCAAACCTTTAATGTGGAGTATAAAGCTAATCTGACCGCTGATCAGGTGTCGGCTTCTAAATCAGGAAGCTATAGTGTGTCACTCCTCTATTTATTGATCCCACAATAATTTGATCTCTGTTGCGTGTTTAAATGCTCTTTTCATAGGCTTAGGTCGATAGCCGCTCTGCTGTTGCTGCTGCTGGTTCAGTCTGTCTGGGCACAGCAGGAAAAGCCTGTGCACTTGATTTTACCCGACCAGATCCAGCTCGAAGCGGGCCTTAACAGCATTGACCTGCAGCTGATCAACAGCAGTGAAAAGGATTTTACAGGCGAGCTCAGGTTGCAGTTGCCGCAGGGGTTGCGTGCCCTTGGCTCGGATCGTTTAACGTTTACGGTGCCTGCTGGGAAAAAACGGTTTATTACCCAGCGTCTACAGGTCCAGGCGCCGGCGCAGTTAAGGGGGCAAACGATAGGTGTTCAACTTTGGGATCCTCTGGGGCAAATGGTTGACAATAAGTCGATGGCCATCGATGTGCCGCCCAAAAAAGCGGTGATCTTACAGGATGTTTCGGAGCAGCAGTATCTGAAGCATGTGGGTGATTCTATTTTTATCCGGACACGGGTTATCAATAATGGGACAACGGATGAGCAGATTAAAATCCTGTTTTCCTCTCCGGATCGCATTGGAAATACGAAATTTAAAGAACAGAATCTTTTCCTTCCGGCAGGGCATGATACGCTCCTCATTCTCCGTTTTGCTGTGGAGAAATATATGTTAAACAGGGCGCAGTACACCATCAGTACGACAGGTCTATATGATAATGGTGATGTGTTTGGAAATCTAGCTGTGCTATTGTCTAATATTACAGCCGATCGAAATTACCAGCAATTATTTGACAACCGCGGTAATCTGGCCGCTTATTCGCGTAATTTTATTGATTTGCAGGTCGATAATATGCTCGGTGAACAGCAGGCTTTTTATTTACGGTCGGAGGGGGAGTATCGCCTTGCTAATGGACAGCTCAGATACAGCGCCTATCTGACCAAAACTGGGGGGATGGATCGACCCACATTAAGCAATACCTTTGCCAGTTTTCTGAAGGGGAAAAATACCTATACGATCGGAAATTTGCAGGAGAGCATGGAAGCATCAGCTTTTGGAAGAGGTGTCAAATTTGATCATATCGATACGGCAAGGGCTGCAAATTTCTCGGTTGGTGTTTTGCAACGTGCCGTAGACCTACTGGATTACAGTACTTCTGTCGATCCGGGTTATACCGCTTTTGGAAAAGTCGTTTTGGGGGAAGGTAAAGCGGATCACCGTCGTTATGAGGGGCAGCTCTTCTATGATCGCAATGGTTTAGACAGTACGACCAGTCTGTTATGGTCAAATTCTTTTGATTTTTTGAAACAAAAATATGCAGGCAACACCGTACTGCGTGGTTTTGTCGCTGCTGGACTCCAGAGTCAGAATGGCCATCAAGCGGGGCCTGATTCCTCGATGCCTTCCTGGGCTTTGGGGCTTCGAATGGACCAGCGCTTTGCCCGATGGAGTTTTAGCTCCGATAATTTTTATAGTTCCCCTTATTATACCGGTAATCGCCGCGGTTCCCTGCAATTTGTCGAACGCTTAAATCGAAATTGGGGTAAAATATCCACAGCATTAAGCTATACCTTTTATCGCTATAACCCAAGTTATTTAAATACACATTTTCTCAATTACGCAAGTCAGTCTTCCCGGTGGGATTTAAGCCTGTATATGCCCCTGAGCTCATTTGTGACCTTATCTGTATTGCCAAACTATAATCGCGAAATCGGAACCTATATGTTTGTCGCGGGTACCCGTGAACTGAAGTCTGCCTCATGGCGGCTATTGTCCACTGTAAATGTGCGGTCGCGTAACCTGCAGCACAATCTGAATGTGACCACGGAGGCCGGAATCGTGTCGATGACCGATCAAGCGAATGGGCTTTTTGCGGTACGGACCGATTTAAATTATAATTATAAGAGTCTAGGACTTTCGGCTTCTTATCAACAGGGTGCTTTTCAGATTTCGGATCTGGTGAGTGCACTATTAATAGGACGTTCGTTTGGAAATCGTTTTTCCGTGGGTCCTCGTGTAAGCGGTACGCTATTACAGGAAAGACTGCAATGGACAGCCAACGCCCGGGCGAATTTAAGCAGCAGTTACGGAAATAGTTTTGGAGGGAACGCGAGTGTAAATTACCGTGTTCTGAAAAATACCCTGCTGACGGGTCTTTTTCAATACAATTATAGCGTCATGAAAACTGGCTATGATTACGATTTCAATAATTTACGCATTGGTGTTCGGCAAAACTTAAAAGGATCAAATCTTGATCGTCCAGCAATCAAGACAGGGAATGCGCGTTTTTTTTGTTTTCAGGATAAAAATTTTAATGGCATATTTGATAAAGGGGATATTCCGATGGTTGACCATAGCTTTACGGTAAAAGGGATCCTTTTTGTAACAGATAAAGCGGGATACGCTTCCTTTAAGAAATTGCCCTATGGATCGTACTTGTTTTTTTCGCCAAAGCAAGGGCAATATATGGCCGTGTCGAAGGAGATCGTGATACAGCAGTCAAATCTAGCAATCCAGATTCCGCTCCAGCGTGGTGGGATGGTGCGGGGCGCGGTGCAAATCGCGTATACACAGGGGCTTAGTCTAGAGACTGATCTGAATTTAGATATCTACAAGGTTTTGGCAAAAGACGGTAACGGGAAGATCACAGAGATACACACCGATAAGGATGGAAAATTTGAGTTTGGTCTACCCGAAGGAACCTATAGTTTCTACTTGGACAATGCAAGTTTTCCAGCAAACGTATTTACCGATCAAGAGGCGCAATCGGGAGCGGTGAGACTTGATGCCGATTTGATGCTGGAGCCTTTTGTGTTAAAAGTGAAGTCAAAAAAGGTCAATGTCAAGCGCTTTGGACAATAAATTTCTATCCGGCAATATGCTGGGATTTTACTGCACTGATATGATCTAAAAGAGACGGATTCAAAATAGGGGATGTTTTTAACATTTCACGGACGGGATATTTTTCGGCAATATCTGTGAGGGCTTTGAGGTGTTTTTCATGGTGGAGGTCAGTGCCCACAAAATCGTACATGCCTGATTTGAGTAAAGTCATCGCAATCGCTTTGACATCGACACCGTAATAGCGGCTAATGGATAGCAGGTTAAGCTGAAGCAGGCAGCCGGCATCCTTAATTTGCTTATAGATGTTAAAGTTGCCATGATAATAATTATACCGCTCGGGATGTGCAAGGATGGGTTTATAGCCTAGTTTTTGGATATCCAGGATGGTATGAAACAGCGCCTTTGACTCCGATAGATAGGACATCTCAATGAGTACATAGCCCCCGGGGATAACACAAAGCTCATTTTCCTGAATAAGGTTTGAAAGACCATCATCGATCATATGCTCCGCTGCCGCATAAATTTCAACCTTGCTGCCGATATTCTTAAGGCCGCTTTCAAGATTGACCTGTGCTTGTTCGATGCTTGATTTGGTATTGGGATGAACGCCAGCCATAATATGCGGTGTACAGATAAATTTCTTCAATCCCAACCGTTGCAATCCTTCCATATAGCCAAGCGAATTTTGTACAGAACTGCTACCATCATCAATCCCCGGCAGCAGATGATTGTGCATGTCTACTTCCAAAAATTCAAGCTGTGCTAAGGGTCTAATGGATGATTTTTTATTGGTACCGAACAAATTGCTAAAAAAGCCCATAATAATAGTTTTAAAAATGCTAAGTTAAATGGGGATATCTGTTATTTTGTTGGTATTCAATATATGATCGTGTTGGCATTTAGTTTCCCTATCCATATCCCTGATTAAGACTTTACAAACAATATGCCAGTTTTTGTGTTTATAAGATGTTTATAAGAATGGAAGAATAGCTCAAGAGATGCTTTAATAGACTGAACCCTCTTGCAATGACTTTTGTTTGTGATTTTTAATAATTAATTCAGCTTTGTAACAGTTTCGGTATAATACTTGCTTGTCCCCCCATAGTGGACAAATAACAAAGAATAGGTTTTTGTTATTGATATTTTAGGAGATTGTTTAATTGCTTGTTAAATTTTAAGTATCTTGGCGTTCTCTTTAAAATATTGCAAAAGCCATATATATA
>JALAGS010000063.1 GCA_022712315.1 Sphingobacterium sp. | reverse complement strand
TCCTAGTCTTGCAAACTAAGCTGGAGTTTATTATCATTGTGAACAAAAATAGTAATAATAGTAATTAATTAGAAAACTAAAAGATTGCCATAAAGATGGCTCATTAGATTAAAATGAAAAGCATGAAAAATTTATTAAAGGGTGCGGTTGCTTTAGTGGCAGTATTTTTCTCAACTCAATTCGCAAATGCTCAACAAAAGATTGGTCATATCAATTTTGCTGAAATAATTCAGTCTACTTCTGAATTTAAAGCAGCTGAAGGGCAATTGAAAACATTGAGCGATGGTAAGACCAAAGAAATTCAAGATATGGTTACCATTTATCAAACAAAACAAAAAGATGCAAACGATAAATTGCGTAACAGAAGTGAAGCGAATAAAGAAACTGTTGATCCAGAAATCAACAAAATAGGTCAAGAATTACAGGATATCCAATCTCGTATCCAAACTGCTCAACAAGCAGCACAAGATGAATTAGGTAAAAAAGAAGAAGAATTAATTGCGCCTATCCATAGAAAAGTTGGTGAAGCAGTAAATGCTGTTTCCAAAGAAAAAGGTATGGCATATGTATTTGATATTTCAAGCACAAATATTCCTTATTTCCAAGGCGGAGAAGATTTGACTGCTGCTGTTAAAACGAAATTAGGTATTTCAGCTACAGCTGCTCCTGCTGCTGCTCCAGCAAGAAAATAAGCTGAAATTTAACGTTTATAAAAAAGGGATTATCCGTATGGATAATCCCTTTTTTATTGCATTCCATTTTAATGCGATGAGTCTATACCGTTCAAGATGCACCAATGATTATCTCAAATAATTACCATATCTACAACGAAAAATATAAGGCAAACTAAAAAGCTTATCGGATCAGTCAAATTATAGCGTAAATAAAAATCTGCGACTTGATTTTCTTGCATTTACCAGCTAATTTTTAGATATTGGTTGGGAAAAACAAACATATCTACCCTAATGAAAACTTCATGGTCCCAAATTTGTTCATTAATTGACGAATTGAGGTGCTCAGGAATGCTTCGTCGTTAAAATGATTTTATTCACATGAAAAAGAAAGTAATTGAGGATAATCCTAAAAAAGAAAGAAAGGTAACTTCCGGTCCTATCCGCGACAAGGAACGCACTAAGGCACGAATGATTGCCGCTGTCGGAAAGGTAATTCAGAAAAAGGGATACCAAGCATTGAACGGACCTAATATTGCTTTGGAATGCGGGCTGAACAAAGCACTGATATGGAATTATTTTGGCGGTCTCGACCAACTGGTAGAAGCATACCTCACACAAAAAGATTTTTGGCAAATCGGAGACAAGGGCGTATTAGAGCAAATGGTCACAAACCCGAGTTCGATTAGCATCTCCTTGATAGAAGAATTGCTTAAATCTCAATTCAACACCTTTTTGAAAGATAAAACGAAGCAAAAAGTCATTCACTGGGGCCTAGGCGAAAAGACAAAGGCGCTTAAAAATATCGCTGACAGACGCGAAATGTTAGGCGAAGAATTATTTAAACACGTAGATTCGAAATTCGAAAACTCCGAAAACGACCTTCGAGCAACATTAGCCATCTTGGTTAGCTCCATCTACTATTTAAGTCTACAGGCAAAATCTACAGGAACTACCTTTTGTGGCATTGATGTAAATACGGAAGCTGGAAAAGAACGTATCCAAAAAACGATGCGCAAGATCTTAGAGCAGACATTTTCTGATGTTCAGCTCTAAACCTGCTGCATTTAAATAAAGCAAACGTCCAAGAAAGAATAATTTCTTCTTGGACGTTTTTCATTCTGAGGATTAAAGCCCATTAAAATTTCCAATAATTTATCTGCTTATGGCTTAGTTTTTGATTTATTTTTACTATGTTAGCATAACAAAATAATATAGTATATTTGTTTATAACCAAGATCCAAGCATATGATAGGTCAACTAATATTTGCGGTTTGTTTCGCTGTAGCGTTGTTTCTTTTTAGCAAAAATGCACAACAGATTTATCGTAATATCAAGCTGGGCAGACCAGCAGATCGTTCGGATAGATCCGCAGAACGCTGGAAAATGATGTTCCTTGTCGCTTTTGGGCAAAAAAAAATGTTCAAGCGAATTTTCCCGGCAGTCCTGCATTTATTTGTGTACCTCGGATTTGTCATCATCAACATTGAAATGTTGGAAATTGTCATCGATGGACTTTTTGGTACACATCGTATCTTTTCATTTCTAGGAAGTTTTTATAATTTTCTGATCGGAGCATTTGAATGGCTTGCTCTTGGCGTACTCGTATCATGTATCATCTTCTTAATCCGAAGAAATATTGCCAAAGTGGCTCGTTTGAATAGTGTGGAACTGAAACATTGGCCCAAGACGGATGCAAATATTATTTTAATCACAGAGATTCTTCTTATGTCGGCTTTCCTCTTGATGAACGCATCGGATCTTAAATTACAGCTTTATGGTTTTGAGCATTTTAAGTCAGTTGGTTCCTTTCCGGTAAGCCACTATCTTCTTCCCTATCTTCCGACTTCAACAGACACATTGTTTTTAATAGAGCGATTTTGTTGGTGGTTTCATATTCTCGGCGTACTTGCCTTCTTGAATTACCTCCCCTATTCTAAGCATCTTCATATTATTTTGGCTTTTCCGAACACCTATTTTTCCAATTTGAATGCAAAAGGCAAATTATCCAATATGCCAGCTGTGACCAATGAGGTTAAGGCCATGCTTGATCCTAGCTTCACTCCCCCTCCAGCAGACGCGAATGCACGTTTTGGAGCCAAAGATGTCCAGGATTTAACATGGAAAAGTTTATTGGATGCGTATACCTGTACCGAATGTGGGCGATGCACATCATCCTGCCCTGCAAATATGACAGGAAAGCTGCTATCCCCACGAAAAATAATGATGGATACACGGGATCGGCTGACTGAAGTCGGAACTAATATCAAAACGAATGGCAGCTTTCAGGACGACGGAAAATCTCTAATTGACACTTATATCAGTCGCGAAGAGTTATGGGCCTGTACAAGCTGTAATGCGTGCGTCGAACAATGTCCGGTCAATATTAATCCACTTGATATTATTATCGAACTTCGCCGCTTTGCTGTCATGGAAGAATCACAAGCTCCTGCGAGCATTAACAATATGTTTGGAAATATTGAGAACAATGGTGCCCCATGGAAATATGCTCAAATGGATCGCGCCAACTGGACTCAGCAACAATAGTTTTATGATGGAAAATGAATTAAACGTTCCCACAGTCGCAGAACTGTTGGCTAAAGGAGAAACTCCTGATATACTATTTTGGGTAGGCTGTGCAGGGAGTTTTGACGAACGTGCACAGAAAATTACGCGCGATATATGCAGAATATTGCAACATGTGGGTTTGAAATATGCCATCTTAGGCACAGAAGAAAGTTGTACCGGTGATCCCGCTAAAAGAAGTGGCAATGAATTTTTATTTCAAATGCAGGCCATGATGAACATCGAAGTACTCAATGGTTATGAAATCAAGAAAATAGTCACTGCTTGTCCACATTGTTTCAATACACTAAAAAATGAATATCCATCACTCGGAGGTCACTATGAAGTCATTCATCACACACAACTGATTCAAAACCTGATTGATGAAGGAAAATTAAAGCCAGCTGATAACAATGTGTTTAAAGGAAAAAAAATCACCTATCATGATCCCTGTTATCTTGGTCGGGCAAATGAAGTGTATGAGGCGCCAAGAAAGGTATTGGAGAGCTTAGATGCCCAATTGATTGAACTGAAACGCTGCAAAAGTAACGGTCTATGCTGTGGAGCTGGTGGTGGACAAATGTTCAAAGAACCAGAACCCGGTGTAAAAGACATCAATATCGAACGCATCGAAGAAGTCATCGATGCCCAGCCTCAAGTTGTCGCTGCAGCTTGTCCTTTCTGTATGACGATGTTAAAAGATGGTGTAAAGATTAAAGAAAAGGAAGCCGAAATTGAAGTGCTCGATATTGCCGAAATCACAGCCCGGGCAAATCAGTTGTAAAATACGTTACTGCACTATATAAAAGAGGCCCGATCGTATGATCGGGCCTTTTGTGTAAGGAGAAGAATATCTCCTGTCCACGATTAAATTAAGGGAACCCCCAAGCCGGTTTTAATATAGTGGATTCCCCCGAATCGACAGTCAGCGCGGTATTTATGCTGACCAAACGACTCTAGCAACTAGCCATAACAAAGGTACCTCCCCTAAATCAATTGATTGTTGTTCATTTTCGTGAAAATGTTGTTCAAATCTTGACTATTGAAAAAAAATGATATTTATTTTCATCCGCTTCGATGAATATCCAACTTAAAAGCTCCCCTAACGAAATAAATTAAGCTCATTGTACTTGTCTAAAATTGGATTCAGAGACACGGCAATTGTTCAAATGATTACTAAAATAAGGGAAGCCCCGGTTTGATGGTCGAGAGCATAAACAGCTTACTTTCTTGGAGATCAACGAAAGTGTTTGATGCTGCTTTTTCGCATCGGTTTTAAGATATATTAGGGTACTAAATAGAACATGCCCGAATCGTATCGATTCGGGCATGTTATGAAAGACAACAATCTATCTCTTAAATCTCATTTTTCTCAATCCATTTTGGGATCTGTGGCGCTTCATACTGCTGCATCTTACCAATCAGCTCCTCAATCGTATCAGCGACCAATAACATTGCTCTATTTTCTTGTTTCAAAAGCCCCTCTTCGACCATGTGATCAATAAATTGAATCAGATGATTATAAAATCCATTAATATTTAACAGGCCTACAGGTTTTTTGTGTAACCCCAACTGCGCCCATGTGATCATTTCAAAAAGTTCTTCCAAAGTGCCAAAACCGCCAGGCAAAGCGATTACCCCCTCGGCATAGTCACTCATGATTCTTTTGCGATCATGCATAGTATCGACGGTAATCAATTTCGTTACCCCAGTATGCTCTCTTTCTTTTGAATTTAAAAAATCGGGAATCACACCAATTACTTCTCCGCCATGCGCAAGAGCTCCATTGGCAACAGCACCCATTAAGCCAACCCGTCCTCCGCCATAAACCAAACGAATACCAGATGCTGCCAGCACCTGACCAACATGAGCAGCCTGCTCTTCATAAACAGACGAATTGCCTAAACTAGATGCACAAAAAATAACAATGCTTTTAACTTTATTCATATACAAGTATAAAAAAAAATAAACCGATCAACTTCTTTTTTTTCAGCAATGTCCTATACAAGAGGAATAATATCGCTTTGGCAGGTATTGATTTCACAAACCATCATGATCAGTCTGATAGAAATAATGTAAGTCTAATTTCGAGCGATTAATATA
>JALAGS010000062.1 GCA_022712315.1 Sphingobacterium sp. | reverse complement strand
TAAAAGACTACTAATTTGATAGATTTAATAATATTTTTTTCAAAAAGCCATTAAACCTTAATTTTAAGACACTTAAAGCAAATAAAAAGCGTCTCAAATTTCTTTCAGCATGAAAAAAATCGCGAAGGCAACCATCCTAATCACCAACTACCCAGCGAAAATCAAGAAGCAAGCGATTGTATAAAAAACGAAGATCTGTGCTACGAATCAGAAAAAAATTCACGCATAAACCCTTGATGAAAAAGCATAAAAAAGAAGGTGTCTAAAAAGTAAAAACAAACCCTCTGAGAATTGAATATTTGAAAAGTACCTGTATAGGGATTCGGTAAAAATTCAAGAAAAAAGGGGCTATCCAACCTTTTTGGACAGCCCCATCTTTACAGTCATATTTTAACAATCTATTTCACCTTGAAACACTTACCGTCTTAGCGAAATAGCACCAGTGCAATCAATAAGGTAATAATAACATTAAAAGTCTGAGCAATCAGAAAAGCATATAGCGGTTTCTTATTGTCTTGAGCAAAAAGATCCTTAAAGTTCGTTTCCAAACCAATAGATGTAAATGCCAAGGTAAACCAGAGGCCCTGTAAATTTTTCAAACTTCCTTTGACGGCATCAATCTTCTCGGGAGATATCACGAATGAAAAGAGCAGCGATGCAAATACAAATCCCAACACAAACTTCGGAAAACGCTCCCATATAATTTTTAGCGTAGGCTTATCCCGCTTGGTTTCATCATCAACCGATTTCGCATAAGTCCAATAAATACTGATTGCAAAAGCAGCCAGCCCCAACAATACGTTTTGGGAAAATTTCACAATGGTACTGATCTTCAACGCTTCTTCTCCGACCAGGGAACCTGAAGCCACGACAGCACCAGTTGTATCAATACTCCCGCCGAGCCAAGCACCGGTAACTTCTTGCGACAAGCCCATCCACTCCGCCATATAAGGCATGAAAATCATCATTGGAATCGCCGTAATAAGGACCAGTGAAATGACATAGGAAAGCTTTTTGCTATCACCTTTAATTGCTCCCGAAGTTGCTATCGCTGCGGAAACACCACAAATAGATACTGCACTCGACAGCATCAGCGACATCTCCTTGTCAATCTTTAATTTTTTACAGATCCAGAACGCAAAATACCAAACAGACAATACGACAGCCAGTGCTTGAATAAGCCCCAAGGATCCCGCTTTCAGGATATCCCCGAAGATCACGGTAGTCCCGAGCAGAATTAGGCCTATCTTGACATACAGCTCGGTACTGAGCGCCTCTTTAAACCAATTCGGCAGTTTAAAGCAATTGCTGATGACTAAACCGATAATCAAACTAAAAATTACAGCTTCGAGATTGTATTCTTTAACTGTTGCATTCCCTGCCAGCACCAATGCAAATACGGTAAGGATAAATACAACAGGAAATACAACGAATAAATGTTTTACAGATTTCCCCAAAAGAAAGGCGCCCAATATCGCGGTAACGAATACAAAAATAAACTGCTCAAAAAGCTTCATTAAATTTGTCGGGTCGAAAACCGTTGCGACGAGTTCGGCGGAATTACTCCACGAAAAACTAGGTACTGGCGCAACAATTCCTGAGAGTGCGAGAAATATGGTAGCGATCCCCAAAATGACGACTACCCAGTCTTCTGTAAATGTAAATGATCTTGAAGATGTCATATAATGGTTAGGGTTTAAAAGGTTAAATTTAGCATAATTACAGTGACTTTCTAGGATTGTAACACAAAAATGGCCGAAGATTTCTCTCCGGCCATCAACCAAAACCAATAATCTATTATCAATCAAAAACAATATTTATTCTCATCTATCAATTTCTTTGCGATTCGCTGACGTGCATCTTTCACATTAAATGGCTGTGCTTTTGTGAATCTGCGCAAACCAACCAACATCATATTCAGTTCATCACCTTCACCAAAAGAATATAATGCTTCTTTACCGGCAGCGCTGATTTTATCAATAGCACCATACAGATAGATCTTAGCCATATCTTTTGCATAGTCTGCTTTATCAGATCCTGTATGCAGCAATTTTTCTGCGCGCAACAAAACTGACTCGGTGATATAAACATACCCGATAATATCCGCAATATTCATGAGGATTTCCTCTTCTTTGGAAAGAGACATCATCAATTTTTGCACTGCTGCTCCCGCAATCAATAACCCAGCTTTTTTAAGGTTTGCCACAATTTTCTTTTCTGCAGCGAAAGGCGCATCCTCCTCTTCACCAAAATCTGGAATAGCGAGAAGCTCTCCAGCTACAGCTTGGGCAGGTCCCATCAGATCCAATTCACCTTTCATGGCCCGTTTTAACAGCATGTCAACGACAAGCAATCGATTCACTTCATTCGTACCTTCAAAGATCCTGTTGATCCGTGAATCCCGATAAGCGCGTTCCATTGGCGCATCTGCTGAGTAACCCATTCCACCATAAATCTGTACCCCTTCGTCAACCACATAATCCAACATCTCCGAGCACCATACTTTGATGATAGCGCACTCAATTGCAAACTGCTCCACAGACTTCAATTTTGCTTTTGCTTCATCCATACCGCCAGCAATCAATGCATCGTAAGCATCATCAATATTTTGACCGGCACGATACGATGCCGACTCCACAGCAAACAAACGTGTTGCCATCTCAGCCAGCTTATACCGAATGGCACCAAATTTAGAAATCGGCAGATTAAACTGCACACGTTCATTGGCATACTGCACCGCATGGTTGATCACCATACGTGCCGAACCGATCGTGGCAGCGCCCAGTTTTATACGACCAATATTCAGGATATTTACAGCAATCTTAAATCCATTTTCACGATCAGAAAGCATATTCTCTACAGGAACGGCGCAATCATTGAAAAAGATCTGACGTGTTGAAGATCCCTTGATACCCAATTTATGTTCTTCGGGATTCATCGTGATGCCACCAAAATCTTTCTCGACAATAAATGCCGTTAGGTTTTTATCATCATCGATTTTTGCAAATACGATGAAGATATCTGCAAAACCACCGTTTGTAATCCACATTTTTTGTCCGTTAATCAAATAATGTGTCCCTTCGGCATTTAATTTAGCAGAAGTACGACCCGAATTTGCATCCGATCCAGCATTGGGTTCTGTCAAACAATACGACGCCTTCCATTCACCAGTAGCAAGCTTTGGAACATATTTTGCCTTTTGGGCATCATTACCATAATACAAAATAGGCAGCGTACCGATTCCCGTATGAGCAGACAATGCCACAGCAAAAGAAAACCCGCCACCTACCGCATCGGCAACAAGCATAGAAGTGTTGAAATTCTTGCCGAAACCACCATATTCTTCGGGAATAGAAACACCCAACATCCCCAGTTCACCGGCCTTATCCATCAAACTAGGCATAAGTCCTTCTTCTTGCGCATCGATACGGTCCAGCTTGTTCAATACTTCCGTATCCAAGAAATCCAAGCAGGTCTGACGAATCATTTTGGCTTCTTCATCAAATTCTTCCGGAATAAAAACGGCTGTATAGGGAGTCTCTCTAATCACGAACTCTCCGCCTTTAATTGCTTTATTTTCGCTCATTGTCTTTCTAGATTTATATGGACCAGCAAATCACTGCTTAGTGATGCTGCTGTCCACCATGTTTTTAAATATTTCTATGCGTTATGAGATCAGAGATCCATATTTCGTTTATATTGCTATTCTTAGCGGCTAATTTTAGTCCAATAACTCAAAAATACCAGCCGCTCCTTGACCAGTTCCGACACACATCGTCACCATGCCATATTTTTTGCCTCTGCGTTTCAACTCGTTTAAGACTTGGACCGTCAATTTAGCTCCTGTACATCCAAGTGGATGCCCTAAAGCGATGGCACCGCCATTGACATTAACTTTCTCTTCGTCTAATCCAAGTTCACGAATTACGGCTAGCGATTGAGAGGCGAAAGCTTCATTAAGCTCAAAGAGGTCAATATCTTCCTTTTTAAGACCGGCTTTTGCCAAAGCCTTGGGTATGGCATAGATAGGTCCGATACCCATAATGCGAGGTGGAACACCTGCTACAGCAAAACTAACGAGCTTTGCTATAGGTTTTACACCAAGCTCTTTCACTTTTGCTTCAGACATCACCAAGACAAATGCAGCCCCATCAGAAGTTTGTGAGGAATTCCCCGCTGTCACGGAACCATTCGCTGCAAAAACTGGTTTTAATTTCCCTAAAGCCTCCAAGGAAGTATCGGCTCGAGGACCTTCATCCGTATCAACAACATATTCACGTGTTGCAATCTTGCCGTCTTTCAAGTAATTTTCCTTTACCGTGATAGGCACAATGCCATCTTTCAAATGACCATTTTGAATAGCTGCAACTGCCTTTTGATTTGATTTAAGTGCAAAAGCATCCTGATCTTCACGTGAGACATTGTAATCTTTGGCTACAGCTTCGGCAGTCAATCCCATACCCCAATACCAATCGGGATGCTCTTTTGCCACGACAGGATTAGGCACAATTTTCCAACCTCCAAAGGGCATTCCGGACATCACCTCTACCCCACCGGCGATAATAACATCTGCCATGCCAGTCTTGATCTTTGCTACAGCTGTTGCAATAGTCTCCAAACCTGAAGCGCAGTACCGATTAACGGTTACTCCCGGGACCTTATCCGTATCCAATCCCATCAGTGAAATGAAACGAGCCATATTGAGTCCCTGCTCCGCTTCCGGCATGGCATTCCCAACGATGACATCGTCTATATCTTCTTTATTTAAATTTGGCACAGTGGATACAAGATGTTTAATAACATCCGTGGCTAAATCATCCGCCCGCATGAAGCGAAATACCCCCCGCGGCGCTTTGCCTACTGCTGTACGAAATCCTGCTACTATGTATGCTTCCATTATTTTTAATTTTTTCGTGAGTAGTGATTTTTAGTTCCGTAAAGGCTTACCCTTGGTCAGCATAAATTGAATCCTTTCAAGCGTTTTGCGTTCGGCACAAAGCTCGAGGAAAGTTTTACGTTCAAGATCCAGTAGATACTGTTCAGATACTTCGGTCGGTGACGATAAATTTCCACCACACATCACCCAGCCTAGTTTTTCTGAGATCTTTCGATCATAATCAGAGATATAATTACCTTCACGCATCGACGAAGCCCCCACATACACGATCCCCAATCCTTGGTTTCCTAAAACCCTGATATCATTGCGTGGAGCAGGCTGAATATAACCCGCATCAGCCAATTCCAATGCCTTTGCTTTGGCATCTGCCAAAAGGCGGGCACGGTTCATTGTAATTGCAAATTTATCTTTCTGCAAATAGCCGAGTTCATAGGCTTCATAAGCAGAAGTCGAAACTTTCGCCTGCCCAATGGTCAGGAATTTATCTTTCAAGGTGTTCTGAACAATCTGATCCTCCTTAAATTCCTCCGAGGCACGTAGTGTAAATTCTTTGGTTCCACCGCCACCGGGGATAACACCAACGCCAAGTTCAACCAAGCCCATATAAGTTTCGGCGTGAGCCTGCACAAAATCAGCATGCATGGAGAATTCACAGCCCCCACCGAGGGTCATTTGAAATGGCGCAACGACTACAGGTATTGACGAATAGCGTAAGCGCATGGATGTATTTTGAAAGGCACGAACGGCCATATTCAATTCATCAAAATCCTGTTCTACGGCCATCATGAAAATCATTCCAATGTTGGCTCCAGCAGAAAAGTTCTTCCCATCATTGGACACCACTAAACCGCGATATTCCTTTTCAGCGAGATCAATAGCTTTATTCAGGCCCTGGATAACATCTCCGCCAATGGTATTCATCTTGGTATGAAATTCACAGTTAATGATACCATCGCCAAGATCAATAATAGAAACACCCGTATTTTTCCAGATTGTTTTACTTTCCCGAATATGATCCAATACGATCAGATCTTCCGTTCCGGGAATAGCTTTATAAGATTTGGTCGCAATATCATAATAGTGACGTACACCATTTTCAATTTTATAGAATGATTCACATCCCGCTTCCAACATCTCGTGTACCCAGGAAGCAACCTCCCCATCCTGACCTGGAAGTCGTTTTTCTTCGGCCTTAATTTTAGCTAAGGTCTCTCGGACACCTAGCGCATCCCATACTTCAAATGGTCCTAACTCCCAACCAAATCCAGCACGCATGGCATCATCAATGCGGAAGAAGTCATCTGTAATTTCGGGAACACGGCGGGACACATATTCAAACAATGGATAATGCATGGCACGGAAAAGTTTCGCCGCTTTATCGCTTCCTTGTTCATATACTTTCATCCGCTTGCGGATATCCTCCACAGGCTTGGTGGCTTCCAAAGTAGCTGATTTCACTTTTTGCTGTGAACCAAATTCCAGTGTTTTTAGATTTAAAGACAAAATCTCCGAATTACCATCGGCAGCTTTTACTTTTTCATAAAACCCTTTCTTGGTTTTCTCACCCAACCATTTATTCTCTACCATCTTATTGATGAATGTTGGAAGTTGGAAGACACCCTTGGCTTCATCTTCGGGCGCATTCTGTGCCAGTCCATTGGCAACATTCACCAAGGTATCAAGTCCTACAACGTCAGCCGTACGAAAAGTTGCCGATTTGGGATGCCCCATTGCGGGACCGGTATATTTGTCGACCTCTTCCACTGTCAACCCCAAAGGTTCCACTAAATGGGTAACCGCCAACATCGAATAAACACCGATACGATTACCAATAAATGCTGGTGTATCCTTACACAATACAACCGATTTTCCCAGCATCTTATCGCCAAATTGAAGAATAAAATCAATTACCTCAGGCTTGGTGTGCGGTGTGGGAATAACTTCCAATAAAGGAAGATAGCGTGGTGGATTGAAGAAGTGCGTACCGCAGAAATGATCTTTAAAATCTTCACTTCTGTCCGCTGTCATTAAATGAATAGGAATACCAGAAGTATTGGAAGTAATCAATGTTCCAGGTTTACGAAATTGCTCAACACGCTCGAAAACAGACTTTTTAACATCAAGTCGCTCAACGACAACCTCTATGATCCAGTCCACATGAGCAATATCTTTTAGATTATCATCAAAATTTCCTGTTTTGATACGTCTGACAAATGACTTGCTATAAATTGGCGAAGGGTTTGTTTTTAAAGCCGTTTCTAGGGAGCTGTTGACAATTCGGTCCCGAACGACCTTACTCTCCAGCGTGAGACCTTTGGCTTGTTCCGCTGGCAGCAGTTCACGCGGAACGATATCCAACAATAAAACTTCAACACCAATGTTAGCAAAATGACAAGCAATTCGCGAGCCCATAACACCCGAACCGAGAACCGCCACTTTTCTAATATTTCTGTTCATCATAACATATTTATCATGCACTTCTGTACATTTGGTTTAACTTCTAAACGATTACTTCTTCCTTGTAACTGGTTGCAAGCTCATTGAGTTTCGCTAAAGAAGCAATCAATTGATCACGTTCATTTTCTGAAAAATTATCCGCTAAGTATTGATTGAAATTACGCACCACATCCTTGGCAATTCTTCTTTTCTCCCGACCCAATTCAGTCAAGTATACTTTTACTGACCTTTTGTCGGTTTCACTCGTTTCACGGTATATAAATCCCAATGACTCCAAATTATTTAACACCCGAGACAAACTAGTTGTTTTAACTCCTGTCAAATTTGCAATCTGAGAAACAGGTGTACCCTCTTTATGGATGTTAATCAAAATATAACCTGCAGCCTGGGTAAAACCGTACTGCGAAGCAATTTGATTATATTTATTGGCAATTGTCTGCCAGCCTGTTTTTAAAAAATAGTCGATTGTCTGATTTTGGTTCATAAGCGTACTCACAAGCTATTTATTATGCTTGCATAACAAATATACCAGTTAGTAATCAGAATAACAAGATCCAAAATATAAATTTTGTCATATATTCGTCAGCATGACTGCGCTTCATATTTCTTAGCTGAATTTGCCAATAATAGAAAATGTGGAAAACTTTTAAGCACTGAAATACAACCAAATAAAACAAAACATAAAACTTTTATTAACAGCTCCTGTTTAATAATCAAAATTAATTCCGTTAAATTTGTCCTGAACAAACATCAACACCGTATGGCTTTAGTAAACATACCTCGCTTGGACTTGCTACATTATACTCAAGGAACCCAAGAACAACGAAATCAATTCATCCAAGATATTGGCAAGGCTTTTAACGAAACGGGCTTTGTAACGATTGCAAATCATGGCTTATCAAAAGAGCTGATTGAAGAGTTATATCAGGTAGTTCCTGAATTTTTTGGTTTGCCGACCGAGACGAAGGAACAATATGAATTTCCAGAACTTGCAGGCCAACGTGGCTATACAGCAAAAGGAAGAGAAAAAGCGAAAGATGCGAAGACTCCTGATTTAAAGGAATTTTGGCAACGCGGTCAAACGATCGTTGGTGAAGAATACTCCAAAGCTGATTTTCCGGACAATCCCGAAGTGGCTGAAATACCCCGCTTTAACGGTGTGACAGCGGAGGTCTATAAAAAATTAGAAGATACAGGCCGGGACTTATTAAAAGCGATTGCTACCTACCTCGATCTGGAAGAAAATTACTTTGAAAAATATGTTATCAATGGTAATTCTATTCTACGTGCAATACACTACTTCCCAATCAGCGATCCTGATGCCTTATCTCCAGATGCCGTACGTGCAGGCGCTCACGAAGATATCAACCTCATCACCTTATTGATTGGGGCTAGTGCAGATGGACTTGAAGTATTGACAAAAGACGGAGAATGGTTCCCTATCAAAGCCAAAGGTGAAGATATCGTCATCAATGTAGGTGATATGTTACAACGGTTAACAAACAATAAGTTGAAATCTACTACGCATCGCGTAGTAAACCCGCCACGTGAAAAAATGGGTACTTCCCGTTTTTCTATTCCATTCTTTTTACATCCAAAATCCTCCATGAGTTTGGCTTCATTAGATTCCTGCATCGATGCGGAACACCCGAAGGTCTACGAAGATTATACCGCTGGTCAGTACCTGGATGAACGCTTAAGAGAAATCGGATTAAAAATGTAAGACTCCGCATCATTTAAATTGGTTTAAATGAGCAAAACAGCATATAAAAAAGAAATGAAGGTGTCTAAAAAGTCACTGTAAAAAAGGAATCCCCGATACACAAAAGTGTCGGGGATTTATATTGTTTGTCCTAAAAAAACAGTTAATTTTAGGTGCACCCAAACAATATGGCAAACATACTATTCAAAGCATTACCGTCCAATAGTCCGAGTTTATTTCCGGAAGATATTTTTGCAAAGATCCCAGAGAACCACCCGGTACGCCTGGTGAACGAAGTGGTTGATAAATTGAACATTGAGCACATCATAGGGCAATACAAAGGCGGCGGGACGAGCAGTTTTCATCCGCGGATGCTGGTGAAAGTGCTGTTCTACGCCTACCTGAGCAATATCTATTCATGTCGCCGGATTGAAAAAGCCCTTCAGGAGAACATCTATTTCATGTGGTTGTCGGGCCATAGCACACCGGACTACCGTACGATCAACTACTTCCGTGGCAAGAGGCTCAAAGGCCATATCCAGTCGCTTTTTGCCGATTAGTCCGTCTGCTTGCCGAATTGGGCTATGTAAGCCTAAAGGTCCAGTACATAGACGGAACGAAGATCGAATCGGCAGCCGGTCGTTACACGTTTGTATGGAAGGGATCAGTGGAAAAGAACAAAGCCAAACTGGAGAAGAAAATAGAATCGGTCCTTTCGGATATCGAATCCCAGATCAAAGAAGACCAGTCGGAGCTTGGCAGGGATGAAACACCCCTTCCCATTGACAGCACAGCGCTCAGGGACAGACTTTCCGCACTGAACGAAAAACTCAGGGAAGCAGGAAAGTCTACCCTCAAACAGCTTAAAAAACTAAGGGAAGAACATCTTCCAAGGCTGGAAAAATATGAGAAACAACTGGCGGTACTGGGAGAAAGGAACAGTTACAGCAAAACCGATGTGGATGCCACCTTCATGCGGCTGAAAGACGACCACATGCAGAACGGGCAGCTGAAAGCAGCCTACAACACCCAGATCAGTACCGAAGAACAGTTCATCACCCATTACAGCATCCATCAGAGTGCAGGGGATACCACTACGCTGAAAGACCACCTTGAGGGATTTGAAGAAAACTACCATAGCCGGAGTGAGGCAGTGGTGGCCGATGCGGGTTATGGCAGTGAAGAGAACTATGAGATGCTGGAATCAAAGGGGATAGAAGGTTATGTCAAGTACAATTACTTCCATAAAGAGCAGAAACTTGCACAGAAGAACAACCCCTTCCTTTTGCAGAACCTGTACTACAATAAAGAGGAAGACTTCTATGTATGCCCGATGGGACAGAAGATGGCCTTTGCCGGTAAAGGAATACGCAAAAGCACCAATGGATATAGTTCCAGGGTGAGCTATTATCAGGCTAAGCGTTGTGAAGGGTGCCCACTGCGGGGGCAGTGCCATAAAGCGCAGGGAAACAGGCTGATCGAAGTCAACCACCGGCTGAACGAACTGAAAGCTAAGGCCCGCCAACGTCTTACCTCAGAAACAGGATTATACCACCGGAGTAAACGCCCCATAGAAGTGGAAGCGGTCTTCGGACAGATGAAAAGCAACAACAAATTTAACAGGTTTACTATGAGGGGACTTGAAAAGGTAGATATTGAGTTTGCCCTCATGTGTATAGGACATAACCTCAGAAAATGGTCGAAAAAGCTCCTGAAAACAACTTCATCAGGGCCAGATGATCAACCCAAATACAATAATCCGCTTACTTATGGCCTGCATTGGGTAAATTATCCCTATCAACCAATGGCAGCATAATCTAACCTCCTAAAAACAATAGAGTCTTAAAAACGAACAAAACTAAAGAAGGCGCCCTTTTTGGACACCTCCTTTTCTTTTTTACGGATATGAAAACTATTTCAATTTATAACCTATACCAACATTCATAAAGATATTATGCAATCCGAAACTAATACTTTCAAATCCAGTTTTCATAATATTATTGAAGCCATAATCCAACTGTGCCAACGCAAAGAATCTTTTGTCGATAGCATAATGTGCCCCCAAACTCATACCAACATCGATACTCCTAACACTCTCCGAGAAATCATAATCGGCATTATCCACAACAATTTTATTTCCAGTAGGTTCTTCATGTCTAAGATAGCCATTATAGGCCTCGCCATAGAATTGCTTTCTTACCGCAAAAGAAATATAAGGACCTGCCTGCACATTCCAACGATTTGAAAGCTGATAAGTAGCTTGAATCGGCACAGACAGATACAGATTATGCACTTTGGTTGTAATATCGCCCGTATAATAACCTCTCAGCTCCTCTTTTGCATCATTCACCGCATTGAATGTCGTCTTGTATCCTTTAACACTCGCCTCTGTATTCATTCCCTTTCCTTCGAAGACGATTCCCAAAGATACTCCCCATTGGGAATCAATATGATAGTTTGCCCTTGCTCCGACAAAAAAGGGAACATTCGGATTATAGCTTTTAATCTTTCGAATTTCACGTGGCAATGATAGGGGGGCTGCGCCGCCGATCTTACCGCCTACTATCACATCAAAACCCAATTTACCCTCATCCGCTGTGTTTTCCTGCGCATTGGCAATAGATCCTATCAAAACCATCGCAGCCAGTGCGATTGTATATTTTATCATTTTCATTACTTCTTCGTTACAATTTTGAGATCATCCACCGTCAACTTACTACCGACAGCACCTATAAAATTATCACCATATTTACTCGAAGACATTACAATCGCAATGCTATAATCCAAATTGGCAACATCAGCTTCGTTTACTTTCGCCGTGTACTTAAATGGCAATGTAAACTTGACAAAATCATCAGCCTTGGTTGCGCCCCCATTTTCCAACCTGGCAATAGCCACAATACTTGGATCTTTTAAAATATTATGTCCCGTCAAATAGGAAACTTTCTTGTTGGGATCAGATTGCGAGTCCATAAGCTGCTTGCGATTATAGAAAACCGCATAGATATCACAGGAATCCTTGGTATTAACAGGTTTCATGTTTTCATCCGTCACCGTTGCGCCAGGACTATACTTATAGTAACCTTCCAAGGCCAGCGGTATCTGATTGAAAGGAAGGCCAAACTGCGTTGCCGAAAGTGGATCTGTCAATACAGGTCCCGTATCAAACGCTCCTATAAAAAGATTTCCCGCAGCAATAGGTTTCTTGAACATCGCCCCAAAAGCACCGGTCAACTTCGTTTCCAATAAAGCCGCTTTCGATCCTGAATGTGCATCCGAACTCGTTTTAGTAGGATATGACTCGGGCTCCTTTGTACCTCCTCCCAAGCTCAATGTCAAGGAGAAACTTGGATTTCCGGAAGCCCAATTATAGAAATCCTGGCCATCAATTTTATTGTAAAATATGGTGTATTTATCATCTTTATCGATCGCCGTATCTTCAAAGCCATATTCTGTTGGAACAAATCCACCATCTGTTTTCACAATTTTAATCAGGTAGTTCTTTGTAAACTGATGATCTTCGGACGTAACTTTATAATATACGCCGTTTTTTAGCAATTCATCAACAATTACTTTATTCATATCCTGAGTTCCGACCGGCATTTTCAAAGAATCCTTCAAAAGCTCAATCGAGGCACCAGGAGTCAGGTCAAAAGTCATATTCAACTTGGTAAGATCATGAATATTGGGCTGAAGATAAAGTGTAACTTGCGTATTTGAGATGACCGGGTTCAGCAAGAAGACATCTTCATCGGCATGAACACCGACAATATCCGCTTCCATATTTAGCGCTTCTTCCTTTATACAACTTCCCAAACTGAAAAGAAGCATAAAACAGATTACCCACGAGTAATTTCGTGTTCGTTTCATAAAAATAATATTTAGTGTAAATTTAATGATCGATGTTATTGAGCGATACATCGAGTTAGCAAAGCTACCATTCCTCACTCCAAAAACAGCCCTTTTAATACCTTTTATGCACCAAGCAACTAATTCTTTACACGTAAACCACACTTAGCGCCCACTTATTTCTTGTCTAATCTTCACAGGCAGGCTTTCGACAATAAGTTGATAGCTATGCAAAATTAACTCTTCAAGCTTTCTATCATCAAGTTCCCGATTAGCAATAATGGTATTCCAATGCTTTTTATTCATATGATACCCCGGAAGCACTGTGTGTTCATGCCTTTCACGCAGTTCAATTGCCCACTCCGGATTACACTTCACATTAAACCGAAGCTCATCAATCTGATCCAGTCCCACCAATAAAAAAATCTTGCCACCAACCTTAAATACCAGTGTATCCGGACCAAATGGCGTCTCCTCCATAACTGGCCCAATAGACAAACAATATTCTCTCAGATCTTCAATGTTCATATTTTTTTGTTTTAGTTATCCTTTAAGTTAATCTGAATGCCCTTCATAAAATGGACAATAATCCATATAAAGCTAACAAAAACAGCGGATCGTTTTACTTAAAATCTTTTAATCTTTAGCAAAGACGATATTAAACCTATTGGCAATAAAGCGATATGGATACAGAGAAAAACAAATGCGGAATAAACTGGAATTAGACAATGAAAAGCATAGGACAACTTCGGTATTTATAGGAATTATCGACGGATATGAAGCGGTACTCATTCGGAGCTTCTTCGCTTGTAACCGAAGAAGCTCCGAATGAGTACCGAAGAAGCACCGAACAAGCAGCGTTAAAAGGCAGAATATATTATACTGAAATAGGCTTACATATACCGAGTTAAAAGCGGATTGTTACAGCGAATTCTTCCACTTTTTCAAACCATGCTCAGGAAAGACCAGGTCTACTCCTGAGATGATTATCCGGTTAAACTTAAAAATTGTCAGTCTATTATAAAGATGTATTTTTTCTTATTTTTCTAGCAAGGCCTGGATTTCCTTTTGGATTTCGGTTCCTTTATCGGCATTGTACCACTTTTGAATCTCCTCTTTGATTTCGGAGAAATCTGCCCCTTGCGCTTTCATATTCAAAAACAGCTCCTGGCAGGCTTGAGGTCTTGGACCCCAGACAGCCAAATCCTGCCCCTGTTCATTACGTATCACTAGAATTGGAATAGATTTACCGCCGTTGGTTAAATAAGAATCGATCAGAAATGGAGCGCTGTCACGCAGTTGGATATCCACCGTGATATTGGGATTTTTTGAGGCCATCTTCGCCAACATAGGCACCGAATGCGCTGCATCCCCGCACCAAGGTTCAGTAATGATGATCCATTGTTGCTTTTCCGTAATTGACTCCACAAATTGTTCAAAAGTCGACGTTAGTTCAAAACGTTTTAACCAACGGCCCATTCTTGTCCAGTTCATTTTTGTGTACTGATAATATTCATCATCTTGATAGGCAGGGTGATTCTCAGGATGATTTAAGATATCTTCGAATTGTTGTAAGTAATTTTCAAACGTCATAATACCAATTTTGTGCAAAGGTAAATTTTACTTCTAACTTTCTCAAAAAACCTTCCGCCAACAATCTGTATTGAATGCAATAAAAAAAATGATGCTCAAAAAGTACATGTACAGCAAGAAAAATGTGATTTCCTCTGCCTTATATACCAAAGATTTTACATTCAGAAGAGATGTTTTACATTTATTAACGATTAAGTAAATTATCTTTGAAAGATACAACCCGTACATGAAAAGATTAGTTCAATTAATACTTTTACTATTTATCGTCGTCAACAGTGCTTACTCCCAAATAAACATCAAGGGGAGGATTCTAGACAAGGCGGATGACAAGCCCCTGACCAATGCTTCCATTATTTTACTGAACCGCGATTCAGTCCTCCGTTATTTTAACCGAGCCAATGAAGAGGGAAAATTCCAGGTCAAAAATATCAAACCCGGGAGCTACATTATTTTGGCAACGTACCCTAAGTTTGAACTATATAGTGATACGATCCAAATTGCAAACAAAGATCTCGATCTGCATGATATCAAAATAAATTCCCAAAGAAATGTTTTGCAGGAGGTGATTGTCACCCGACGTCTTCCAATTACACTGAAAGGCGACACCATCGAATATGATGCGGCGAGTTTTGCAACAGAAAAGAATGCGAAGTTAGAAGATTTACTACGCCGTCTACCCGGTTTTACGGTTACGGGAGATGGAAGTATCACTGCTCAAGGAAAATCTGTACAGAAAGTGTTTATCGATGGGGAAGAATTTTTTGGTTATGATCCTAAAATAGCCATTCGAAATGTACGGGCAGATGCCGTTGACAAGGTGCAGCTCTATGAGAAAAAATCGGAGGAAGCGGAGCTGTCAGGCATCGATGATGGCGTAAGAATTCAGACAGTTAATGTTGTACTCAAAGAGAAAGCAAGAAAGGGTGTCTTTGGAAACATGGAAGCATTGGCTGGATCAAAAGAATTGTATGCGGGAAATCTCTTTGCGGCGAAATTTAATAAGACTGAGCGGATTGGCATCACCGCGAGTCACAACAACATGGGCAGTTCAAGTGGCCGTGAAGGCTCTCTACGCATGAACAACCAAATTACTGGTGAACCGTTGAACACAAACCTTGGTGCCAATTATGAAAATCAGTTCTTCAAAAAAGCCCTAAAAGTCAATGCCAACTATGGTTACGACAACAACAGCAACAGGAATCACTCGGAGACTTACAATAAGAATGTACTGCCAGACGAGTCCATTCAGGAAAAAAACAGCAAAAACGATAATGAAAGGCATAGTCGAAGCAATGGTTTAAGGTCAAACCTTAACATGCGACTGGATTCCACGCAAACTATGGACCTGCAATCCAATGCCAATTGGGCCACCAACGCTAATCTAACCTATACAGACAGCAAAACGGGCGACGGATCAGGTAATCCGATCAGCGACTTTAGAGAGAACAATCAATCGAACTCTTCAAGCTCTAACAATAATTTTCGGTTAAATTATAGAAAACGGTTAAAAGCGGGTCGTTCCGTCAACCTAATGGTCGGGAATAACCACAAAGAGTCAAATTCAGACAGCAAAGTCTATTCGCGAACCTATTTCTACAAAACAGGAGACAGCACAATTATTGATCAGGATCGGCACGGACGGACTAGCGGAAATGACTTCAACTCGTCAATTAACTTCAATAACCGAATCAGTGACTATATCAATCTAGCTTTAGGTTATAGCTTCAATCATTCGAAGAATACAAATACCCAAAATTCGATAGACAATATTACCCAAAAGTTTGATTCCCTTTATTCTCAAAACCAGATCGACAATAACACCAATCAGGGCGTTAATGTGAATTTTTCCTATCGTAGGGAAAAGTTGGAGATCAATTTTTCCAACCGTACGTTCTATAAGAATCAGAAGTTAAATGATAGTTATAGGTCAATCGATCTCGCCCGGAATTTTTGGGACAACAATTTAAATGTTGATGCGAATTATCGCCTTTCAAATAGCAAAAATATACGTTTAACTTATCAAAGTTCGAATATCATTCCATCCTTTGATCAGTTACAACCGCTGCAACCTCAGACCAACCCTTTGTTTCAACAAGTTGGTAATCCTGACCTAAAACGTGCGGTGAACAATAATATTTCGGCCAACTATAATGCTTTCAGTTTATTGAAAGGAACCAATATCAATATCAACGGAAACTTATCTTTCGTAAATAATCCGATTGTCAACAAAACAACCATACTGGACAACTCTGCCCAGATCAGTACTTATGAAAATCTATCCGGCAAATCCAACTGGAATGGCGGTCTGAATATCAACCATATGCAGCCTTTGGCCAATCGACGTATCAATTTTAACAAAAGCGCAAATGTTAGATTTAACAACAGCTATAGCTACACCAAATTTGAAGGCGGACAGTCCGGCGGCGAGTTTCTACTGAATAATGCAAAGAATACCAACTTTAGTTTAGGTTCTAGCTTAAATGAGCAGGACTCAGAAGGATTCGACTTTGATCTTTCGGCGAATGCTGGTTTTAATGTACAGCAAAACTCGATCAACACCCAATACAACGCAACAAGTTTTCAAGGTGGGACTTCGGCGTACATCAAATACTTTCTACCGAAGAAGTTTAATGTCATGGCAAACATTTACTATAGCTATACAGGACCTACGAAACTTTATAAAAAATCAATCAATCAATTTTATAGCAATATTGAATTAGAGAAAAAAGTACTGAAAGATGAAAGTATGACACTCAGCTTAAAGGCCTTTGACCTGTTTAATACATTTAACAACACACGTCGTAACGCGAGTGACACCAACTATTCAGAGTCCGTTCAACAGGTATTGACACAATATTTTTTGGTCGGTGTAAAATGGGATTTCAACAAATATCTAGGGAAAGGAAATGATTAATAAAATATATTTGACCGTTATCATCTGCTGCCTGTGTGGTTTATCGCTTCAGGCACAATATGCCTATTTTGGAAGTAGGGGTACGATCAGTTTTGACAAAGTCACGTACACAAAAGCACGCATGCGGCAGCTATCCAACGACATGAGCTCGAAAGGAATGGACAGAGGGATGGGCATGATGGAATATCTCGACAAGATGCCGGATTCACATACGGAAAAATTAAACTTGTACTTTGATGAGAATTCTACCGTGTTGATGCCTGAGGAAAGCGTAGTTAACGAAAAACAACGTGGTGAAGTCAAAATGGCCGCACCTACGATAACTTCGGGCACAGGCAGAGGGGGCAGATCTCAGGGTGCGGTCCGAATCGGAGGAAACCAAAGAGGGCAATTTAGGGGTGGTGCCAACAAGAACGGCAAAGTCCTCTACCAGGATCTGAAAACCGGCACAGCAGACATTCAGCTTGACATCGACGAAAAATACATTCTTTCGGAAACTTTGGACAGCATTACCTGGCGTTTCACGGAGGAATTCCGAAATATAGCCGGAGTAAACTGCCGCAGAGTCAATGGTGCTACCAAAGATTCACTCTATCTGATCGCTTACTATTCGGAAGAGATTCCAGTATCGGCAGGACCAGCATTAAGCCATGGTCTCCCGGGCATGATATTGGGTCTTGTCATCCCTGAAATGCATATTCAATATTGGGCTACCAATATCGCCTATACCAATAAACTTGTTCCTTCAGATTGGCGGGATAAAAAGTCGAAAAAAATGAAACTTGCTGAATTCTCGGAAATCTTTGGCAGATATATGCCACGCAATCGCCAAAACGAGTCAGCTAAAAAAAGGATATTAGAGCAACTGGTGTATTGAAAATGTCAGTTTGGCAGTGCCTAAGGACAAATTGATGACAAATAGTGTTTTTTTTACAAAACTTTTGGATTGGCATAATGGTTGATAATAGACTGATAGAATTTATTTAAGTAAAAAATTAAAACACAAGATATGTCTAAAATTATAGGAATTGACTTAGGTACTACAAACTCATGTGTTGCCGTAATGGAAGGTAACGAGCCTGTAGTAATTACGAACAACGAAGGTAAACGTACAACTCCTTCGATCGTAGCTTTCGTAGAAGGTGGCGAGCGCAAAGTTGGGGACCCAGCAAAGCGTCAAGCAATTACTAACCCACATAAAACTATTTATTCCATCAAACGTTTTATGGGACTTTCATACGATGAAGCTGTAAAAGAAGCTGAACACGTACCTTATAAAATCGTTAAAGGTGACAACAATACACCGTGTGTAGAAATTGACGACCGCAAATATACACCACAAGAGATCTCTGCTATGATTCTTCAAAAAATGAAGAAAACCGCTGAGGATTTCTTAGGTCAAGAAGTAACTGAAGCTGTTATTACAGTTCCTGCATATTTCAACGACGCACAACGTCAAGCAACAAAAGAAGCTGGTGAAATCGCTGGTTTATCTGTAAAACGTATCATCAACGAACCTACAGCAGCAGCTTTAGCTTACGGTTTGGACAAAGCACACAAAGACATGAAAATTGTTGTGTTTGACTGTGGTGGTGGTACACATGACGTTTCCGTATTGGAATTAGGTGACGGTGTATTTGAAGTTAAATCTACGGATGGTGATACACACTTAGGTGGTGATGACTTTGACAACGTAATCATCAACTGGTTGAACGAAGAATTCAAAAGTGAAAACAATGGCTTTGACTTGAAAAAAGATCCAATGGCATTGCAACGTTTGAAAGAAGCAGCTGAGAAAGCGAAAATTGAATTATCAAGCGCAACTTCTACTGAAATCAACTTACCATATATCACTGCAGATGCAACTGGTCCAAAACACTTAGTTCGTTCATTATCACGTGCTAAATTTGAGGCTTTGGCAGCTGACTTGATCAAGAGAACAATTGCTCCTTGTGAGTCTGCATTGAAAAATGCTGGTTTCAGCAAATCAGATATTGACGAAATTATCTTAGTAGGTGGTTCTACGCGTATCCCTGCAATCGTTGACGCTGTAAAAGCATTCTTCGGAAAAGAGCCTTCTAAAGGTGTAAACCCCGATGAAGTTGTTGCTTTAGGTGCTGCGATCCAAGGTGGTGTATTGACAGGTGAAGTAAAAGACGTTTTATTATTGGATGTTACTCCACTTTCATTGGGTATTGAAACAATGGGTGGTGTGATGACTAAGTTGATCGAAGCAAATACAACAATTCCAACTAAAAAATCGGAAACGTTCTCTACTGCTTCAGACAATCAGCCATCTGTAGAAATTCACATCTTACAAGGTGAACGTCCTATGGCAAACCAAAACCGCACAATCGGCCGTTTCCATTTGAACGATATTCCACCAGCACCTCGTGGCGTTCCTCAAATCGAAGTTACCTTTGATATTGATGCCAATGGTATCATCAAAGTATCTGCGAAAGATAAAGCTACTGGAAAAGAACAAAATATCCGCATTGAAGCATCTTCAGGTTTGTCTGACGACGAAATCAAACGCATGAAAGAAGAAGCTGAAGCAAATGCTGATGCTGACAAAAAAATGAAAGAAGAAGCTGACAAAGTAAATGCAGCTGACGCTTTAATCTTCTCAACTGAAAAACAATTGAAAGAATATGGCGATAAAATTTCAGCAGATAAAAAAGCGCCAATTGAAGCTGGCTTAACAAAATTAAAAGCTGCTTACGAAGCGAAAAACTTTGCTGATATCGACGCTGCTTCTGAAGAATTGCAAAATGCTTGGAATGCTGCCTCTGAAGAAATGTACGCTGCTTCGCAAGGTGGTGCACAACAACCGCAAGGTGATGCAGGTCAAGCTCAAGGTGGAAACCAAGGTGGTGATGATGTAACTGACGTAGATTACGAAGAAGTGAAATAATCACTCCCCCTCATAAAATAAAAGCTCCAGGATTATTTCCGGAGCTTTTTTTATACCTATTACTTTCGCTATCTCGTTTATCCTTCACCGAAATACAGCTTATGCATTTCTAGCTACTTCTTATCCTTATAGTGACTTAATATTCCTTTGTCCAAAGTAGCCCATATCCCAGCAGGCATCGCCGCCTTCCTTAGGGCATTATTGGTCCAGGTGTTACAGGAATAAAACATGCTATAGGCCCCTTTTGCTTCATAAAAAGCATCTGAGTCGCCGTACTGTGCATCTGTTTTCACCAAAATAGCTTCCGCTTGATTTCGATCCAACGAATCTTCTATATATTCTATCAGATCACGGTATTGGGATTTACTAATCTGATAAGCAAAACATAATTCATCCTGCTGAATCGAATTGTAGTAGGTCACATGAATGGCAGACTCCCCTAATCCAAAGGCAGCCACAAAGGCCGTCGATGCTTTAAGATCCTTCCATTCTGGTGTATCCAAATAGAATCCTTTATCACCCCAACCGATACCCACATACCGATATCCGCTATGTTTCCCCACCGTATTCCCATAAGGAAATAGTTGCGACCAATCCATCTCTTCGTTAACGACAGGCAATACGATATCGGTATGAACACCATTGGACTGAACAAAAACCTGAATCGTCTTCTCTTCGTCTATATTTTTCCTTGGAGCCGAAATTCTTGAAAAACTGTATTCAGCAACAATATAGAGCACACAAAAAGACAACAATCCTAAAATAAGATAACCAAACACTTTAAGAATTTTTTTCATCAAAGATTTATTTCCGCTCAATTAATCTAGCGCACAGGTCAAAAAAAACCTGTATTGCTTGACAATACAGGTGAAAGATAAGCTATTGCTTTTAGCTCTTAAAATAACTTTTCTGGATATACTCCATCAGCCACCAATTTTGAAATTGATTCTTGTACGATAGGTTTATCTTCTTTATAAGTTACGCCAAACCATTTCGAAGAAGTTGGGATTACCTTAAAATCAGCCAACTTATGCTTCACCATATAATCTGGTACAGAAGGAATGAAAAATTCTGCTTTTAAATTCTCCTTATTTTCCTCAACAAATGCAGGGAACATCGCCTGAGCTACTTCAAAAATCTTTGGTGTAAAACCCCAGAAGTTCATCGAAACACGGGTTTTAGGATCTAGATCTGTCTCCACCCCATTTTCTTCATAAACGATTTTGCGATCGTCGCCTTCGCCTTTATAGTATATATTTGTACGTTCAGTTACACTTTCCATATGTCCGGAAGGGGTAACCTCACATACTCCGCGTGAAACGTAGCCATAATCGGACATGGTATTTCCAACCTGGAAGCCCATCAACGACATTTGTTGATCAGAAACCTCGGTTGTTAAGAACTCGGCCATTTTCTGAAAAGAATCCGATCCGTAGAAATCGTCTGCATTGATTACACAAAATGGTTCATGCACTTTATCTTTAGCGCTCATCACCGCATGGGCAGTACCCCAAGGTTTTGTTCTTTCGATAACGTGATTAACACCGAATTTTGTTAAGTCAAAATCTTGAAAAGCGTAATCTACTTCTATTTTACCTTTCAATTTTTCATCAAATACTGTTTTCATCTTCTCCAGAAATTCTTCCCGGATAATGAATACAACTTTTCCAAATCCCGCGCGAATAGCATCGTAAATTGAATAGTCAATAATTGTCTCGCCGTGTGGGCCAAAACCATCTACTTGTTTTAAAGAACCATACCGGCTAGCCATTCCTGCTGCCAAAATCAAAAGGGTTGGTTTACTCATATTTAATTGCGTTAATAGAATTTTCTTTTCGTCGGCAAACTTAGCTAAATTTGCCCTCAAAAGCAAATTTAGCTAAGTTCGGCTCCACCTTCAAAGGTATAGTATTGAAACGAAAAGAATCCAAAAATTAGTATTATTTCTTTTTTAAGAATGCGTTTAATAAGCCCGTCGCTAGTTTGCCCAAAAACTTAACTCCCTCTCTTGCTAAGGTCGTTGTTGCCGTTCGTTGCGCAGCTTCTAGAGGTGTTTGTCTTCTGGAGCTTGGCCGACTTGCTTTTTCGGCTTCTTTTTCCTGGGCCGCGCGTTGTTCTTCCTGTGCTGCAGCCTGCATTCTTTCATCTATGATTTCAGCTGCAGAGCGATTTTCTTGTCGCTCCTGATATTTTGCCCGCAAATCAGACTGATTGGTAATTTGGCTAACTGTTGCATCATCTGCAGGTCCCATTACGGCACGCGCCGGTACCAGATGTGTAGCAACAACCTCTGTAGGAATACCTTTGTCGTTCAATACGGTAATCAATGCCTGTCCCGTCCCCAAAGAAGTCAGGACCTGATCAATTTCATAAAAATCAGATTTTGGATACGTTTTAACTGTCTTCTTTAAGTTTTCAGCATCGTTGGGTGTAAAGGCACGCAATGCATGCTGTACCCGATTTCCCAATTGCGCCAATACAGACTCCGGCACATCGGTTGGAGACTGTGTACAGAAGAAAACACCAATCCCCTTCGAACGGATAAGACGAATAATCTGATCCACCTGTGTCAAAAAGGCTTTAGGAGCTCCGTTGAACAGCAGATGGGCTTCATCAAAGAAAAAGACCAGCTTCGGTTTATCCAGGTCGCCAACTTCGGGCATATTTTTAAACAATTGTGCCAACAAACTCAATAAGAATGTAGAATACAGTATGGGCTGATCCTGCACATCGGAAATATTCAACAGGCTAATCACGCCCCTACCATCTACTTTTTGAAACAAATCGTTGATATCAAACTCTTTCTCGCCAAAGATATGAGCCAAACCTTGCTGCTCCAGGGCGACGATCTTACGCAGGATAGTTCCTGAGCTGGCGGAACTAATCTTACCATAATCGCTTTTGATTTCTTCGCTACCGGGTCCTTCTGAAAGGTAGCTTAGCAGTTTTTTAGTATCTGAAAAATCGATCAATGGCATTTGATGATCTTGCGCATATTTAAACATCGCGGCCAATACCCCTGTTTGTGTTTCATTGAGCTCCAGGATCCGGCCCAGCAAGACCGGTCCGAAATCTTCTACGGTAATCCGCATAGGAATCCCCTTATTGCCAGAAAGTGAATACAGTTCAACGGGAAACGACGACGGCTCAAACGGCACCCCCACAGCGTTTCCCCGATCAATAAGGGCCTGATTGGTGACACCTGGTTCTGCTAAGCCTGATAGATCGCCTTTGACATCCAGCATAAATACAGGTACAGAGGCATCCGACAACTGTTCGGCGATCAATTGCAACGTACGCGTTTTACCGGTTCCGGTGGCCCCGGCAATAAGTCCGTGACGGTTCATCATTTTCAAGGCTAAATTCACTTTCGCTTCAGCCAAAATTTCACCATTGAGCATTCCCGCCCCCAGATAGATAAATGCTCCTTTGGGATTATAGGAGGCCTGGACCTTCTCAATAAATTGTTCTTTATTTGCCATATGAAAGGCTTAATATTTATAAATCAAAAAAAATTGAAAACTTTTCAAAAAATAATCTCTTCGTCACAATTTCGTGCCAAATTTTATTTTTAGTGCACTATTAATTTGAATTTAACATAGAATTACTATTTTTACGATGTAAAACAGTAAGATTAAAGGTAATAAAAAATGTTAAATAAGAGATTTAGATTTGTGGCAGCATTACTTTGTGCTATCATCTTTTTCACAAAGATGGCCATTTCTATTTCGCCTATTTTTTCCAACAGCTTAGATCAAAGCACCATCTTACAAGTCGTTTTACAACTGGAAATCGAAAACAATAACGGTGCAAGTAACGATACACTTGAAACCGCCTCAAAATTTTTCAATACAAAAACAGAAGAACCTATTGTATTTGAAACCATTACCGTTGAGAACCAAGGAAAACAGAAGAATTATCTTAAAAATGAGAAAAGCATTTTAGCTTTCCATCCTACGGTTCCAACACCGCCTCCTAACTGTTAATACAGGCATCCCTGAGTTAGGGATGTATTTCCATCGACCCGCATGCAAAAGATAAAGCATGTGCGGTATCCTTGATTTTTCTGAAGTAACCTTATCTGCTTTAGCTTGGTTGAATCTTATCGTTGAGCTTTCTCAGCAAGACGCTTTGTCAATGCTATTGAAGGTCATATGATATAACGATACAAAGCTACAGCTAGCTAAAGGTTGCCTGATGAAAACTTTATTTATAGATAAACACAAATTTTATGTTTGGAACTCGTACGTCGGCTTTTCTGAAACTATCGAAAAGAGACTTAAAATATGACTTCCCTGCTAGTGTTGTGGTGTTTTTGGTGGCACTTCCATTATGTTTGGGAATTGCAATGGCCTCCGGTGCGCCATTGTTTGCAGGATTATTGACTGGTGTAATTGGTGGAATCGTTGTCGCTTCAATCAGTAAATCACCACTCAGTGTAAGTGGGCCAGCTGCTGGCCTTACCGTTATTGTCTTAGGTGCTATTCAGAGCCTAGGTGCATATGAAACCTTTCTACTTGCCGTCGTGATCGCTGGTGTAGTACAGATCATTCTTGGCATATTAAAAGCCGGGATGATCGGTAATTATTTCCCTTCAGCGGTCATTGTAGGTATGCTTGCTGCGATCGGTATCACAATTATCATGAAGCAGATTCCTTTGGCATTGGGCTTAGTGGAAACACATGCCTTCGAAATGGACAATGGACATGGTATTGGCGCCTATTTTGATACGATCGCCTCTGCGATCAACTTTGGGGCATTAATCATCTGTGCACTATCATTGGCAATCCTAATCTTCTGGCCATCTATTCCAAAGCTTAATAAGATTCCGGCCCCATTGGTTGTCGTGATTCTGGGCGTAAGCTTAGCTTATTTTTTCAACGGCTCAGCGTTCCAATTGCATGACAAACAATTTGTTTTGGTCCCTATTGTAGGTTCTTTTGCGGAACTCACAGGATTATTTACCCTACCGGACTTCACACAGATTGTCAACAAAGAGGTGTGGATAGCTGCATTTACGATTGCAATTATTGCAAGCCTAGAAACCTTATTGAGCATCGAGGCGGTTGATAAAATAGACCCTTACAAAAGAAATACGCCAACCAACCGTGAACTCGTTGCACAAGGAATCGGTAACATGACCAGTGGACTTCTAGGCGGTCTACCCTTAACATCCGTTATCGTACGCTCATCAGCAAACGTCAATGCAGGTGGAAAAACGAGACAGTCTGCTATCATGCATGGTATGTGGCTATTGGTCGCTATGCTCGCTATCCCAACAATGCTGAATATGATTCCTTTGGCCTGTCTTGCAGCTATCCTTCTCCATACAGGATATAAATTAGCCAAACCAAGTCTATTCACCTCGATGTACAAAAAGGGCTTAGATCAATTTATTCCATTTTTTGTCACCATAGTAGCGATCGTGTTTACCGATCTTCTTATGGGTGTAGGAATAGGTATTGTCGTGGCGACATTCTATATTTTGAGAGCAAATATGAAAAATGCTTTCAAATATAATGTTGAAAAAGACAATGAAGAAGATAAGGCCGTCATTACATTAGCGGAGGAAGTATCCTTTTTGAACAAGGTTCCGATCCAACAGAAATTATACAGCTTACCAAAATCTATCAGTAAGATCCGCATCGATGGAACATTCAGTAAATTTATAGACAAGGATGTCATCGAAGTCATCAAAGATTTTGAGCAGAATGCAAGAAGTAAGGGCAAAGACATCGAACTTTTGCAGGTGGTCTATAAAAAACCTTCCTAGGATAAAGGCCTTTAACGTATATCTTGGCCCATTGTCCTACACCGTCCTCCCCGCAAGCTGTGTCAAAACAGGGAGGACGATCATTGAACATCAAGAACAGATTTTCAATAAAAATAAATTGTTTGAAGTAAACAATGAATTTAGACATTTGTATTATTATAAAATAAAAACGACGCCTTCGGGCGAGAGTGAAATAACAAGAACATGGAAAATAAAGATTTAAAAATAGGATTTGACAATATCATTAAGGGAAATAAAGAGTGGATGGAATTTGTAAAGAATGATGCTACAGGGCGGTTCCAGCAGCTTTCCAAAGGTCAAAATCCTGAAATTCTTTGGATCGGTTGTGCAGATAGCCGGGTACCCGCAAATGAATTGACAGGTACAAAGCCTGGAGAGGTATTCGTACACCGTAATATTGCCAATATGGTCATTCACTCTGATATGAGTATGCTTTCCGTGTTAGACTATGCGGTCAATGTTTTGAAAGTAAAACATGTCATTATTGCTGGCCACTATGGCTGTGGAGGTGTAGCTGCTTCTTTAAGCCGCAAACAGTACGGTATTATTGACAACTGGCTGGGTCATATCAAAGATGTATATCGCTTACACAGTGCAGAGATCGATGCGATCCAAGATCATGAAAAAAAAGTAAATCGCTTAAGTGAACTCAATGTGAAAGAGCAAGTTTTTAATCTGTGTGCGACGTCCATTATTCAAAATGCGTGGAAAGAACGTGATGATCTAGCAGTACATGGTATGATGATCAATATCGGCACCGGAGAATTGATCGACCAACACTGTACTTTTACCAATAATGATGAGCTAGGTGAAGTCTTCGCTTATAAATAGACAGTAATAAAAATCGGTAAAAAGGGACGAAATTTCGTCCCTTTTTTATGCTGGTTCCAAAGGTTATTAGCTATCCTGATACTAGCCTATACAGCGGGCACATTCAACCGCTCATACTAAGCCGAATATCTACGATCTCCTAGCTAATATCTCGTTGCGAATAATTAACTTTGTACTATGAGTGAAGAAAAATCATTAAATTTTATCGAGGAAATTGTCGAAGAGGATCTTCGTACAGGAAAGCATGGCGGACGTGTATTGACACGTTTTCCTCCTGAGCCAAATGGTTACCTCCACATTGGTCACGCCAAATCCATCTGCTTGAATTTTGGATTAGCACAGCAGTATAATGGCACGACTAATCTACGTTTTGATGACACTAACCCTGTCACTGAGGATACGGAGTATGTTGAAAGCATCAAAAAAGATATTCAATGGCTTGGATTCCAGTGGGCAGAGGAATTATATACTTCAGATTATTTTGAGACATTATATGGTTATGCAGTTGAGCTAATCAAAAAAGGTTTAGCTTATGTCGACGATAGCACAGCTGAAGAAATAGCGGCAGCGAAAGGTACCCCTACAGAACCGGGAGTTCCAACACCGTACCGCGACAGAACTATTGAAGAAAACCTGACGTTATTCGCTGACATGCGTGCCGGAAAATACAAAGATGGTGAAAAAGTACTCCGTGCAAAGATAGATTTGGCCAGTCCGAATATGCACATGCGCGACCCTTTGTTATACCGCATCAAACACGCTCATCACCATAGAACAGGCAATCAATGGTGTATCTATCCAATGTATGATTTTGCACATGGACAATCTGATTCCATTGAGAAAATTACACATTCGATCTGTACATTGGAATTTATTCCACACCGTCCACTTTATGATTGGTGTATTGATAAATTGGAGATTTTCCCATCTAAACAATACGAGTTTGCCCGTTTAAATATGACCTATACAGTCATGAGTAAACGTAAGTTGTTGCAACTGGTTAATGACAAGTTTGTCGAAAGCTGGGATGATCCACGCATGCCAACAATTTCAGGATTGAGGAGAAGAGGCTACACGCCAGCAAGTATCCGCAACTTCTGTGAGAAGATTGGTGTTCAAAAACGCGAAAACATGATTGATGTCAGTCTTTTGGAGTTCTGTATCCGTGAGGATCTCAACAAAACAGCATGGCGCAGAATGGCTGTACTTGACCCAATCAAATTGGTGATTACAAACTATCCTGAAGGCCAGGTTGAGGACCTTGTCGGTGAAAACAACCCTGAAGTGGAAGGTGGTGAAGGCTCACGCACTATTCCATTTTCAAAAGAGCTTTGGATAGAGCGCGATGACTTTATGGAGGATGCTCCAAAGAAATTCTTCCGCTTGGGACCAGGCCTTTCTGTACGTTTGAAACATGCTTACATCGTCACCTGTCATGATTTTGTGAAAGATGAAAATGGAAAAGTAACAGAAGTGCATTGTACCTATGTTCCAAACTCAAAATCAGGCGAAGACACTTCCGGATTAAAAGTAAAAGGAACAATTCACTGGATCTCAGTCCCACATGCCAAAGAAGCTGAGGTGAGGTTGTATGACCGATTGTTCAACGATGAAAATCCAGCTGCAGCAGAAGACTTTAAAGCATCAATCAATCCAGAAAGTCTACACATCATTGAACGCGCTTACATTGAACCAGACTTAGCAAATGCTAATCCTGGAAAAGGGTATCAATTTATCCGATTAGGCTATTTTACATTAGATACACATTCAACTCCAGCACATTTAGTCTTTAACCGTACGGTTACGCTAAAAGATTCCTGGGGTAAAGAGGTAAAGAAAAACGCTTAAACATGGTTTTCTTTAAATAGAAGGCCTGTATTATTTAGGACTGACCTCAAAAAGTTGGACTAATTTATGCAGTTTTTTTGATATAATGAGCTCGGTATTCCACCGGGCTCATTCCGTTTAAATTAATCTGCGTTGGTTATTATCATATCTAAATAGCCTTTAGCATCTCTAAACTGCAGATATTTAAATCACATCTCCTTACAACACGTAAACCACACATCGCCCTATAATACGTTTGCTAGCACAGATAACTTCTCGCTCATGCACTGGCGATACTCGCCCAGCATTTTTTTCCTTCTTCTTGCATTGCATATATCCCCCCAAACTTCAAGCTTTTTCTCTCGCCTGACAAAAAATGAACGTATGTGCATGCCTTCATTTTTTTAATGCAAGCAATTTATAAAGATAGGTCATTTACAATAGACAAAGCGTTTCATCATTCATTTTTCAACCTGATTATCGTCACTCTTTTGCTGTGGTTTTAGCAATAGTTTTACAGCAAACAAATACCCTTAATGATATGAAAAAGTTATTTTTAATTGCACTGACCCTCACTTTAGGAGCGCTAAGCTTACAGGCACAAACAATCCCCAATCAACGCTGGCAGATGAGACTCAGAGGAGTGGCGGTCGTGCCAACAGAATCGGCCAATATCAATACAATAGGCGGTGATATAGACATCAACACAAAATTTATCCCTGAACTGGACTTTACTTATTTTTTTACAAAAAACATTGCAGCGGAGCTAATCTTAGGGACAACAAAACATAAAGTCCATACCACAGGCTCAAATTTAACAGCAATCGGAGGTAGTTCGTCCACCAATGTCGATCTAGGCAGTGTATGGCTTCTTCCTCCCACACTTACAGCGCAGTATCATTTCTTTCCCGAGGGAGCCATAAAGCCCTATGTGGGTGCAGGAATAAATTATACGATATTCTATAGCGTCAACGCTGGACCAACGGTGAAGAATGTGAAATACGATAATGCGTTCGGTTTTGCAACTCAGCTCGGGGTTGACTTTAAGCTATCTGACAAGTATTTCGTGAATTTAGATGCCAAGTATATTCTTTTAAAGACCGATGTTAATGTAGATGGGTCAAACTTGGCACCCAACTTAACCATACCGGCAAAAGTTGACATCAATCCCTTCCTCCTTGGCGTTGGAGTAGGTATGAAGTTCTAATAAATTGGCTCATTTCCCTATCCTATATGTATCGAGGCCCCTTCCAGCATGTGAAAGGGGCCTCATCTGGTCTCTTTATCGAAACTCCTTGATCGGATTTCTTTCGTCAAACTCACCTAAAAAACAGTCCTTTGACAGGAGAATTGCTTACTCTATTCCATACCAGTTCTGGTATTGTTTTCTCAAGCCCTCAACGCGCGCCAGCCGCTTAGCATCTTTCGCATCCAATAAAATCTCGCGATAGCGGTCGACAGAGTCCAATCCAATCTGAATATCATTCCATTCGAAACTTAGATTTTTCTTTTCCGCTGCGAGCTGATGCAGATATTCCATATTTTCAGCCACATAATTTAGATTGCGATCCAACATGTTATTCGCAAGCTGAGGTTGCCCCGAACGATAGAGACTGTCGATAATATCGGCATAGTTAATTGCATCAGACATAGCATACACCCGGTCCGGTAATTGATCGTATGCCTTTTTAGCGATTTCCCCGGCTTGTTTGACCTGACCATTGACCAGCAACAGACGAGCTGCTTTTCCAAAAATATCTCTTGCATACATGCTTGCAAAGCGGAACGAATCTGTATCCACATATTGCGCATTTTTTATATTACCCCAAGTATAGGTATGCATAATATTATTATACAACGCTTCGATATTGACCAATGCTGTTGGCTCGCTCGATTTTCCCTGCGATTTTTCTGCCGCAGCAACAGGCATCAGCCTCGAAGTAAAGCCTTCATTGACCAAATATTTATCCAGCCCCAACTTGATATCGCCAGGCAGCATATTTGAAAAGTATATCGGTCGATCCCAATGGTTATTTTCGAGCACCGACAACAGGGTCAGATCCGCTCTGGTCAGATGGTCATTCGGTATCTCCCATTCCATGGTAGATACAATGGCGTTCTGCAAATAAGATGGAACCGCATTCTTCTTGACGACTTCCGCTCTGTCAACGCTTAATTGAACCTTTTTGGAAGGAAAATAATTCTCCATACTTCCCGAATTCAGCTGAACCTTATAATCTGGATCATCCGAAGTCACAAATTGCAATAACTGACCGATGTCAACCGCTTGGTCGAGTTGCCGATCCACAAAAGGAATATAATCACGAACTCCTTTTTTTGTTTTCTCCGCAGAGATCGTTACCGGAAGGCCCGCAGCCTGATACGTTGGTTGTTTTGCCTGCTGCATGTACCAATCACCGGTGAGATAACTTAACACGACAACCCGTACATCACGGCGGACGCCTTCCACTTCCTGTAAGTACCATACCGGAAATGTATCATGATCGCCATAGGTAAATAGGATCGCATTTGGAGCACAAGCTTCAAGATAATTACGTGCCATGTCCCTTGCCAACGATTTCTCCGATCTATTATGATCGTCCCAGTTTTGATGAACCAAAATAATGGGTCCTCCCAGCAATGCAAAAGATAAACCTGTCGCCAAGGCATAGCGCGTTTGTACAAAACGTTTGAAAAAACGAACAAGTGCGATCAGCCCCAATCCGATCCAGATCGCAAAAGCATAAAAGGATCCGACATAAGCATAATCCCGTTCGCGGGGTTGCATAGGAGTTTGGTTGAGGTAAACAACAATCGCAATACCTGTGAATACAAACAGTAAAGTGATGACAAGTGTATAGGGCTTGTTGTTTTTATACAACCAGATCGCACCGGCGATCCCCAAAAGCAGTGGAAGAAAGAAATAGGTATTCCGGCTCGGATCATGCTCTTGAGCTTGAGACAGTTTATCTTGCCCCCCCAGGCGCCAATTGTCCAATGTTTTGATTCCTGACAGCCAGTTCCCGTCACTATACGTTCCATACCCTTGCTTATCATTCTGTCTACCGACAAAATTCCATAAGAAATAACGGGTATACATATCGCCCAACTGAAAATTGAAAAAGAACTTAAAATTATCGGAAAACGTTGGCTGTTGCCCTTCTTTCAAATTGAGGTAACTTCTATAATAGGCTTGATGGCTTCCATCTTGGCTATAGATACGCGGGAAAAAGGTTTCCTTATCAAATTGATATTTGTCTACCTGTGTGAAGGGAACATACTCCGATTTATCTTTCCGATAGCTCGTCTTACTATCGACGCCAACCACTTGCGAGTCATAATAAGGTCCTTTGAGTAAGGGTTCCCGGATATATTGTTCCCGGCTCAAATATCCTAAAAAAGAAAATACGTTATCCGGTGCATTATTGTTCAAGGATGGATTTGCTTTTCCTCGGATCATGACCATGGTGTAGGAACTGTATCCAAATAAAACAAAACAAAGAACCAGCAAGGCTGTATTGAGTGTATATTTCTGCTTTTTATAGGAATAATATAGACCATAAATTATCAATCCCCCCAATAATAGGCACGAGAAGAAAATTCCGGTACCAAATCCCATCCCTAGTGAGTTTACAAATAAAAGATCTACTTTAGCGGCCAGACCAACCATCCATTGAATAATGCCCCACAGAACTGCACCCAAAATCAGTACACCTACGACAAAAGCTTTTAATGTACCCTTCGCACTAATCTGGCTTGCCCTTCTGAAATAGACAACCATCGCGATAGCAGGGATAGCCAAAAGGTTTAGTAGATGGACTCCGATGGAAAGCCCCATAACAAAAGCAATAAAGACCAACCAACGATCGCTGCCTTCTTCATCTGCACGGGCTTCCCACTTTAAGATTGCCCAAAACACGACTGCTGTACACAAGGAAGACATCGCATACACTTCAGATTCTACTGCCGAATACCAAAATGAATCGCTGAAACTAAATGCCATCGCCCCGACAATTCCTGCGCCGAAGATCTGTAAGTAGTTTGATAAAGAAACCTGTCTGTCTTTGTTGAGTATCTTTTTGGCAATGGCGGTTATTGTCCAAAATAAAAAGGTCACGGTAAGTCCGCTGCAAACCGCTGAACCTATATTCATCCAATAGGCAATCTGACCGGTATTCCCTAAAGCGAGATTAGAAAATATATTCTGAATAAGAAGAAACAAGGGTGCTCCCGGTTGATGTGCCACCTCCAATTTATAGGCACAGGCGATAAATTCACCGCAATCCCACCAGCTTACGGTCTTTTCTACCGTAGCTATATATACACATGTGGCTATCATTCCGCAAGCAAAACCGAGTAGAGAATTTATTCTGTTGTACGTCATAAGGTCAATTGGTCTATTGTTAAAATCCTTTTTTAGCACTTTAAGTTAAAAAGTTATCTTGACTCCAATATGTTAATTAACACTATTTAACACAAATAGCTGGCGATAAACATGCTACTCAGGTTATATAAGTCGGTTTATTAAAAATCCGTAAAGTCAGATCAGATGACAGGTTCCCATAGGGGTATACGAACAGAAAAGGGAGCAAATAGGCTCCCTTTCTTATATTATGCTAGTTTTTCAACAATCTTCTTTGTAGGGCCAGGATTACTCATCGTATAGAAATGTAATACCGGAGCGCCAAATTTGATCAGCTCTTGACATTGCTGTACCAGCCACTCCTCGCCCACTTGTCTGACTTCGCCATTCGTTTTACATGCCGCTACAGCATCACTCAGTTCTTCGGGAATATCTAAATGGAAGATGCGAGGCAGGGTCACCAATTGTTTTTTCGTTGTCAACGGTTTTAGCCCCGGGATAATAGGTACATGAATTCCGTTATCTCTACATTTTGTCACAAATTCCTTGTATTTATCGACATTAAAGAACATCTGGGTCACAATAAATTCTGCTCCCATATCCACTTTTTGTTTAAGGTATTTAAAGTCCGTATTGAAATTTGGCGATTCAAAATGTTTTTCGGGATAACCTGCTACTCCGATGCAAAAATCAGTCTTCTCCGATGTGACAATATCTTCATGCAGATACTTCCCTTTATTCATATCCGTTACCTGCTCCAATAGGTCTGTTGCAAAAGCATGTCCGCCATCAGTTGGTATAAAATCGGCATCTCCCTTGCGTGCATCGCCCCGCAATACAAGGACATTATCTATTCCCAGGAAGTTCAAATCGATCAATGCATTTTCAGTTTCCTCTTTCGTAAAGCCCCCACATATCAAATGAGGGACTGCATCCACTTTATATTTATTCATGATTGCAGCACATATCGCCACTGTCCCCGGACGTTTACGATAGGATACGCGTTCCAGTAAGCCACTCGCATGCTCCTTGTAGATATAATCTTCCCGATGGTAGGTTACGTCGATAAAAGGGGGCTTAAACTCCATCAGTTCATCCATAGTTTTAAAAATACTTTGGATGCCCTGTCCTTTCGCCGGCGGCAATAGCTCAAAAGAAAACAATGTCTTTCCTTTGGCATTCTGGATATGATCGATAATCTTCATTAAAAAAATGTTTTTAGTTTGGTTGGCTTACATCGAAACGCACAAGTCGAGGAAATGTTTATCTACATGTAACTTATCTTTCCCACATGGAGCAGGGTAGAATTTAGCACCTTGAACAATACAGGTTGCTAAGGCTTCACTGGGTCTAGTCCCTCGGCCTTTCTCTATAAGCGTTGCTAATATCGTTTTAAAAAATCAAAAGACAAAAATATTTTTTCGAAAAGGCAAAAATAGCGACAAAAAGACTGCAATAAATACGGCTTCAGATTAATTCCCAGGCAACAACAGGAATTTACACGCCACCAAAAGTAAAAGACTTAAAAAATGGATAAAACTGACGATTGAAGTTCATTGACTAGGAAGATAGTGGCTGCGCCATAACAAGTGACTAAAGATTAGCCGCTAGGGAATTCCGTAGATTTTTGAGATAAAATGTGATCAATAAGAGTCCTGTAACATGGTACTCCTCTTTGGAACCATATTTAAAACCATCAAATAAATATTGGTAAGCGAGCAATGCGTTCTGTTCGTTGTAAAACAATTCTTTCCAAGATTCAGGAACATCTGCCCACTGCTTTAGCACAATACCGTTCTCAGCATAGATAATTGGCGATTCAACTCCATCCATTCGATAATCATGATGTGTACCGGAACTCGATATATGCTGAAAATAAGCAATAGAATAATCGACAAAATTCAATGCCCTGGCTTTTATTTCCTTTTCATTTTCTGATTTTACAGGAGCATTCCGCCAGAGATTTACCTGGCTATCAAATTTGCTGGGCGTCTCCCGAATAGGGGTTTTATCTAACGCAAAATTGATATAAAGTCTTTCGGTAGTAGGTACACGTGCTGAGTTAAACTGTGAAAAATCACCTCGCAGCTGAACAAAACCGTCTTTTACCTTAATAATATCCAATGCGACGCTGCCTTTTTTCTCATCAGTCAATTCTAATCGATCGCCATTGAATCTATACTTACCGAAAAGTAAAATATCATCGATCGCTAGGACAAATTGGTCTTTATCATGGAGGGAGAGAAAAGATCGGTATATAGTTGGGTCATTACCATAAACATCTGCCTCCACATTTTGGAAAGATTCGCTTTTTAATTTACGATACTCCTCATTTGAATAACCAAATATCATTTGGTAATTGCCTTCAGGAAACTCCTTTTTCTTCCCAAAGAAAGCACAAGAAGACAACGAAAATGCGAATAGCAGCAGTAATAACGGTTTCAATATCAAATTAATAATTATGGCCAATAATAATACACGGACCAAGATAAGAAATTACTGCAATAGTTATAATATACCGCTATTCATTTGAATTAAGCTCGGGGATAGCTTATTCTTTATAGAGATCCACTAAGCCCTCTGGCAGTTCAACTTCAATGATCTGCTCTTCGCCATCTATTCCTAAGATCAAATCGTCGGACAAAGGGAACATCAACTCTTTGCCATCCATATCGACTGTCGCGACAAATTGTTGCGGAAATTCTTGAACATCTGTTATCTCACCCAATTCACCATGTTTTTCATCGATCACTAAAAAACCGATTAAATCAGTATACCTAAAATCATCTGGATCGCGCTCAGGCATTTTATCATTGGATAGATATATTTTTTTACGAACGAGCACCTGAGCCTTATCGATATGATCAACATCCTCAAATGTCACATAAGCTGTACTATTTTTTTGAAATTTAATCGTATCAACAAAATAGGGAACAAGCTTTTTGTTCACTTCTACGAAGACAACATCCATATCCAGACTCTCGTATTCCTCGAATTCAAAAAACAATTGTACCTCTCCTTTAAGACCTCTTGTTTTACTGACATAACCGATGTAAAAGCTTTGATCAATAGTCATATTTTCGTATTTAGCAATTAGATGTGAGACATGAGTTGGCAAACCATTTGCCTATTGGCTGTTTCAAAAAAAGCCGGCTCAAGATTGAGTCGGCTTTCTCGAATACTTTATGAAAGAATTAACCTTCAGTTTCTTCTGATGCAGGAGCTTCAGTCTCTTCAGCAGCAGTTTCTTCCGCTACAGGAGCATTCTTAGCAGCTACAGCAGCAGCTTTTTCTTCTTTTTTCTTAGCTTCAGCGACTAAAGCAGCTTTTTTAGCTTCAGCTTTAGTTTGTGCTAAACCATCTTTTTTACCAGAGATTCTTGCATCATTAGCTTCAGTCCAAGCTGTAAATTTAGCTTCAGCAGCAGCTTCATCAAAAGCACCTTTTTTCACACCACCTTGCAAGTGTTTCTTGTAAAGAACACCTTTGTAAGAAAGGATAGCACGAGCTGTGTCAGTTGGTTGAGCACCTTTATTCATCCAATCCAAAGCTTTTTCAAAATCCAAAACGATAGTTGCTGGATTTGTGTTCGGGTTGTAAGAACCAATACGTTCGATGAATTTACCGTCACGTGGAGCGCGAGAATCCGCTACGACTACGTGGTAAAAAGGACGTCCTTTTTTACCGTGTCTTTGCAATCTGATTTTAGTTGCCATTTTTTAATTTTATTTTATGTATTCAACATATCCCCCGAGCTTCATGCTAGAGGGGATGCAAAGATAGTTATTTTTTTTTAATCATCGTTATTATTTAATAAAACTTCACTGAAAACGACAAGGTTAGCTTCTTTCAGCAACCTATTTAGGCTAAACACCGCCCATGCTTTCCAATGTTTTGCGCTTGCCATTCAGCTAGAAAAGTCTTTCAAAAAATCAGTATACAAATAGTCCCTCTCTCCAAACCCGTCATGACTTCGCAGACACCAACAGCAATGAAAGCAAACTGAAGGTTCTTTCTGACCAATAAGATCAGATACTTTCAGAAAAAAAGGGCTATTTTACGAAATGTAAACAGGATGCCCCTTGTGTATTTTGCCGGCGAAATTGTCTTCGACATTTTTGCCAATTCACTTTTTACTTTATACCTTCATTCTATGAAATCTGTTGCGCCATTAAAAATACTTAAAGCTTCGGCCGGTTCGGGAAAAACCTTTAGCTTGACTTTACACTATCTCACTCTCCTGCTTTCCAACGAGAATAGCTATAAAGAGATTTTGGCTGTAACATTCACCAATAAAGCAACCGCAGAGATGAAAGAACGTATCCTCTCGGTGCTCCATGGTTTGGCAACGGGCAATACCAGTGCTAAAATTGAAGATTTCAGAAAGCTTTTACTCGAGCAGCAGCCCGATTGGAATCCGTATCTCGTCCAGGAGAAAGCTTATCGGGTTTATCGTCGTATCCTACACGACTACAGTCATTTTACGATCAGTACAATCGATGGTTTTTCCCAAAAAGTCATTCGTGCATTTACTTATGAGCTCAATCTTGATGCAGCTTATAAGATTGAAATGAATGTCAATAAAGTGAAAAATGACCTCACAGTCATGCTGAATCAATTGCTGGATGAACGTCCCGATCTCCTTGACTGGATTATAGCTTACGCGGAAAAGAAAATAGCAAAAAATGAAAATTGGAACTACCGCCAACAATTAATGGGTTTGGCAAGCCTTATTTTTTCTGAAAATTTCCAAGAATTTGATGGTTACATCAACTCTGCCAATCCAAAAGAAGTCTTTAATCTCCTGAATCAGGAAGTTGAACAGAAGATCAGCTCCTTCACCGAAGCGCTCTCCATGACGATTGAAGCATTTAGTGAAACCTTTAAGAAATTCAACATCTCCGAAAGTGAACTGAAGGGTAAATCGCGCAATAAAATAATATCGGCCAGCAAAACAAACAAAAGAACGGAAAAGCTAAGTGCTTCCGAAATTGCCAAGATATTAGAAAAATACCTCCAGTTAATCGACAATGAAGATGCATTTACGGATAGTGACAAAAATATACGTCATGATCTTATCGCCGCACTCAGCCCCATCCTGGCATCTTTCCAAAAGCTACACGATAACCTTTCGGCTTATATTGCCTATCAAGCAGTACAGAACAATCTCTATTACCTACGCTTACTCAAGGAAATGAGCGACTTACTGACACAGTGGCGACGGGACAATGGGGCTCAATTAATTTCCGATTCGCAGATTCTCTTAAATAAACTCGGATTGGATGAAAATAGCGATCCCACATTTATCTGGGAGAAAATCGGCAATCGCTTCAACTACTTTTTGTTCGACGAATTTCAGGATACCTCGCGGATCCAATGGAAAAACTACAGCCCGCTATTGATCAATGCATTAGCAGATGCCAAAGGCACAGTCAGCGAACACCTGATTGTAGGTGATGTCAAACAAAGTATCTACCGCTGGCGGAATGGGGACTGGCGTATCCTCCTGCAACAGGTAGAGCAACAGATCGGCCAGGCCTTTCACCTGGACGAGCATGGCAAAACAACTTTTATCGAAAACGGAAGCCTCGACACCAATTTTAGAAGCCTTCCAAATATCATTCAATTAAACAATTACCTGTTTAGCAGTATTCCACAGCACCTGCAACAGGTACTGAATGAAAAAGTATCCGAAAGCCTCGATGAAGAAGGGAAACAGTGGTGGGTTTCTTCTGGCAATGATCAGATGCTTGTCAAGGCTTATGAAAACAGCCAACAGGAAGTTCCTGAACATAAAAAAGGAAACCTTGACCAATTAGGATCCATTGAGATCTCCTACATCCCCGTTACTGATGGGCGTTACAGAAGAAACCAGGTTATTGAGGAATCGCTTGTACAACTATGTCAAAAAATAGGTGACTGGCTCCGAAGCGGACGTTATCAGGCCCAGCAGATCGGGATTCTGGTGCGGAGCAATGCACAAGCCAAATTGGTCATCCAGAAACTCATGGACTTCAAAAAAGAACAGCAGCTTGCATTTGAAGTCATATCCGGTGATGCGCTGTCGCTGGCGAGTAATGATGCCGTATTATTGTTGATCGAAACTTTAAAAGCGCTAGTCTATAATTCGGATAAGCATACCATCCATAAAGCAAAGATGGTCTATCTCTATCAACATATACAGAATAGCACAATCGATCAGGATGCGTGGTTAAAATTTGCAACCAATGATATTCGGGCACTTAAGGCGTATCTCCCTGAGGCGCTGATTGACTCCTGGGAAATGGCACAGAAACAGCCTTTGGTCCATCTGATTGAAAAGCTTATTGAAATCTACGGCTTTACAACAATGGGCAACATTCATCTCCCTTACCTCCTCGCATTCAAAGATATGATCTCAACCTTCTCCACCAATGGCGAACGTGGCATTATTCAGTTTCTGGAATTCTGGGAAGAAGATGGCAATCGGGCCGTGCTACCTTCCAACGGAGAAATCAATGCGATCGAGGTAACCACTATCCACAAATCAAAAGGTCTGGCTTATGACGTTGTGATGATTCCTTTTTGTTCCTGGGATCTCGACGGCATGATCAATGGCGATTTTTGGATCGAGACATCAGATACACCCTTTGCTCAATTGGGAAAAATTCCAATTAAATATACTTCCACCGTCGGAAAATCTGTTTTTTTCAAACAATATTTTGAAGAGATGCTGTTCAACTACATGGATGCGCTCAATACATTCTATGTGGCAACAACCCGCGCAGTCGAACACCTCTATATTACAGCCCCGTCCTTTAAAGAGTCCGTTGACAAAAAGACGGGCGAGATTATAGGCTATGAGATGAAAGACGAATATATCAGTGATGTACTTTATCAGATTTTAGACACTCCAGTATCTCCATTTAAACTGGAAGACAAAGGCATATATCTCGATCAGATGATCGAAAACAAAAAACATCAGGTTCAAAAAGACAATATTATTTCGCTGAGCCACTATCCCATTTCCAAAGAATTGGAAATGGCCTTAGAAAAATCGAGCTCACGCAGCATCAATGATATCATGATGCTAGAAAAAGCGGCACAGTACGGTATATTGGCCCATGATATTATGGCTCAGATTTCAAAGGAAGAAGACATCCATAAACTGGTCCGCCAACTGATCCAGGAAGGTATTCTCTCCAAAGAGGAAGAACCCTTTCTCATGCAGGAGATCAATCAGATCTGGAAACACCCTATGATCAACAAATGGCTCACCGGAAACTATAAGATCTGGAATGAGGCCAGTATCATTACCGCCAAGGGCGAGACCATCCGTCCTGATAAAGTGTTCACCTCAGCGGAAGAAACAATCGTCCTGGATTTCAAGTTTACACAAACAGACTATATCGGACATAAGTATCAAGTCGACAACTATAAAAAGAATTTAGAGAACCTTGGTTACAACAATGTGAAAGCCTTTCTCTATTACGCGAAATCAAATCAATTAACTGAAGTAAAATAATAACACGATGCAGACAGCCTTTCTAAAATTAGTAGCAGCAGACATTCAACAACGTTTTGGGAACGATCTGAGTGAGATTGCCATCGTGTTTAATAATAAACGTCCGATTACCTACCTCAAAAAACATCTTTCCGAAGTGTATGGACAGGCGATCTGGTCACCACAGTTTTTTACAATTCAGGAATTTTTCAGACTTTCGACCGATGACACTGAAGCAAGTCCTCTAGCACAATTTTTCCATCTTTTTAATATTCATAATGAGCTATTGATGGCAGAAGGCAAACAGCCTGAAACATTGGAAGAATTTTATCCAATCGCAGAAATTATATTAAGCGACTTCGGCCAGCTGGATTATGATCTCGTCCCCATAGAACAGATCTATTTAGAACTTTATGACAACACCAAAATTGATATTGCTTTTCAACATCTCACGCAAGAACAGCAAGGGTTTATCCGTCAGTTTTGGCAATCCTTTTCTATTGCCGGGCATAGTGGGGTACAAGAACGTTTCCTTCAACTCTGGAAGAGACTGCCCTTACTGTATGACCGTTTCAAAGAAAAACTTAAAGCAGAAGGACAAACCAATTATCCAACAATTTACCGCGACCTGGTTGAAGGCAAGGCTACGAATCAGCACTTCGCATCTTCTTTTCAGCACATCCTGTTTGTCGGGTTTAATGCATTGAATAAAGCCGAAGCGAAGTTATTCAGACAATGGCAGGATCAGGGCCGCGCATTATTCTACTTCGATGCTGATGCCTATTACCTAGAAGACAACATGCAGGAAGCAGGCCTCTTTATTCGTCGCAACATCTTTCAGACAGGCTTGGTCAATGCATTGGGTGATAGCCCTAATATAATTGGAAACAGAACGTCCACCGTCAATCTATATGCGAGTACGGGGAAAATAAGCCAAACAAAATTGCTGTATGATATCCTCGAGCAGCACAGCAACACGGAACAGACTTCCGCTATCCTGCTGGCCGACGAAAACCTACTTGTTCCTTTACTGCAAAGCCTACCGGACGTAAAACCCAATATCACGACGGGTTATCCCCTGACGCAATCTCCGATTTATGGCATACTGGACTTATGGATGGAAGTCCATTTGGAAATATCACAGTTCAAACGGCGAAAGATCTCCTATCAGGTTATCGAGACTTTCATCAATCATCCGCTGACAATGGTGCTCTTGGCAGATAAGCTGCAGATTCAACGGGAAATCGCCGACAAACAGTTATTTGAGATCGCTTTGGAAGAACTTCATTTCGAGAGCGCTCTGCCTCAATTTTTTGTTCCCATAGATAATTCGGCCCATTTGATACCATCACTTATTCAGCTCGTCGAAAATCTGCTCCACAGCATTTCTTCTCAGGAGCGAATTCGCCAAATTGACAACAACCTCCTGATCGAGACAAAGAAAACGCTAAACCAGCTACTTTTAGGTTTTGAAACCGTAGCTCCTTTAAGCATCAGCTTCCAGATCGGCTTGATTAAAAAAGCCATTGCTCCAATAAATTCGGCCATAGAAGGGGATCCTCTCGAAGGGATCCAAATTATGGGACTTTTGGAAAGCCGTTGTTTAAATTTTGACAACGTCTATATCCTAGGAGCAAACGAAGGTATTCTTCCCAAAACTTCCAACTCACCTACCTTCATACCCAATAGCCTAAGAAGTGCTTATGGACTCCCTATATTGGAGAATCAAGATGCCCTGTCAGCCTATTTATTTTATCGCCATTTTCAATACAGTGAAGGAATTCATATTTTCTACAATGGCTTGGTTGACGAGAGCTCAACGGGTGAAGAAAGTCGCTTTATCAAACAGCTGGAGTTTGAAAGCAACTTTAAATTTGACCGAAGAATTCAGCAACAGACCATCCAATTTGCAGATAAAGCCCAAGAAATTGTTATCGAGAAACGTGGCGAAGTCTGGGAAAAGATGTACCAGGACTTTATCGTTAACCAGAAAAGAATATCGGCAACAGCACTTACGACATACCTGCAATCTCCGTTGCAGTTTTTCCTGAAACATATTGCCAACATCAAAGAACCGCCTTCGATCTCTCAGGAATTTGAGATGAATAAGCTGGGAACGGTCATTCATAATGTAATGGAGCGTATATTTCTACCATTCAAGGGGCAACAGGACTTTACACCGACGCGTATCCTGCAAGGACAGATCGACAAGATAGAGGCACATGTCATTCGTGAAATAGGCATTCAATATCAGGTCGAATTAAAGGCAGCAAATGATTTAAACAGTTTGCAGCGGATCATGCTGAAGATTGCCTGCGAATACGTCAAGATGTATCTCGAATATGACATCAACAACTACAAAGCATTTCGGATTATTGAACTCGAGAATGATAACGACTATATATTGCCTTTCCCCATTCAAATCAATGGAGAGGAACGACAAGTCTCGCTATACGGCATCATCGACCGTGTAGACGAGGTCATAACACACGACGACCGCATCATTAGTAGAATTGTCGATTACAAAACAGGAGGGGATTCGATCATATTTAAAGAAATCGATCAGGTATTTGCTCCAAATACCGAAAATAAAGCGATGGTCCAAACGCTATTCTATGCCTATGTATTCGAACAGAAAACAGGAAGAAAACAACTCGAGCCTCATCTCTATGTTGCACGTAAGATGCGGGAAGAAGGGACATTATTCAGTGGTAAAGAGGGAATAATGACCGATGAATTTCTCGCATTCCAGAAAGAGAACTTTGTCAGATTCTTGCGAGATATTCTTCAGGAAATCTTCAATCCAGCTATTCCATTTCGACATAATCCGGACACCGTAGTTTACCCAAGCGACCCTTACACGCTATTTTATCGAGAAGCTAGCAAATGGGCTAATGTAGAAGAATGAGTACAGCAAACGCCTTAAGGAGAGGTCAAACTAAATGCTTTACATAAAATATATTTAAAAACAAAAGGGGACATTTTACAGTCCCCTTTCTATATTAACGTTTATTTCTTTTAATCGCATTATTGGCGCGACGTTTTGCTGTATTAATTTTATAGTGAAACCAATGGTCTTTGAAGATCTTTCGCATTGTATTATCAAAATGCCTTGTGATAAACAGATTACGCGCGCCTTTCAATTTCTCGCTGATCGAATTTGCTAATGCCCTGACAGAAATCGAATAACCCTCAGTCTCATATTGAATATAATGCCACCATCCAGCTGGCATGTATAAGGTCTCTCCAGGATGGATGACCGCTTCGTAGCCGTCAAGGTACTTAATTCCCGGATATTCTTCTTCGCTGCTATATTTTGGATTGGCAATACTATGAAAGTTGTATGGCAATTTATACATCAAATCAGATTGATCATTCGGGAAAAGCCAAATACGTTTTAATCCCTGGAATTGAGAAATAAACACATGCGACATGTCAATATCGAAATGATTACGGGTGCTTGAGCCCTCTCCACCAAAAAACATAAATGGCAACCATTGCAATACCTTACCTCCTGTGACATCGTTATAAATGACATCGTTTTTCAGTTCAGGACGTATTTTGAGCAAATTGAACAAAAACAACCGTAACTCTGTAGGTTCTTTTGTGATCAGATCCAAATATTCTGCAAATGTCATATGGCCAACAGGAGCACTGGCAGCACGGTCCATCGACTCCTCCTCTTTTCCGTAGACATCTATTTTTATATCTCCTGCAATTTCCTTAAAGTAATCATAACTCCATTTCTTCCACGCTGGACTTTCTGCACTGATAAAATCTGATATAATTACAGGAAAACCTGGCTTCAGATAGTTTTTTAAGAAGTCCTCTGATCGAATGCCCGAAATTTTATCAACTTGCTTTAACTTCACGACTGACTAATTTTGCTT
>JALAGS010000061.1 GCA_022712315.1 Sphingobacterium sp. | reverse complement strand
CCTCTTTAGACAGTATTGAGAGAATATTCAACAAAAATAAATCAACAGCAATTATAACAAAAACAGAACAACTAGGTCGTGACCTGAAAAACGATGAGTTGATTGAAGTAATTCGCGAACAATCTGATTTATTTATATCTCATCATCCGAATAATTACTACGGGCTTTATCTAATAAGTAAATTTCCAGATAATACCAACAAACATCTAAATGATAGAAATAACATGTTCAAAAAGATTTCAAATGATTTACAGAAGACATATTTAGGAGAATCAATTCTCCAAAAAATAAATATTGGTAAAATAATTGAAATCGGTGAGATTCTGCCTGAATTCCAACAGACGGATACGACATCAAAAGTCGTTAAATTATCTCAATTTAGAGGTAAATATGTATTGGTTGACTTTTGGGCATCCTGGTGTGGCCCTTGCCGAAGGGAAAACCCTAATTTGGTTAAAGCCTATCAAAAATATAGATCTAAGGGATTTGAGATTATAGGAATATCACTGGATGAAAATAAAGCAGAATGGTTAAAAGCTATACGTGATGATGAATTAAAATGGACTCAATTATCGGATCTAAAATCTTTTAAAAACTCAGTTGCTCAACAGCTCTTTATTCAAGCTGTCCCTGATAATTTTCTAATTGCCCCAAATGGAGTAGTTCTTGCTAAAGGGCTTAGAGGTGACAACTTAAATAAAGAATTAGAACGCATTTTTAAGTATACAAAAAGTAGATAGCCCCTTCTTCGTACGGTTTTAAACGGGATCTTCAATGTATAAAAAATCTTGAAAATTATATTTCATTTTATTATTTTTATATAGGCTTACGCAACTAAAACTAATAGCGAGACTTATCCTTTTCTCAGGCAAGGTTGGAATTAAGGGGAATTCTGAAGAAATAGCGGCCTGAATAATAATGTTGTCTATAGCAGATTTTCTGTCATAAAAAAATATACACGGTAACTTATATCTGAAACGATTATGAAAACTATTGATGATATTTATAGTGCTATTGCCAGCAATATTAATTCTGTAATTAATGAAGAGTGGATTGGGGCAGAGTTAAACATAGAAACTATTGGAGAAATGGCCAGTTTTGCGGGAAATTATGTCAATAAAAATGATCAAAAACGGCAACTAGACGTTGATGAGTTCGATTTTGAATTGACATTTGATATTTTGGAACTTCAGAAAATAACAACGGAAGATATTAGAAACAGATGGAATAAAGCTATTTTTTCCTTAAAGTCAGACGGTGAGTTTGACATGCAGTTTATTTGGGATCAGGAGCTTCATGATGAAGTAGTAAGATTATCAAAAGAATAAAAGACTTCAAATTGAAATCATTTTTAGTTTTTGGATCTATTAAGTACACTTAGTTAGATCAAAGAATAGTAAAAACAACCTTGCAAACCATCTTTTCTTCAAAAAATTCAGATTTTATGACAGTAGATGAGATTTATTTAAACATTGGAAAAAGTATTGTAAATGCGATAGATGATGAAAGATGGAATCATGCTAAATTAAATATCGAAGTTGTTGGAACAAGTGTAGTAGGCTACAATGGAGAATATATTACGGATAATAATGAAACAAAAAATATATCGATAAGGAATATTTCCAGAGATATTCGAAATTGGATCAGAGAATTACATAATATTACGACAGAAGGAAATGGTAAAAAATGGAATAAAGCCATTTTCAATCTAAATTCAGAAGGCAAATTTAATATGGAATTTATCTGGGATCAAGCACTTGATACAGAAATAACCAGATTATCAAAAGAATAGAGACAGCTAATTTTCTCTTTTGCTATAAACTAGGGTGGGTAACGAGATCCAACAAAAACCTGCTTATGTTGGCGATGTTTTTGATTTCAAAACATGGATTGAGTGTCAAAAGATGAGCGGTGCATCGACCCATTCCTAGCATTAGTGAGGGATGATAACAAAACCATCGGTGATTTAAATTAAATTGGATGATTTCTCAGAATTAAAAGTCAGAGCTGTTATTGTACCTAATCAGATTAATAACTTATTGACATACCTGCTGATATAAGTCCCAAGTATATCAATAAGCTTTTTGTTATCTAGTCTATTATCGTGCTAAAAATGCGAGTGCTTTTGTTAAGAATGCTTCATGATTCTGATAAAAAGCAGCATGGCCAGAATCTGAAAATTCAACAAGTACAGCATTTTCTAAATTCTGCTTCATATGATGTGCATTTTGAACAGAAATTGGAAGATCCTTTTCCCCATGAACGATTAAAACAGGTTTTTTAATGGTTTTAATTTCCTCAAGTGCGGCGGCATCAGGTTGCGCCCAAGCTAAAACAGCAGTAAACTGAGCAGTTGAAGTAGCATCACTAAGTGCCGGGTCTCGATCAACAGTACGTAGATGCACGCGAGCAAAAGATGCTTTTCCTGCCGTAATACTGGCTTGTGATTCAGTAAATCCGAATTTTAAGTAAGATTCTTCAGGACTAAGCCCGGCAGTTCCTGCTACAATATTTGGCAGATTTGCAAGACCGATGGCTCCTTTGGGTCCACTATCAGCTAAAATAATCTTATTAATTATCGCTGGTTCTGTCAATACGATTCTTTGGGCTACAAATCCTCCCATTGAAAATCCCATGATATTGACGGTTCCAAGGTTCATTGCTTTGATAAAATCAATAGCGTCATTAGCCATAGCTTGGATTGTATTAGGAGTTGTCCCTTTAGATGAAGCCACGCCCTTGTTATCAAAAATGATTAGTTTATATTGCTTTGCAAGTCCATTGGTCACTGCAGGATCCCAGTCGTCCATAGACCCGCCCGTTCCCGGCAATAACACCAGAGGAATTCCTCCTTCCTTACCCCAGCTGCGATAAGCGAAGTCTACTCCTTTTACACGGATAAAGTTAGTTTTTGCGGTGTTATGGTTTACCGCCGTTGACTCCTGCTCGGTTGGGAATTTGTCTTTATCGCTACATGCAATTGATACAGCGGAAAAAAGGGATAAGCATACTGCGCTTACGATCGTAAATTTGCTAATTGTTTTCATTATTTTCTATTTAGTTATGATTACGAAGCAAACTTAAATCAAACAACCAGGCTAAATACGGGCAAAAGAGGTGAACCGGACAAATTAGTACATAAATTGGACATTCCCGCTATTAAAGCCCATGAAATATAAAATCATTTTTTCTTAAATAAGCGGTGAGTGCGAATACCTATTTAGTTGACATTTATTTTTTTTGCTGCCCAGGATACCCAGTTATATAACGCTCTCCAACAATTTCAACTGCTGCGAGATCGTTTGCTAACTTTTTAATTTCTTCCGAACCAAACTGATAATCTGCCGACCACATATTTTCCTGTAAGTGTGCTAATTTAGTGGTCCCCGGAACTGGAACAATAAACGGCTTATTAGCCAATAACCAAGCTAAAGCAACCTGCGCCACGGTCAAACCTCTATAATCCCCAAATTCTTTGAGAATATCAATGATGCGCCAATTTGCAATAATGTTTTCAGGTTTATATCGTGGCAACGAGGTTCGGTTATCATTAGCAGCGTTATATTTTGTTCGCTCATTAATGTATCCCGAAATCAGTCCTCGACTTAGTGGACTATAGGGAACAAAACCTATCCCCAGTTCTTCACATAAGTCTAATACAGCATTTTCAGGATTACGGGTCATCACTGAATATTCACTTTGTATCGCCGTGACGGGCTGAACTGCGTGTGCTTTACGAATAGCATTCAAACCATCAGCACTGGTATTAAAATCCCGTTCGCTCATTCCAAAATGTTTCACCTTTCCTTCAGCAATAAGATCTTTTACCGTCCCTGCCACTTCCTCAATGGGAATTTTGGGGTCAATACGATGCTGATAAAGAAGATCAATATAATCAGTCCGTAGATTTCTCAGTGAGCTTTCTACAACTTGCCTTATCCGTTTGGGGCTGCTGTCAAGACCAATTTCTGGCTTTCCGTCTATAAAGCCAAATTTTGTACAGAGTAAAATATCTTTGCGTATAGGCTGAAGCCCCTCTCCTACCAGCTTTTCATTTAAAACCGGGCCATAGGCTTCCGCGGTATCAAAAAGGTTAACACCTAAGTCAGCCGCCTTGCGCATTAAGTTAATCATCGCATTTTTATCAGGGATAAAACTGCGGTGATAACTCATGCCCATACAGCCTAAACCAAGCGGGGAAACTTCAATACGATGAGTACCCGCTCCCAAAACTCTTGTTTTATTTTTCGTCGGTGCTTCGTTGTCTTTGCTCCTTTTGGTTATATTGTTCGCATTAGCAAATCTTCCTATTGCTGATGATGCAAGTAACGCCGCTCCCGATAGTACGCCTGTTTTAAGGAAATTTCTACGATTGTTATTTTCCATACCTTTCGTTATATTAAAGATTCATCTAAAATTTTCATTTTTACAATTTCTATAAACCTGTGGTCTTCTCAATTGCTTCAGTGTATCTACCGCCTGCAACTTTCAATTTATCTGCCTCGAAAGTGATTGCAGAAATTTCATCAGCACCTAAACTGATCGATATAGAGCCAATATTTTCTTCTAGCCGGTGGATTTTTGTAGTACCTGGAATAGGCGTAATCCAGGGCTTTTGCGCTAGAAGCCAAGCTAGTGCAATCTGAGCAGGTGTAGCTTCTTTCTCAACTGCAAATCTCTTTAACAGATTAACAAATGCAAGATTCTGCTCTCTTACTTCAGCAGCAAAACGTGGTGAATTCTGACGGAAATCGTTGGCCGCAAGCGCTGTCGTTTCATCAAAAGCACCTGTCAGAAATCCTTTGCCTAATGGACTATAGGGAACAAGACCGATACTTAATTCCTCCAACAATGGAATGATTTCGTGCTCAGGTTTACGGAACCATAGGGAGTATTCATTTTGCAAAGCTGAAACAGGGTGTACAGCATGTGCTCTGCGGATAGTCTCGACTCCCGGCTCAGATAATCCAAAATACTTCACTTTTCCTTCCTGAATGAGCTCTTTTACGGTACCGGCCACTTCTTCGATCGGCACATTGGGATCTACGCGATGTTGATACAACAAGTCAATATAATCAGTATCCAATCTCTTTAAACTTCCCTCAACGGCTTTTCGAATTTGTGCAGGCGTACTGTTAGTCCCAGCCATTTTTTCGTCCTGGATATTAAAACCGAATTTAGTTGCAATGACCACCCGTTCGCGGAACGGTTTCAGAGCCTGGCCTATAATTTCCTCATTGGTATAAGGTCCATAAACTTCCGCGGTATCAAAAAATGTTATTCCATTTTCTACAGCCTTGTGAAGAAGTTTCGTTGATTCCTCGGCAGATATACGGTGTCCGTAGGAGAAATTCAATCCCATACATCCGAAACCTAGAGCCGAAACTTCTAAGCCCTGATTTCCTAATTTTCTTGTTTGCATTGTATTCAAATTTTATAATACAAATTTCAATAAAGAATTTCAAGGGAGGGTTAACGTAATTACTGGATTACTTACCACTTTTACTGTTTTATAATTCTGACGATTTTAGTAACTTATATAGATTACTTTTTTTCTTACCAAAATCACTGATGGAGCTAAACGAGCAATGATGCAATCCTCCAATTAAGTAAATTTGTACTATAAGAATCCAAGAAATGGAAATCAAAAAAATAAATAGTGTTGGGGAATATAGTACTTTGCGAGCTGCAGAGACTTTGCATCCGTTGATCAACGTGTTGGATTACGAGAATCTTGCATTACTGGAACCAGCATCTTACAATTTCGGATTTTATTCCATCTTTTTAAAAGATACGAAATGTGGCGACTTACAATATGGGAAAGAGCTTTACGATTATCAGGAAGAAAGCTTGGTCTTTGTCGCACCTGGACAGATTTTAACGGTTAACAAATATTTATCAGGCGTACATCCAAAAGGGAAAGTACTGATCTTTCATCCGGATTTTCTAAAGGGAACCATCCTAAGCAATATATTAAATGATTATAGTTTTTTCTCCTATGCTTCTAACGAAGCTTTGCATATGTCCAAGAAAGAGAAAAATCTGATACTAACTATGTTTGAAACCATTGAAGATGAATTGCATCAGAATTTAGATAAGCATAGCAAAACATTGGTCGTTTCTCATTTGCAGGTTCTATTGAATTATGCCACCCGCTTCTATGATCGTCAGTTTATCACCAGGGAACATGTCAATAAGGGAATATTGGAACGCTTTGAATCTACTTTAAATGATTATTTCAATTCAGAAAAACTTCAGGCAGTTGGAATGCCAAGTGTGGCATATTGTGCAGAGCAATTGCACCTATCAGCGAACTATTTTGGCGACCTTATCAAAAAAGAAACAGGGTGTATCCGCACAAGAATACATTCAAGAGAGAGTCATAGATTTGGCTAAAGAGAAAATGTTTGATTTGAATAAATCAATCAGTGAGGTTGCTTACGAGCTCGGTTTTAAATATCCGCAGCACTTTACCAGACTATTCAAAAAGAAAGTGGGTATGTCTCCTGTTGAGTATAGAAATTTGAACTAGGATTTTAACATGCTAAATGAATACCTATCGAAATTTCAAAAAATGGTAAAGTTATTTTTGATAAATGAAGGATAGCAACCGATTCCAATTGATTTAAGGGAGGAAAACGAATTAAAAACTCATTTCAGTCTTATAACGAAAAAAAAATCCTAACTTAAAACTATGGCAAACGAAATAAATATTAAAAATATACAGCAACTTGTTGATCTAATCAATAACGACTCAAATGATCACTCATTAAAAAAGATGGGCTTGTTATTTGCAACTGCTATGAATGACTGGCCAACCCAAAATCAAACTAATCTTAATGAATTCGTACAAGAATTGCGCAATTATTTCGGCATACCGCTTACCAAAGAGGTTATATTAGCTAAAACTACTGGTCTTTCTGATGGAGATGTATGGCGGAAAGAATCGGCCGATTCACTATTAGAATTACTTGATCTCGCAGACACACACTTTAAATGGAAGAATCTCCAACAAGCACTTCAAGAAATTGCCGCCTATTATGAGTCACACCTAAATGCCGACGGATGTACAATTTAGTGAACGTCCAGTTTGGAAAATTCTGTGCCTCCATAAGTCCCCCTCCCTACCTACTTAAATGCATACATACTAATATTATCAACGAAATGGAAAACCAACGATTGATAAAAAGTACTTAATGATATATAGATTTGAGTTCCCAAATAAAACCATATATGAAGAGGAACACTTTTTGGCACAGATCTAGTGCTGAAATAGCAACAACTAATCGTTTTATGAATAAGCTATCTATTATCTTCTTTCTTTTCGTTATTCAGGGCTGCACGATGCGTAAAAGCACGATGACACCTCTACAGAAGGATAACCATAAAATCTACAATGATAAATCAATCCAGCAAGACTATATTTCCATTTTAAAAACAATTTTATCGGATGACTCGGCGGATATAAAACTACAGCGTGAGGGAAAACGGACGGCGTTCATCCATAATAAGTTTATGAGGGATTCCATATCCTCATTACAGGACAAGCATTATGTTTTCTACAACATAGATCCCCAAAAGCTGATGAAAATGCTAGGTAACCAACCCAATGACTCTTTGGATATGCTTGAACAGATGAGCAGCAGGAAAGCAATCATCCCTATCCCAGACGTTATTAAAGCAGCATATGCTGTAGATGATGCCGATAAATATAGGATGAACCGCAATCAAAGCATTTATTACTTCCATCTTCCTATTATTGGATATAATAGGAAGAGAGCATACGTGCCGGTTGATTATGTTTGTGGTCCTTTATGCGGAAACGGCAATGCATATTTGCTTGAAAAAGTGGATGGTAAATGGATAATCATACGGCGTTTCTTCAACCTCTGGATTTCTTAAGAAAAAATACGCAGCTTGAATAGCCTGATTCATATTCATCCTACTCAATCCTCGGGCCAGGTTTTAGGAGCATTTTGGCAAAGCGATAACCCTTAAGTGCGCAGTAACTATATGGTAGCTTTTATTATTTCAGAATGTACAGTAGAGTACCCTTGCTGCAGAATATACTATTTCGATGATCGTACCTTTTTGTAGCTATTAAAATTGTCCTGTATAAGTTTTGCGACCAGTTGCGGATTTTGATAGTAAATACCATGTGAATATTTCGGAAGCAAAACGAGCATACTATTGTCATTGTCTTTTAGTAAAGCTGCATAATGCTGTATCCGCAATTGATCGTATTCTTTCCACCATGCCTTAAAATTGATACCTAAATTTAGTTTACGGTCCAGCTCTTCATCCGGCAGCTCAATATTTTTGTTGTAGGATATGATCACCGTAGCAGCAATTTCTTTTCTCAATGGCGGCAATGTTGTATATTCAGGAAAGTATCCTTTCAAATTGGACCTAAGCGCTCTCGCCGCATCGATATGTGCTCCCGGACTAGAATTTTCATTTTTGGACATCTGCTCCATGATAATTTTTGAGATCTGCTGATAGCTCGTTTTACTCTGGGAAACAATCTTAGCCCACTCGTCCTCTTGCTCTGATAACATAAAATCCGTTGGGTCCGAAAAAACCAGTCCGCATACTTCATCTGGATGCTGCGCAGCAAACAGACGGATATAAGGTCCTCCAATGGAATGCCCTACTAACAAATAAGGTGGCTGAATGGACAAAGTATGCAAGAGGCCATGTAACCGTTCCACCACTTGGCTATCAGCCACGATACTGGAGTCTGGTTCGGACTCGCCGATACCATTTCGTTCGTACTGAATACTTGCGATATGGCTTGGCAAAAGTGGTAAAATTGGGTCAAATGAACCGCCGCCCAGACCAGCTTCGAACACTAAAATGGGTTCGCCGGCCTTCCGATTGGTAAGATTGGTAGTTTTATAGGCCATTTTTTTCCCTTCCACAATAACCGTTTGACCGGGATTAGGCTGTGCAGATACAACTTTCGTAAAAGCTATGCATAGAAACAGCAACAACATTGTTTTGACTAGATCTTTCATAAACAATAAGTATATCGAGCTAAACATCTGTTACACTGAAGCTAAGATTTTTTTTATTAAACGATGAAATTTGATCGCTGAGTTTGGATACTAAAACCAGACAGTATTATATCAGAGTTTATAAGTTGATTCAATTCTATGGATGGGTCCCCGGCATATTGTTGCGAGCGCAGTTGGAGTCATGCTTTTTATTCGGAAGAAAGCGGTTGGCTACTTTCGCAACAACCGCTTTCTTTGTTCTGTTCGATTAATTTTCGTAAATCACACCTTCGTAGCAAGCGTTATAAAGATTTTTTAAATCCTGCAGGCTCGGCTTACGTGGATTAAAACCAGTACATGGATCTTGTAAAGCATTTTGCGCCATATAGTCCAGATTTTTTTGCCAGTCTTCCTTGGAAATGCCAAATGCTTTCAGGGAGCCAATATTGTTAACCGCAACTCTTAATTTTTCAATTTCCTGTGCCAATCCTTCTGCCGAATCTCTACCGACAAGTTTGGCCAGATCTGGGTATCTTATTGTAGCTGTCTAATTGAAACGGATGACATTGGGCAAGAAAATTGCATTGGAAGCTCCGTGAGGAACGCCGTAGAGTGCACCCACCTGATGAGAGAGAGAATGTACAATACCCAACCAGGCATTATTGAAAGCCAGACCGCCCATGAAAGATGCATCGTGCATATTTTGGCGAGCTATAATGTTTGTCGGATTCTTGACCGCTTCTTCCAGATTCTCGAAAACAATTTCCAGTCCCCCTTTAGCCAAGGCATCGGCATAGTTATTTTCGATATTGGACACATAGGCTTCCACACAATGTGTAAGCGCATCTAGACCAGTATTGGAGGTAATATGTGCTGGCATTGTGGCGCAAATCTCGCCATCGACAATAGCGATATCCGGAGTCAGTTCATAGGATACGATTGGGTATTTCACTCCTTTTTCGCGATCAGTGATCACAGCCAGTCCCGTAGTTTCCGTACCTGTACCGCTTGTTGATGGAATGGCAATGAATTTAGCCTTTTGACGCAATGTTGGCACGTTAAAAGGTTGGGTCATCGCTTCAAAATTGGCATCCGGATATTCATAAAATACCCACATCATCTTTGCCGCGTCAATTGCCGAGCAACCACCTAGACCAATGATCCAATCCGGTTGAAAATCAGTCATCACTGCAGCACCTCGAAGGCTTGTCGCTGATGATGGATCTTCTTCTACACCATCAAAAATGGCAGTTTCCAATTCTGCTTCAGTTAAATAGCTTATGGCCCGGTCCAAAGTTCCGCTGTTTTTCATGGATTGACCACCAGTTACGATAATCGCTTTTTTTCCAGTTAGATTTTTCAATTCCGACAACGTACCAGCACCGTGGAATACTTCGCTGGCAACAAATAACTTGCTCATATATTTTATATTAAATTTCTGTTGCAAAGTTACTGTGCCCGGAAAGGCCAATGTTATACATTACTAACGATATGATATACATTTGATCCAACATAACCGAAGGAAATAACCATATCAAATGCACAATCGCCTTAAGTCTTATACATTTGCGCCAATTGCTGTTGCAGATTGGTTGGCGTTTCATCCAGTTTGGCACGCACAAACTTGTTCAGTGCGGCCGGAGAATTGAATCCAAGTTCAAAGGCGATCTCCTTATGCGAATAGTTGGATAAAAGCAGTAATTGTTTGATTTCATTCATAATCCGCGCATGAATGGTTTCGATAGAGGTGAGTCCTCCAATCTTGCGGGTAATTTCATTTAACTTTTTTGGTGACAGCTGTAATTTTTCAGCATACCAGCTCACGGTACGCTCCGTTTTATAATGCCTTTCAAGTAGTTCCAGAAATTTACCATAAATCTTCGAGTTTTCATTGCTGAGCTGGCTATTTCCCCATTTGGTATGGACAAATTCCACCAGTTTAAGCAAGATGATTTTGATGTAGAATCGAGCCTGCTCCTTTTTGATTGATGTTAAATCCTGATAAGATTTTTCGACCTGTTCCATCAGCAGCTCTATTTCTGCGGTCTCCGCCTCGGGCAATTCAATATGATTGAGCTTCACGGAGATATTATAGTTGTAAATACTCAATTCGTTTTTTAGGATATCCGAACAGAATAGTACTTCATCAAACAGGATCAACTTGCCTTCAAAGTCGTCGCTGAGCAATTCTTTGGAGGAGAGCTGACCGGGAAAGATAACGCATATATGAGGTGCATTGACGGTATAGCCGCGGTCTTCCACCTGCAGATTGAGCTGACCTTTTTTGACAAACAGAAGGCAAAAATGGTCTTTTGTGTGCGGTTGCTTGTAGGCCGCGATGGCTTCCCTGTCCAGATCAAAAATATGAAAGGGTGTGATTGCCCTTTCGGCCTTATATTGTATATCTTTTAGATGATAAACTACCATAGAGGCCTATGATAAGCATTTATTTTGAATTCCTCAAATTTACTTTTTCGTCAAGCTAGCCTGACCAGAAAGCCTGTTTCTCCTTCACATCAGAGCATTCGAAACACTGACCTATAAAACGTGAATAGACATCATTGAGATTACTAAAAGAGCCTAGATCAAAATATAGACAAAAAAATGGCCAGGCATTAAACCTGACCATACAATTAAATCAACCGAAACTAAACTTCCTAAATTGAATCGATCGTTAATAAATAGACAGATGCTTGAAGTAATTAGTTTGATTAAAATAAAAAAAGGTCGGGTTACGAGCACCCTCGAGACTGCGAAACTATTACTTTTTGGTCATTAAGCTAATGATGAAATATTACTGCGGATTTCAGCTTATTTTTTGGTTAATAAAAGGGCTATATCCTGTTTTGCAAGCACATGGCCTTTGTTGACAATATTACTCTTGAGATAAAGAAAACACTCGTTGTTTTGATCGAGTTTACCTATAGCCACCTTAATTGATTTTACATCAAGTTCGCCAATCTGTGTCGGATCTACTTTATCCGGATCCGCAATGGATTGTCCATCTTTCTTAAATTCCTCCAGTTGCCAGGAGTACCCTTTCCAAGGTCCGGCAACCAAAGTAGTAGTTTTAGCATCCTTAGTGATCCGCTCTTTGTAGGGCAAACCTAGACTATCAACCATGACCCTATGGTCTTTTAAATCAAGTACTAAATATTTTAAATAATCCGCGAAACCGTCGGGCTCAAAATGAATACTGCTGTCCCTTCGAATAATCTTAAGCGGTATCGTTCCCATTTTGTCCATCTTAATAGATTGAGAAAACTGCATAAAATCGTCATATTCCGTTTCGCTGATACCCAAGTTTTTGTGATACGGCATAGGTTCGCCCGGCTTTAATCCTTTCATCATTTTGAGAAACCAATCTTCATTGTCTTTGATGGCAAGTTTCATTTTCTCTACAATAGCAAGTTGCGATGCATCAGGCCGGGGAATTCCCAACACCACTGCGGTATAATTACCTTCAGGAAGCAGTCTGTCAACGAATTGGAGCGCGATAGCATTGCTATCTACTCCTGATTGTGGTTGCGCAAAAACATCGATGGAAAATATTAGCGTAATTAGAAGTGCAAAAAAACGAAGATATCGGTATAAAACTATCATGTTAAAGGTATTTGATCTATGAAATTACAGTTTAATCCTGACATTTTGTTATCATCTGGTCAATACCAGGCATTCAACGCGCCGCAGCACAAAGACAGAACCAAGTGTAAACTAAATCTGACTATCAACTCGATTCTTATGATAAACCTTTTATTTACGTTGTTTCTGTACTAAATCAAAGTTATATTTGAATTTCTTAACTTTGCTTCATGAAAACAAAAATAGCCCGAAGTGTTTCAGAGTTCAATAACGAACTCAGATTGCAAGGTTTTAAAGCATTTCAGATTGAGGATGACAGCAATGCTACGCGTACCTATAGTCGTAAAGATTTCTTTAAAATCTGCCTTACAACTGGTAAAAGCAAAATCCATTACGCGGATAAAAGCTTTGAACAAGAAGGCACAATACTATTTTTTGGGAACCCGCATATCCCCTATTCCTGGGAAACCATTTCGACAACCTATATTGGTTATACATGCTTGTTTTCGGAAGACTTTTTAAAACACGCTGATCGCGCGGAAAGCCTGCAGCAATCTCCCTTCTTTAAAATCGGAGGTACACCGGTTTTAAAAATCACGGAGGATCAACGCATATTCCTCAACACCCTTTTCCAAAAGATGATCGAAGAGCAAGAAAGTGATTACACGTTTAAGGATGAACTCATCCGCAATTATATCAACCTGATCATTCATGAAGCCCTTAAACTTCAACCCTCTGAAGTGTATACCCCATCCAAGAATGGTACGGCACGTATCGCATCGGTATTTTTGGAACTATTAGAACGACAATTTCCAATCGAAACACCCGCAAGTCCGCTCAAAATGAAAACAGCGCAGGATTATGCTCAAAACCTCAACATCCACGTCAACTATCTGAATCGTGCTGTAAAAGAAATTACGGGCAAATCTACGACTACACTGATTTCAGAGAGAATCTTGACAGAAGCAAAAGCCCTGCTACAACACACAGACTGGAATATTTCAGAGATAGCCAGCGCACTGGGATTTGAATATCCTACCTATTTCAATAACTTCTTTAAAAAATTGACAGGAACAAACCCAAAATCACTCCGCGAATCTGAGGTTTGAAATTCTTAAGTTTTGGTTTGATAATCGTTAACATTTCCCCATTATCCTGATCTACCTTTGTATCTGTAATAATTAATGTAATACGGATATGAAACTAGCAGCAACATTATTGGTCCTGTCTTTCCTGTTTTCTGGTAGGGCTTCCGCGCAACAGGTACAATCAAATCAAAATTTAGAGTCTATGAATACTTCATCAGATCATTATACTTTTCAGTTAAGCGATAAAGTAAGCCGCAAAAAAGTAAGTTTTAAAAATCGTTATGGTATCACACTTTCTGGCGATTTATACGTTCCTAAAAACGCAGACACTAAACTGTTATCGGCACTTGCCATCAGCGGCCCTTTTGGTGCAGTGAAAGAGCAATCTTCTGGATTGTATGCTAACCAAATGGCTGAAAAAGGATTTATTGCCTTGGCCTTCGATCCCTCCTACACAGGTGAAAGTGGCGGCACACCTCGTAACGTAGCATCGCCAGATATTAACACCGAGGATTTCAGCGCAGCTGTAGACTTTCTAGGGCTACAGAAAAATATTGACAGAAGCAAAATCGGAATCATTGGCATCTGTGGATTTGCTGGCTTTGCATTAAATGCGACAGCTGTCGACAAACGTATAAAAGCAGTGGCTACGACCAGCATGTACGATATGACGCGCGTTATGTCAAAAGGCTATAATGACGTGGTAACTGCAGAGCAGCGTACACAAACATTGGAACAATTAAGCCAGCAGCGCTGGAAAGATGCTGAAAGTGGATCATACGCTCCATCAACAAACAATTTACCAGAAAAATTGACTGGCAGTGAACCTCAGTTTGTTAAGGAATATTTTGATTATTATAAAACAGCTCGCGGATTTCATCCTCGTTCTATCAATTCAAATGCTTCATGGACGGCAACCTCACCCTTGTCGTTTATGAATATGCCGATACTCTCTTACATCAAGGAAATTGCGCCGCGGCCAATGCTAATCATTGCGGGAGAAAATGCCCATTCAAGATATTTCAGTGAAGACGCCTATAAAGCTGCTGCCGAACCAAAGGAGCTAATGATTATTCCTGATGCAGTTCACGTTGATTTATACGATCAATTGGATAAAATTCCATTCGATAAACTGACAGCATTCTTTAAAGCTAATTTAAAATAACGCACTTATTTTCATTAAATCATCTATAAAATTTAATCCACTATTCAATGAAAACATCAGATCATAATTATCAGGAGGATATTTTTGAACGCTTAAAAAAAGAAAAACACATCTCTTCCGATGATCCTCAGGGATACCGTTTGCAGGAAGCTTCTTTTGCTACAAAAGCATTATTGGTGCCTATGAACAATTCGGCTAATCCAAATGAGATAAGAGATCTATTGAGTCAGATTACCGGTTCAGCTATAGATGAAAGTACGACTGTATTTACACCATTATATATCAACTATGGCAGGAATACAAGGATAGGAAAAAATGTCTTCATCAACTTCGACTGTGTATTTTTAGACTTAGGCGGTATAATTATAGAGGATCATGTGCTCATAGCTCCTAAAGTGAGTTTATTAACGGAAGGCCATCCAATTGAAGCTGAAAATAGACAATCGTTAACTGTGGCTCCGATTCATATAAAAAAGAATGCCTGGATTGGGGCAAATGCAACGATCTTACCCGGTGTCACGATTGGAGAAAATGCTGTGGTAGCAGCTGGTTCCCTAGTCAATAAGAATGTACCTGATCATACTATTGTTGGCGGAATTCCTGCAAAGATTATTAAAAACATTGCATAAAGAATTCGGATCAAATATTTATCAAGGCCAAATTGCAAACTATATGAACAGGTTATTCGTTATCCCAATTGTGGCGATAAGTTTATGCGCTTGTAAAACTAAAACAGATCATACAATGAGTACAACAGAAATATTTCCCAAGGGGGAACCATTGCCTAAGGAATGGTTTACGGGAGACGCATTTTTAACCCCTTTGGTAGCAAAAGATAAAAACAATGATTTCTCGGCGGGTAGCGTAACTTTTGCACCCGGTGCGAGAACAAACTGGCATACCCATCCTAAAGGTCAGGTTTTACTGGTGATCGACGGAAATGGACTCTATCAGGAAAAAGGGAAGCCTGCACAAGCAATTAAAAAAGGTGATGTTGTCAATATTCCCGAGAATGTAGAACACTGGCATGGCGCAACTGCTGACACTAAAATGGTGCATGTTGCCATCACCAATTTTAAAGAAGATGTTCAGGTTACTTGGCTAAACCCTGTAACGGAAGAGGAATTTAGTTTAGCCAACAAATAATGAAGATGCCCCTCTATTTAGCTATAAATTTGAGGGGCTATAAATCAGTTGGTGACGTCAATTAGAAAAGTCTTGTCTCAGCTGCCGGAAAAAAAGAGCTACTTAAATTTGGATACTTAAAACAAACATCATTTCATTATATTAGTGTTTATTAAATTGATTTGAAATCTTAACTAATAATATGATTAATGAACTATTTGAATTTGAAATTTTAAAAGCCAGCAGAACAAGGTTATTACAATTAGTAGAAACTGTTGATAACAAAATATTATTTAAAATTCCCGAAACCTTTAACAATAATATTGTTTGGCAAATTGGTCACTGTATCACCTCTCAACAGCGGCATATGTATATGCGTAGTGGACTACCGATGCATATATCACAAGAATTTATGGAAATGTTCAAAATTGGAAGCTCCCCACATACGTGGAAAAGTAGTCCGGACATTGATGAAATAAAACATTTATTACTTTATACAGTAAACCAGCTTAGTAAAGATCTACAAGCGGGAATCTTTGTTGATTACCAACCCTTTAGCTTACCACTCGGTATCACTGTAAATAATCACATCCAAGCACTCCAGGCGGCTAACTTTCACGAAGCTGAGCACAGCGGAATAATATTCAGTTACTTGAAACTTCTAATTGAATAAAATCTACTTAAGTCCTATCTCCATGCAATACACCTGATAATAGTCTATTTCTCAACGGAAATCAGGAGCATCATTGGCCGGCGCAATTCATCTTGCATCTCAGGAATGCTTTTGAGCATTTCAGCATCAGGCATTGGCTCTTTAACTTCAATGATCCGGAAACCGACTTTTAATAAAACATCCAGGTAAGTACTAATTGTTCTATGATACTTCAATACCTTCTCGCCCAAAAACGAGGTACATCTTTGCCCCTCAAAAAAGTACTTATCTACGGGCCAAGCTAATTTAGCTCCTGTTTCATCATAACTCCAATCCTGACTACCCTCAGCAGTAAAAACGGGATGCTCAACTGAGAATACAAACTTACCGCCGCTTCTCAGCCACTTATATATATTTTCAATAAGAGCCTCATAGAATTTTATATAATGAAAGGTCAAAGAACTAAAAATTAGATCGAACATTTGGGGTTCAAATTGGATATCTTCGAGTGCATGATTTTGATATTCGATACCGTCAAGCTGATTAATCTCCCTTGCTCTTTGAAGCATTTTTTTAGATATATCGATACCCATTACGGAAGTAGCACCGTTTTCGATTGCATACCTACAATGCCATCCATAGCCGCATCCCAAATCAAGCACTTCTTTCCCCTTGATTTCTGGTAACATCTCTCTTAATACATGCCATTCCCCTGCACCTTCAAGACCTTTCTGAGACCGGTTCATTTTTTCATACTGTTCAAAAAAAGATGGCTGGTCATATTTATTCTCTTTCATTTTTTCCTACACAATAATATTATTTAACAAAAGTAATGTAATTTTATTTGTCGTCTGCCTTTCAGTCAAATCCATAGATTACCTAAAGGTATATTTTGCACCCAAGCGATCGCAAGAATCTTTAACCTTTCCCATCACTAACACCTCTTGAATACCCAAAGTAAAACATCTGGCTTAAAGAAAGACCTCAACACCTTGTTTTTTCAACGCACATAGAGATGAAAAAAATAAACAAAAGAGAGCAAATTACTAAAAAAGGAATCTTGCTGCGATAAAATAACCGCCGCCAATGACTATGAGTGGCAGAGCTACTGAAAGGAGTACCAAACTCCATATAAATACGCGAAAATAACTGTATAAAGATACTCTCGATGGATCAGATAAGTCATAGATTACTGTTGTTGTTTCTCCTATTTTCCATGCAGGGGGATCATTCCCTTCTGCTAATTCATATGTAACCAATTGATTATCTTCAGTTCGAAAGGAAAATACAGGAGCATATACCTCACCATCCGACTCGTACTTATGAAGGTCAATTACAGTAGCAGTAGCTTTATAGCCATTTTTTAAAAATATCAATGTATTACGAAAACTTACAATCGCCAATAAAAGAAAAATCAACCCCAGTCCCAAGATTAAATAATATTGCCACATAGTTTTATTTTTAATTCCGTCCATTTCAACTAAGTTACTATATCTAATAAATAGTAAGACACTTACGAACAAAAGGTACGATTTAAAAACACAAAAAAACCTTGAGTGGGGAACTCAAGGTTTAACTTAACTGTTATTAACCTAATTTATGAAAAGTATCCATATAACAATGGTTATTCCCTTTTCGTTTTATCTTTTTTAAAAAAATCGCTCCTGTCAATAACTGTTAAGGAAGACTGTCATTACTAGATATTCACCGCGAGTCCAAGCTGGATTTAAATCTAATTAATACATAAAGTAAAGTTTTAGGCATAAAATTTGCCTTAACAAGAAAAAGAAAATATGAAAAGAACGATACTTTTATTCGCATCAGCATGGATGGTTGCGTCGTGCAACCAACAGGTAAAAGATAATACTCCGCCTCCTGCCCCGCAGGAGAAAGAAGTCGCAGAAGAACCTGCAAAAATTGATACGACAGCCAATCTGGATCTTGCCAGTATACCCTATTCTGATAGTGATATTGGTGTATTTCCTTTTTTTACTCCTCCAAAAGGTTACAAAGTCATGAACCAGCCTATAAACAAAGACTTTGATGTTTGCTATTTTGCAATCAATGGCATCATGAAACCTTTTGAAGGCAGACTTTATAAAGCAAATATTACCAACGAACAAGGTACACAGTTTTCACAGCGCTATTTTGAAAAAAGTATGGAGGATTACTTAGCCTCTATCGGTGCAGTAAAAGTTTTTGATGGTACCATCACAAGTGAAGAGTATGAGCGTTATAACAAACAGGATCCGCACAAAGGTGATGAAGGTGACATAGGATATGCCGACGAAAAAATCCGGGTCTATGTGATTCGTACGAAAGATCAGGGAAATGTATTTATTCAATATACGAGCAACAACGCGGGTGCCAAGCTCAATATCCTTCAGGAGAACGCTTTTAAACAAACGATAAAAAAAATAACTGCAGATGATATCACAAAAGATCTCTCTGAAACGGGTAAGTCAATCGTTTATATCACTTTTGACACAGACAAATCCAGCATCACATCGGCAGGAACGGAATTAGTCATTCAGATTGCCGAAGCGCTAAAAAATGACCCCTCACTTAAAATCGCTATTGAAGGGCACACCGACAATACCGGGGATGCCACGCACAATAAAAAATTATCAACCGAGCGTGCTCAGGCTGTAATGGCGGCCTTAGTTGCCCAGAAAATTGACAAAGTGCGTTTATCGGCAAAAGGTTATGGCGCCGAGCGCCCATTGGTCGCCAATGACTCGGAAGACAACAAAGCCAAAAACAGACGTGTTGAACTGGTAAAAATGAAATAGAAAGTCATTTTAGCATACCCCTATGATACTTAGCAAATTGAGAGTAACATAGGGGTTATTCAGATTGGCATTTCTCTATTTTCCGGTGTTGTAAGCAACAGGTAACGGATATCCTTTTCCTTTGAGCGCAGAGATCGTCACGACTATCTCTTTCTGTCCAATCACTTTCCGCGTCACCTGGCCTTTATCCTTGCGGTTCTCTCTATCGGCAGCTCTCTCCTCAGCGCTGTCACCGGCAGAAGCAGAACCAGGGTCATCAATCCCCGCAATTTTATTACCGCGTGCATCTTGATTCATTTCCTCCAAAGCCTCTGTCAGACTCCTTCGCTCCTGCTCACTGAGATTTTCCAACTTAATATTGTACTTATCAAGCACACGTGTAGCATTTTCTATCGTATTGGTCCCGCGCTCGTATACATCCCGAAAGATATGCAAGCTACCATCCTCCGCTACGATAGTCTCATACCGAAGCTCCACCAGTACAGGTTGCTTTAATTTCACGGTCTCCGTTTTGGTATCCTTATTTTCATATGCTGCGATTTTCTCAGCAGAAATAGGACTTCCTGAAATCTGCGACAAGAATTTAGTAAAATCCTGTACCTGTAGGTCTGTAAGGCCAACACAACCATGGGAGGCAAAAGCACCTAACTTGGATACATCTTTCCCCCCGTGGATCAAAGATGGCATGCCGATGGGAATTTTGATCGGACCCAACGGATTTAATTTACTTCCCGCAGGAACCTTCTCACCTGGACTCACCTTACCCTTTACCCAGGGTTCATCGGGAGGTGTCCACGTGGGATTAAAAATGATATTGGTTGCTTTACGAATTCCTGTGGGCAAGGGAAACTCGGGATATCCGATAGCGATATTATAAGTTTTAATAAGTTTTCCCTCCTGAAATATATCCATCCGAAAAGCTGGGGCATTCACGATGATACGTGTGTCTTCAGGAATGTGATTTGGTTCCAGAGGTAATGTGTTTTTTTCATCCGCATAACGTGCCGTTATAAAATGAAAGAATTGAGCGGCTTTCTGATCACCCAATATCCGCACAATTTCTGTTGTGGCCTGTTTTATCGATTCTTTAAATGATTTGCTGGAAGGTTCATCCTCTTCGCTTAGTTTTTCCACGGCTGTACTGGCCGCTTCTTTTAAATCACTGATCTGTTTTTTATTGAGCTGGAGCTCCGATTTTAATGAGGATTCGAAATCCTCCTCATAGAAAAGGGCATTGAGCAGGGCAAGTGTAAAATCGGTATTTTCTGCCTGCTCCTTCATCGTCGAGACCTTTTCACTCCCCGGTTCGTTCTTAGTATTGCGGTCACGGCAGCCTACCAAAACTAGGCTCATCAACAATATACCGCATAAAGAGTTCTGGATACAATTCTTCCAATAAGATAGCATACTAAAATTTTTGTTTACTTAATCAACAATTTTAGCTGGATAAAAGTTCAATGAAAGGATAATTTATCACGATGAACTATCAATGGATTCTTTGTATCACTTGCAGCGACATCATCTTTAGTATAGATTGGCTTTCCTACAATACGTTTCCTTAAGAAATTTTAATCGTCCTTTTTCTATAGCTATTTTCGCAACAAAACTTAAAAATGGTTCGACAATTTTCATGACTCCGGTCATCTTGGAATTATTAAGATAAATGAACAAAGCAAGATCTGAAAACTTTTTTGGTATTCCGTTTCTGTTTGTAAGGCCATCCTTTGCCAGCCCCAAAAGAATGAGTGTGGCCTGCTCAAATTGGATATTTCCCGGATCTATAGTTGTCCGGACACGGCACAGGCCCTTAGACTTGTTGTGAAAGAGGTGTGTCTCATTGGCTAGTATCGTTATCTGATCTCCAGCTTTGAGCTTATAACGTCGACCGGCCTTACCAACTTCCAATTCACCTGCCAGTACTTCAAATTTTTCCGAGAATAAAGTATGGTAATGCTATGGTGTTTTTGTTCCGGGAAGCAAATCACACTCACTTACAGTGGACCCGCCATCTGCCGCCGATCGAATTAAGTTAAATGATATTTGATCAGGATAGCTTTTTTTCGATGCTCTCATTAAAAGTACTGGGCCCACTATCATGCAGATCGCTACGGCAGTCAGATGAGCTATACCATGCTGCCAATCACTCCCATCCTTTCCCATTACGATCATGAAATCGCCCAGAGGTACCACAATAGCTGCCAGCAACATCATAGCGAGCGCCTTTCTTTGTTTTGTCAACACGAAAAGCACCAGGAGAATACCCGAAAAGATATCCCGAATCCCTTTTATATAATGAAAGGAATAATCGGCATCCGTATTCGTGGAGATGCCATAATCGAATTCAGCGTTAACCGGTGAAATCAAAAATCTTAGACCTATAAATAGCAGTCCTATTCCGGTCAAAAATGAAATGCTGTAACAAATTTTCGTTGTCATAATATTTAATTTTAAGTTGACAACAAAGTTATTTGTATCGCTTCTGCCTTTCATGCACCTGAGTTAATAATTCACTCGCACCTTGTATTTCTACTCCGGATGCGGCTCAGCGACTGTGGCTTGACACCGACATAGGAGGCGATATAATATTGTGGAATTCGTTGCAACAGATCGGGATATTCTTTTACAAATTTTTCATAGCGGAGTTCTGGCGAATCTGTATAGAAAGAATTAAGCCCCTGCAGGGTCTTCACAAATACCTGCTCAATAACCATTCGTCCGAAACGTTCACCGTTTTTGAATGAGGTATAAAATTTTTGAAGGTCGTTATATCCGATAACCAATAAAGTACAATCTTCCAGCGCCTGGATAATTTGCCGAGATGGCTGCTGAGGAAGAAAACTTTCATTATTGCAGACAAAATCCGACTCTTTTGCAAATCCATAGGTCTTCTCTTCTCCATCATCGTTAATATAATAGCGCATCACCCCACTTATCATAAACCCAACATATCTGCACACATCACCTTCTTTCAAAAAATACTCGCCCTTCACAAACTTTTTTTCATGAAAAAGCTCGGCAACGAATTCTTTTTCACCCTCATCTATACTTACCGTTTTCTCGATGAACTGCAATAGTATGTCTATCATAATATCTCTCAATTGGATTCTCTAAAGATCGCAAAAAATTTTATGTGCGAATTGAGAAAATAGCCGTTAAAACAATTTAATCATAACAACAGGAGATAACTACAGGTTTTATAGCAAATTAATATCAACAGTATTTATAATTTCTGAGTCCTCAATGTATAAATCTCTTCCACATTTGCTTTATTTATTTG
>JALAGS010000060.1 GCA_022712315.1 Sphingobacterium sp. | reverse complement strand
ATATATATATTGGGTTTAAGACAAGAGCCTAAGAAAATATTATAAAAAAATAAAAAAAAAGAAAATTTATGATGGGTTCTCTGGGAGATATAAAAAGACGTCTTCGCAAAGACAATCCACGTTGGGTTATATTAATGATCGATATGTGGTTTGTTTTTGGAAGTTATGTGTTTTCAAACTATGTGGTCAACAACTTTAAAGGAGTATTTGATATCGCTTTGATGTTGAAGAAGCTTGTGGTCGTATTACCGGTGTTTTTTATCACCTTTCTTTGCTATAATACCTATCGGGGTATTGTCAGGCAAACGGGCATCCGTGATACCATTAAAATATTCAAAACAGTAGCTTCGGCCTATCTTGTGCTTATGTTGCTGACATTTTTGATCAAGGCTGTTTTTGAAAAGGGCACGATGGCAGGCGATTATTTGCGTCTATCGTATGGTGTATTGACCATGCAGGCTTGTATCTTATTGGTGATTATGGTAGGGGCAAGGGTTGTTTATCGTACAATTTATGAATACCTGTTTTTACCCGCGAGAAAAGGCGAAAATGTACTTATTTTCGGTGCTTCACGGCCCGGCCTTGTTTCTTATTCCCTGTTAAAAGAAGACCAGCGGATCAAATATCAGGTTGTCGCTTTTGTGGAAGATAAGATTTCGCGTATAGGTAAACGGCTTGCAGGATTGAAAATCCGTGATATTACCGAAATATCCAAAGAATTTGTTGAAAAACATCAGATTTCACAAGTTATTATTGCTGTTGAAAATAACGATCCCGAGCGTTTGGAGTATGTATCGGACTGGTTTCAAAATATTGGACTTGAACTAAAGATTATGCCACCTGCGCGAATTTTACTTAATTCAGGAGCCAAACGTGAAATACGACCGTTAAAGATTGAAGATCTATTGGGACGGAAACCGATTAAACTCGACCACCCGGAGATCGAACAGGAGATGCAGGGTAAAGTGATCCTGGTGACCGGTGCTGCCGGATCTATCGGTTCTGAGCTGGCCCGTCAGATCGCCAGACGTCATTATAAGACCTTAATTCTGCTGGATCAGGCCGAGTCTGCATTGTACGATATACAGCAATCGATTAAAGCTACGCTGCCTGAGCAGATGCACTGTGTCGTAGGTGATGTGCGTAACTATGCCTTTATGCAGAAGATTTTTGCGCAATACAAACCTGATCTAGTCTTTCATGCGGCAGCCTATAAACACGTGCCTTTAATGGAGGCCAATCCCTACGAGTCTATTCAGACCAATGTATTGGGCAGTAAAAATGTGGCAGACCTCTGTATGCAATATGGTACAAAAAAGATGGTGATGGTATCGACCGATAAGGCTGTCAATCCAACCAATGTCATGGGGGCAACCAAACGGATGGCTGAAATCTATGTGAGCAGCTGCAGCGGTAAATCTAACACCAGCTTTATCATTACCCGATTTGGAAATGTACTTGGTTCCAACGGCTCTGTTATTCCGCTCTTTGAGAAGCAAATGGCCGAGGGGGGACCGCTGACATTGACCCATCCTGAAATCACCCGTTTCTTTATGACGATACCCGAAGCATGTCAATTGGTACAGGAGGCCGGTGTGATGGGAAAAGGCGGTGAGATATTTGTATTCGATATGGGTAAATCGGTGAAGATTATCGATTTGGCTAAGCGGATGATCAAATTGAAAGGCTATCGTTATCCAGAAGATATTGATATCAAAATAGTTGGATTACGTCCGGGTGAAAAGATTTACGAGGAACTATTGGCGAATAATGAGAATACGGTGAAGACACACCATCCTAAAATTATGATTGCAAACGTAAATCATGACGAGCTTTCACTGAAGGCAGAACGGATTAATGCAATCTGTAAGCAGATTTTGGATGCGGAGGTTCAATTGCCCGATTTTATGGAGCTCGTCGCCGGAATGAAACAGATCGTTCCAGAGTTCAAATCCCAAAATTCGGAATACGAAGTGCTGGATACACAAGTGGAGCAGGAAGAAATCGAATTGGTGAATGAGGCTCCGGTAGAGGTGCCCGTATATTCTTTGGTAAAGAATGTGCTGTAAACCTGGTATAAAACAGCTAAAATTTAAAAATTAACACGATAAATAAGTGAGAAGCCTTCTTCATTGAAGGCTTTTTTTGTTTATTTCGTTTACTCATGGATTAAAACTTGTCAATTACCAAAAATCATCCTAATTTTAGCGAACTATTTGCTGAATGCATCATTCGAAGACCAATGGTCTAAACATTCGAGAATCATTATATGAATAAAACAATTTTAATTACTGGAGGAGCAGGCTTTATAGGTTCCCATGTTGTCCGTGAGTTTGTGTTAAAATACCCTGAATATCAAATTATTAATCTAGATGCTTTGACCTATGCAGGTAATTTGGAGAATTTAAAGGACATCGAGCATCTGCCTAATTATACCTTTGTTAAGGCGGATATTACCGATCAGCAGGCTGTCTCCGCTATTTTCCAAGCGTATCAGCCCGAAGGTATTATCCATTTGGCGGCGGAGTCCCATGTCGATCGTTCGATTGTCGATCCAATGGCTTTCGTCATGACCAACGTCATTGGAACGGTCAATTTATTGAATGCGGCCCGAGAAATCTGGAAAGATAATTTCGAAGGAAAACGTTTTCATCATGTATCAACGGATGAGGTGTTCGGGGCATTGGGTGCAACGGGATTTTTTACAGAAGAAACAAAATATGATCCGCATTCGCCATATTCGGCTTCCAAAGCAAGTTCCGATCATTTTGTGCGGGCTTACCACGATACCTACGGCTTGCCTATTGTTCTGACAAACTGTTCCAACAATTATGGGCCTAACCATTTTCCCGAGAAATTGATTCCTTTGTGCATTCATAATATTTTAAATCATAAACCGCTACCTGTCTATGGTGATGGAAAATATACCCGCGATTGGTTATATGTCATCGATCATGCAAAAGCCATCGATCTCGTTTTCCATGAAGGGAAAAACGGTGATTCCTATAATGTCGGTGGATTCAATGAATGGCAAAATATAGATCTGATCAAAGAATTGTGCAAACAGATGGATGAAAAATTGGGACGTCCCCAAGGTTCTTCGGCGCAATTGATCACCTTTGTGAAGGACCGGCCAGGGCATGATTTGCGTTATGCAATTGATGCGAATAAGATCAATGAGGAATTGGGATGGAAGCCAACAGTAACTTTTGAAGAAGGTTTGTCACGGACGATAGATTGGTTCTTAGCTAATCAGGAATGGTTGGAACATGTAACATCTGGCGATTATCAACATTATTACGACAAACAATATAAAGACGCATAAGAATGACGTATACGGAAACAAAACTCAAAGGCTGCTTTATACTCGAACCGACTGTATTTGAAGATGAAAGAGGTTATTTCTTTGAATCATTTAATGAGACAAAACTAACCGCCATATTAGGTTACACACCACATTTTGTTCAGGACAATCAATCCAAATCGCAGTTCGGTGTAGTGCGTGGCTTACATTTGCAGGCCGGCGAATATGCACAGGCAAAATTGGTCCGGGTTGTGGAAGGAAAAGTGTTGGATGTCGCTGTTGATGTCCGTCCGGGATCACCGACCTTTGGGCAGCATGTCAGCGTAGAGCTTTCAGCTGAAAATAGAAAGCAGCTCTTTGTGCCAAGAGGCTTTTTACATGGTTTTTCGGTGTTATCGGAACATGCGGTTTTCTTTTATAAATGTGATAATAGCTATCACAAAGAATCGGAAGATGGTGTAAATCCATTGGATCCGGAGTTGGCGGTCGACTGGCAGATTCCTGCAGAACAAATGATTCTCTCCCAAAAGGACCAAGAGGCACAATCCTTTGCGGAATTACGGTTGAAGTTAATTTAAGATGCTATGCGGATTCTTATAACAGGAGCTTCAGGACAACTTGGCTCAGAACTAAAAGATCTTTTGCTGGATAATACCGAAAAGGAGTGTTACTTTTTGGATCGGAAACAATTGCCATTGGATCAAATCCAGATTATTCAGGATATCTTGGGGATGTATCAACCGGATCTCATTATACATGCGGGAGCTTATACGGCTGTTGACAAGGCTGAGGAGGATCAGGTAAATGCTGATTTGGTCAATCATTTGGCTTGTGAGGAGATTGCACAATACTGTCATCTTCATGGCACACGCCTAATCGCTATTTCGACAGATTATGTTTTTGATGGATCTTCTGCTTCAGCTTTAACAGAAACAGCAGAAACCGCCCCCATCAATGTATATGGGCAAACCAAACTGGCAGGAGAACAGGCCATTCAGAAGTGGTGTCCAGAAGCAATCATTATACGTACTTCCTGGGTATATTCCACCTATGGCAAAAACTTTGTAAAAACGATGTGTCGTTTAATGGCCGAGCGTGATGAAGTGGGTGTGATCAATGATCAGATCGGTAGTCCTACCTATGCAAAAGATCTTGCCGCAGCCCTATTAAAGATTGCAGATTCGTCTAAATGGGAAGCGGGAATTTATAACTACAGCAACGAAGGCGAGATTTCCTGGTATGACTTTGCTGTAGCGATACGTGATTATCGTTCGTTCAATTGTCAAGTAAAACCGATTCCCACGAGTGCGTATCCTACACCTGCACGTAGGCCGAAGTATTCTTTGCTCGATAAATCAAAGATCAAGTCTGTTTTTGCTGTTGAGGTGCCTCATTGGGAAGTAAGTTTGGCTAAAATGCTAGCCGAAGAATTTAAAAATTAAGAAATAGCAAGGATTAAAGATTCTTGTTTTGGAATCTAAATAAAGTGTTATGAAAGGAATTATATTGGCTGGAGGTTCAGGGACACGATTACATCCACTTACGTTGGCTGTAAGCAAACAGTTGATGCCTGTCTATGATAAGCCTATGATATATTACCCCCTGTCCACATTGATGTTGGCTGGGATACGTGAAATTTTGATTATATCGACACCGCAGGATCTGCCTCATTTCGAAAAGCTATTGGGTGATGGTTCGCAATTAGGTTGCCGGTTTGCGTATAAAGAACAGCCGAGTCCCGACGGATTGGCACAGGCGTTCTTATTGGGGGAAGAATTTATTGGCGACGATAAGGTGGCACTTATTTTGGGTGATAATATTTTTTATGGTTCAGGGTTGTCCAAGCTATTACAGTCTTGTGCTGACCCAGAGGGAGGGGTTGTATTTGCCTATCCTGTACAAGATCCGGAACGTTATGGGGTGGTCGAATTTGACCAAGAAAAGCATGTGGTTTCTATTGAGGAAAAGCCCAAAGAGCCTAAATCCAATTACGCCGTGCCGGGCATATATTTTTACGATAATGATGTTATAGCGATTGCTAAGAGTATAAAGCCATCGCCGAGAGGGGAGCTTGAAATTACGGATATTAACAAAGAATATCTCCGCCAAGGCAAACTAAAAGTGGGCGTTTTCGATCGTGGAACAGCCTGGTTAGATACAGGGACGGTGCAATCCTTGATGCAGGCAGCACAATTTGTCCAAGTGATCGAAGAACGGCAAGGGATGAAAATTGGTGCTATAGAAGAAGTCGCATATCGGATGGGTTATATTAATCAACAACAGTTATTAGATGTTGCTACCCCGCTAAGAAAGTCCGGATATGGGGAGTATTTAATACGATTAGTTAAATAATTTTAATAGCTTTGCAATTTTTATAGTCTGCCTGGATGTTATAGTCCTTTTTTGAGACTAAAACACAATTATTATTAAAATAAAAATGGTAACAGCTTCAATCGTATTATTTAAACAGACCTATGCGGAGATCAAATCTCTATTAGATGGCTTGGACCAATCGGGTATCAATACGCTATTTATTATTGATAATTCGCCATTTAACGCTATAGAAAATGAAGTTAAGGTTAATCACCCCAATATTCAATATATACATCAGGCCAATAATCCGGGTTTTGGTGCTGCCCATAATATTGCATTCAAGAAAGCGATGTCCTTAGGGAGTGAATATCACTTTGTTGTGAATCCCGATGTGCTTTTGAAAGACGATGTTGTCCAATCGCTGGTTGATTTTTTGAAAGATCATCCTGAAGTAGGAATGGTGATGCCACAGATACTGAATGTGGATGGAACTATTCAGTATCTGCCTAAATTCTTACCGAGTCCTATATCGTTTTACAAACGGATATTGTACCGTAAATTTAATTTATTCAATTCTTTTATTGCAAAATACGAGCTTAGAGATGTTGCGCCGGACTTAATATATGATACTCCTGTTATCTCCGGATGTTTTACCTTGTTTCGTATTTCGGCACTGCAGGAAATAGGGCTTTATGACGACCGATTTTTTATGTACCTGGAGGATTGGGATATATCCAGAAGGATGAACGAAAAATATAGAACGGTCTATTACCCTAAAGCAGCTATTGTACACGGGTATGCCGCAGGGTCCAGTAAAAGTTATGGTCTATTTAAAGTACATATTCGTTCTATCCGCGCCTATTTTGGAAAATGGGGCTGGTTTTTTGATCGTGATAGAGTGCGTGTCAACGAAAGGACAAGAAAACAATTCAAGTAGGATAAATCAGCTGTTTTTTCCTATTTGAATATAAAAGGTGCTTCCAAATCCAATTGTACTTTCGATGGAAATTGTGCCGTTGATACGTTTTGCAAATTCATGACATAATAAAATTCCTATTCCGGTGCCTTTTTCATGGAAAGTCCCTTCAAAGCTTTTTTGGAATCCCTTATCCTGAAGTGCAGCAATTGTTTTCGCGTCCATGCCTAGGCCTTCATCCCGAATAGAAATAGTCATGCTTTCGGAATTTTCCTGATGACCAATAACAACGGATTTCCCGCTGAGACTAAATTTGATCGCATTGTTGAAGATATTACGGACGATAAACTCAAAGCGCTTTAAATCTGTCTGGATAGTCAATTCGGAAGGAATATCGATGAGGACATTTAATTTCTTTAAATGAATTCTATCCGCAAAGAGCTGCCGGCATTCTTGGGCGACCTGCAATGGATATATTGTTTGGATTTCGAGCTTCTCGTTGGCCATCTGCTGCGAAGACCAGATTAAAAGATCGTCCAGCATCTTTGAAGCAACCTCTATCTGATAACCGATGTTAAGTAGCATATCTTTAACTCCCTTGGCTGGAAGCTCCGCAATCTTCGATACAGCGAGTAAGGCCTGGAAGGTCGCAATCGGACTGCGCAGGTCGTGCGAAACAACGGAAAATATGCTCGAGCGAAAGCGATCTGCCTGAACAAGTTCGGTATGTTGCTGTTTAATTTCCTGTGCTTGTAGGTCTACTGTCTGTTTTTCCTTGCGCAATAATCTATTCTTTTTGATCAGCAAAAGGATCATTATCAAAAATACCAAGAGCACAGAAAAGGTTAAGATCCAGATCAACTTTATCCAGTGGGTTTCACGTTCGGCATTCGCATTTTTTAATAGGAGGTTTTTGTTTTCGAGTTCTTTTTTTTCACTTTCATATTTTTCGCGGAGTTCTTCCCTGATCCGGACACGAAGAGCCGCGGCATCCTCATGAAACTTGCGATCCGAACTATCCTGATCGCTCAGTATTAAATGCGCATCCTGTGCTTTGATCGCTTTCGCTATTTTATCAAAATCTCCCTGAAGGTCTTCTGTTAGATTGGTGAAACCGCTTTTAGCGATTATACGCTTGATAAGGGATACTTCTTGTGCGGCCAGATCAAACCGCTTTTCTTTGACATAGATATTTGCTCGGTTGATGCGGGCATAACTTTCACCAACAGGATCTTTTTTCTTGGTGGTGATGTCTATCGCAAGGTCGGTATAGTAGGTGCTCCATTCAAGCTTATCTGCTTTGAGATAAAGATAACTTAATAAAATGTAGGTATTGAAGAGATCAACTTCCGGCGCATTGGCTTTGCAGAACTCAACCGTTTTTACCAAATAATCAATGGCGTGGGCTATATCCTCCTTTTTCTCTCCATTTAATGCATTTTGAGCATATATGTTTCCAATATTGGTCGATATATTGGCCCGATTTCGGGTATCGTGGGTTTCTTTGGCTAAATCTAATGCACGTTGGTAATATTTTAAGGCCTGATCGGGATCATAACTCTTATTAAATACATTGCCTATATTGAGAAAAGAAAGCATCATTCCTTTTTTGTCGTTCCGCTCTTCCCGTTTTTTCAGGACCTTGAAATGGGTTTTTATGCTTTCATCGAAATTATTTAGCTTCAAGTATATGACTCCCTGTAAATTTAACAGATCAATTTGCAGCGCCTCAAATCTTTTGTCGGCGGCGAGCCCCAATCCTCTGGAAACGATCTCTTGCGCCTCTGTAGGATTGCTTCGGTAGATTTCTGAGGCAACTTTGTAATAGGCCAGTATTCGGGTAGAATCGCTGCTTGCTTCTGACAGCTGCTTGTCTAACTTGTCCCAGCCAGTGTTTTGGGAATATGCATGATGGGCGAAGAATAATATGGTAAAAAATAATAGGGTGGTTAAACGATGCATGGCTAGTTTTGTTTCAATAAAGCAGTAAAAATAGAAAAAATCCGCATTAGTAGGTACTTAATTGTAAAGTATTCTACTTCGGAAAATAGGCAAAATTATTGGTTATATTTACAGCCAAATGTCTGAGTCCAAAAGAATCTACCAAATTGATCTATTTCGCTTTATCGCGGCAACTGCAGTGGTATTGTATCATTATCTGTATCGGGGATATGCTGCTGGGAATATGTCCCTTCTACGGTTTGACGGAGTTGGTGAATATGTTAAATATGGCTATCTAGGTGTTGATCTATTTTTTATCATCAGTGGTTTTGTAATTGCCTTTTCCATTAAGCATCTTTCGCTGCGTAAGTTCTGCTACTCCCGCTTTAAGCGTCTATATCCGATGTATTGGATCTGTCTGATAATGACCTTTGTGGTGACCTGTTTTTGGGGAGCCCCACGTTATCATGTTACATTTGTTCAGCTATTGGCCAATTTGACCATGGTGCAAAAACTGTTGGGGCAAGGAGATGTTGATGGCGCCTATTGGTCGCTCTATGTGGAGCTGAAATTCTACCTGATTATAGCTTTGTTCTTGATCCTGAACCGCTTTAAAAAAATAAGCTTGGATTCCCTCGTTTATTTTTGGCTGCTATTGTCCAGTCTACGCTTTTTTGTTGGTCCATCGGAAATTTATGATGCACTTCACGAATTCTTCTTATTGGATTGGAGTGCCTACTTTATTGCAGGAATTGTATTTTGCCAGATTTTTTTGCATGGGCCAAAAATGCAGCATGTTGTCGCCTTACCTTGGTGCTTGTACATTTCTATTGATGCTGCCGTAGGCCGTATTCATTGGCTGGAGCGTACTTTTCACAGTGACTTTTCTCCTTATATTATCGGAGCTGCCATCGTGGTATTTTACCTGCTTATGTTGCTGGTTTCCTGTAAAAACCTCCAGGCGATCAATTCACCTAGATTTGTAAAAATTGGTATGCTGACCTATCCACTGTATTTAGTCCATCAGCATATAGGTTTTATTATTTTTAATCACCTGCACCCATATTTAAACAAATACCTGTTGCTTTCGGCTGTTATAGGTCTTATGCTCGCGATAGCCTATATCCTAAGCGATCGGATCGAGCCGTGGATCATGAAGCATTTTAAATCATAAAAGGCCCGAGGGTAGGAGATGTATTTCTGCTTAGCTGGGTTGTTTTTGACAAGCAGGCCGAACTCCTGAATCGTTTACTACACTGCCGTATGGTTAGAAAACAAGATTCCCTTGATGGATAAGTGATTTTACGGGCGATATCCTTGAAATAGCTTCGGCTGAACAACTCGCGTCTAGGAAAGCAATATCCGCACTATCGCCGATTTTAGGCCATTGCATATTTCCTTTGTCATCCAATGGGATGGGACCAGCAGTGGCAAGTTTGAGCATACGGGATAGGGCATATTCGGTAGCCTGGCCGTATACCTGCGCCGCAAGATTGGCTTTTTGCAGCACGCTTCCTGTGCCAAATTCATTCCAGTGGTCTACAATACTATCATTGCCTGTCATCACTTTAACCTTGTTTTCCATTAAGGTCGGAATGGGCATAATCAATCCGCCAAATGGGATCGTCGAAACGATGCCAATTTGTGCGGCGCCCAGTTTCTCTGCCATTTCCTGTTGTTTGGCTTTTTCCAGTCGGCCCAATACAAAACAATGGCTGAGGTAAGTCTTGCCTTTGAGAACAGGGTTCTCGTTTACTTTATTAATGAGGTATTCTACAGTTTTCAAACCTGATTCACCCGATTCATGTAAGTGAATATCTATTCCCTTGTGATGATCTAGTGCCAGCTGAACCGTAAAATCCATTGTTTTTTCAATGGCTCCATCAATGGAAAAGGGATCGACTCCGCCAATAAAATCGATATCGGTTTTAGCCGCTTCCTTGAGATAAGGTACGGTGTCGGTATAGTAGACACCATGCTGCGGGAAAGCCACCAGTTCAGCTCCGAATCCATTTTTCTTGTTTTCCAGAGCCAGTTGCAGATGGCGTAAGGAGTCGAGTTTGGATGTGGGTTCAATATTGACATGGCTGCGAGCAAAAGCAGTTCCTTTGGATTGTAAAAGTTCGATCAGTTTTTCTGCCTTATAAGTCGAGTTTTTTAGCAGCTCCGGCAGAATTTTCTGTTCAAGGGCGATCATCCCCTTTACACCTCCGGGGCCGCGTCTAACGGCCTGCCATTTGTCGCCATAGTAGGTCTTATCCAAATGGATATGCATATCTTTAAAAGAAGGCAACATCAAAAGTCCTTTTGCATCGATCGCATCTGCACTATTGGTATTGGTACTGATATTTTTGATTTTTCCGTTTGCGATCTGAATGGAAAAAAGCCCTGTTTTTGTTGCCGTTACATGGCCATCTCCATCGTACTCAAAACCCGTTTCTAGTAGCACATTTTTCAAGGTGTAGCTTTTCTTCCCTTGATAACCGCTCAAAAGTTCTTGATGAACCGCTCCATGGTCGTTTTTTGCAAATAGCATTTCTGGGAGGAATGTTGCTCCGGCAAGTGCTAAAGCAGAGTTCCTGATAAATTCCTTGCGGGAAAGGGCCGTTGATTTCATTTGATTTCCTATTATGTTATTTTGTGACCGGAATAAAAAGCCTACCAGTCTTTTACAAAGTTACATAGCTAGTGCTCTATTCCTGCTGGGAGATTTCTGCCAATCTTTGTGTGATTTATCTTTTTTTCATTCTTTCAGCGGAATTGATGCTTCGCCCACCTGGAGGTCTTCCCTAAAGTCACTTGGACTTGTGCCGGTCTGCAGTTTAAAGAAATTCGAAAAATAAGCCTGATCTGTAAAACCCAGCTCAAAGGCTATTTCCTTGATGGATCGCTCGGTACTTTGTAACAGACGTTTGGCTTCCGTACTGATCCGCTGGTGAATAAGTTGTGTAGCCGATATTTTTAGGTGCTTTTTGCACAAAATATTGAGGTAGTTGGGCGAAATATGTAGTTTTTCAGCATAAAAAGCCACGAGTTTTTGTTCTCTAAAAAATTCATCAATGAGCATATTGAACTTCGCCAGGCGTGGAACCGATTGATAGACTTTGAACTCGGTGAAGGCAGACTCTGCCTCCCGACTTACAGTCGCTGCGATGACACCGGCTCGGGCAGTTATTAATGGAATCAGTGAATTTTCTCTTTTTAACTCCTGCTTGATAGATTCAAATTCATAATGCAATTGTGCAAAAGCATCCGCGGTAAGATCAATGACGGGGTGGTTTTGATAATTGGTAAAGGAAAAACGGAAAAACGGCGCAAAGTGTTCAAAAAAAGACCGTTCGATCATCAGCTGGTAGCCTATTGTACCTGCATAGATATGCCATTTGTGCATCTGGCCCGGAAAGAGGACATGAACCTGATGGTCTTTGATGATATGGTCAATTGAATCAATCGTATGGACACCAGAGGCTTTATCAAAGAGATTAATGATAAAAAAATCATGCTTATGTGGTTTTTTGATGAGGCGTTCCCCATGAAGTTCGTTAAATAGGAGTTCTTCGCGTCCTGCAGTCTGTTCTTTGCGGAATCCATCCAGACCAATAACTGGTGCCCAAATTTTTGAATTTCGTTTATCCATAGTAGCTCATATCAATTCGAAAATACGAAATACCCCTGAGTATTCGGTAACAAGCAGCCAAGTTCACCGGTATCCCCAAAGGTTGATCAACACGAAGGGTTAGGTCTCCTGAGATTGTAGCAAAAAGGGCCATGAGTTAAAATCTGGAGAATATAGGCTAAAATAAACCTATGTATAATGCACTATTGTCATTAATTTTATAAATGTCAATTTAACAAGAATAAGAAAGCGCTAGCCATTTTTGAATGTGGGTTAGAGATGGACAAACCCTGGGGAGATGATCGGGACACAACATTATGGCGAACCAAAAGATAGTGATATGAAAAGATACAAAATATATGTTGCGGCACTTTTTACACTTTTTATTAAAACGATAGATGTGGCCGTGGCACAGGGGGGAGACCAAATATTGGATGGTATTGGAGAAACAGGTATGGTGGCACGCTATATCTTTAATGGTGATTTAAAGGACTGGTCGCGGAATGGACTGCATGGCAAGTTTCAGGGCGAAAAAGCTTCGTTTGTTGCAGATAAGCAATTCACCAAGGTCTTGTCTCTTGCTGGCGGAAAGGATGATTTTATCGTATTGCCACCGCAGGTGCTCTCCGATTTAGAATCGATCAGCATAACGGGCTGGCTATACTTACGTGCTGCTCAGCCGGAGCAGTATCTCTTCGATTTCGGGCAGGATATAGCCCGATATTTTGCTGCGACAGCAACAGGAACGGATCTGAAAAAGGGGTACCAGGGGATCATCTCCCAGAGGAAGGGCGAATTGAAAAATGCAGTTTCGCCGGCGGTCCCGTTAAACAGGTGGGTGCATCTGGCTATTGTGGTTGATATAGCTGCGGGCTCTATGCAAACGTATTTAGATGCTGTGCCAGTTGGAGAAACTACGGGTATTCCACAGGAACTGAGCGCGGTTTTCGGACAGACGGGGAGCAAAAGGAGGTTGTATATCGGAAAATCTTTGGTAGGTGGCAATTCGAGTTTAAATGCCTTGCTCCACGATTTTCGGATCTATCGTGTGCCGCTGAACCGGAGCCAGATCAGTACGGTATACGGAAATGCGCTGAAAGGTGTGCACGAAGACCGTAGTGCCAAAGGTAAAGCCGAGGACGATCTGCCTAAATTTCCAATGAATAAAGCGCAGCTTTATAATGCCTATCTGACCAGTGTCGGTGATGTCAACGTAGAAACTGAAGTGGGAGAATTGCCCCGATTGCCTAGCTATGTCGTAGGGACTTATAAAGATGGCATGGTAGGCCCCAAAGTACGTGTGCTATGGCCCGCACCTACAGACAATAGTACTGTCTTGCAGCAAACAGCCTACACCATTACCGGACGCGTTCCAGGGACTGATCTGAAACCCAAAGCAATCATCACCGTAAAAGGAAATGCCAAAGCTAACCTGCCTAGCCTGCAGCTGGAACCCTTTCACCTGGATCAAGTTTCTCTGAATACGGACGTAAAACATCAGCAGACCAAATTTATTGAAAACCGCAATAAATTCATCGATACATTGGCCAAATCGGATCCCAATTCTTTTCTCTATATGTTTCGCCACGCCTTTGGACAGCCGCAACCACAGGGAGCGCAGCCTCTGGAAGTGTGGGATAGCCAGGATATTAAGCTGAGAGGTCATGCGACGGGACATTATTTGACCGCCATCACCCAAGCTTATGCCAGTACAGGGTATGACCAAGCTCTTCAGGCAAAATTTTTGGAAAAAATGGATACCATGGTCAATGTACTATATACTTTGTCCAAATTATCAGGCAGTCCGAGACAGGCAGGGGAACCGTTTATTGCTGATCCTGCAGCCGTACCTTTTGGTCCCGGAAAATCAGCTTACGATTCTGACCTGAGCGATGAAGGAATCCGGACAGATTATTGGAACTGGGGGACCGGATTTATCAGTGCCTACCCGCCGGATCAATTTATCATGCTTGAAAATGGGGCAAAATATGGTGGCCAGAAGAACCAGATCTGGGCACCTTATTATACCCTGCACAAGATCTTGGCAGGCCTTATGGATGTTTATGAAGTCAGCGGAAATAAAAAGGCATTGGAGATCGCGCAGGGAATGGGGAATTGGGTGTATGCACGTTTAGATAAAGTCCCTACGGAGACACTGATTAAAATGTGGAATACGTATATCGCGGGTGAATTTGGGGGGATGAACGAAGTGATGGCGAGGTTATATCGGGTGACCGGTAACCAGAACTATTTAAAAACAGCCCGTTTATTTGACAATATCGATATGTTCTACGGCAATGCTGCGCATGCACATGGTCTGGCCAAAAATGTGGACACTTTTAGAGGACTGCATGCCAACCAGCATATCCCTCAAATTGTGGGAAGCATGGAGATGTATCGCGTGTCCAATGAACCGCAATATTATAAAGTAGCGGACAACTTTTGGTATAAGGCTACCAACGACTACATGTATAGCATTGGCGGTGTTGCCGGAGCGAGAAATCCCGCCAATGCCGAATGTTTTATCAGTCAGCCGGCGACCTTATATGAAAATGGATTTTCTGCAGGTGGGCAGAATGAAACCTGTGCGACTTATAACATGCTGAAACTGACGAGTGATTTATTTATGTTCGATCAGCGTGCTGAGCTGATGGATTACTATGAACGTGGATTATACAATCATATCTTAGCTTCTGTTGCAGAAAATAGTCCGGCAAATACCTATCATGTGCCTTTGCGGGCTGGATCCCTAAAGCAGTTTGGAAATGCGGATATGAAAGGTTTTACCTGTTGTAACGGTACGGCGATCGAAAGCAGTACGAAATTGCAGAATACCATCTACTTTAAAAGTAAGGACAATCAGTCGCTGTATGTCAATTTATATATTCCTTCGACCTTGCACTGGACGGAGCGGGGAATCAGCGTCGAGCAAAAAACAAGTTTTCCCAAAGCGGATCATACATCGCTCACAATACAAGGGAATGGCAAATTTGATCTCCATGTTCGGGTACCGAGCTGGGCAACAGAAGGTTTTTTTGTGACGATAAATGGCACAGCGCAAAAAATTACGGCTAAGCCGGGAACTTACCTGACTTTAAGCCGCGACTGGAAAAATGGGGACGTGATTAACCTAAAAATGCCCTTCCAGTTTCATCTGGATCCGGTCATGGACCAGCCTAATATTGCAAGTCTATTTTACGGACCGATTTTATTGGCTGCCCAGGAGCCTGCAGCAAGAAAAGACTGGCGTAAAGTCACTTTAGATGCAAAGGATCTTGGTAAATCGATCAAGGGGAACCCGGAAACGTTGGAATTCTATATCGATGATGTGCTCTTTAAACCCTTTTATGATACCTATGGACGGCATTCTGTCTACCTGGATGTCAGCTTAAAATAGGCTGCCGGTGAGCATTCCTAATTCTTTCCTAAATTCAGACTACCTTTGCCATAAACAATCGTGTGTATGAATTGTCTATATGTAAAATTGATAGTGCATGAAGTCCACGAGTTCTCATCAATAAAAAATAAAGATGAAAGTACTGGTAATTGAAGACGAGGAAGAGTTAAGGGAAATCGTAAAAGCCTCTTTGATTAAGGAAGAGTATACCGTTGAGACAGCCAGTGATTATGGAGCAGCCCTAGAAAAAGTATCGCTATATGATTATGATTGTATCCTGTTGGACATTATGCTTCCGGGCGGTAACGGTTTACATATCCTGGATCAGCTCAAGAGTGAAGGCAAATCTGATAATGTGATCATTATATCTGCAAAGGATTCTTTAGACGATAAGCTAAAGGGACTCGAGCTTGGAGCCGATGATTATTTGACCAAACCTTTTCATATAGCGGAGCTGAATGCACGGATCAAAGCGGTATTGCGCAGGAAACAACGCGACGGTAAGAATACCTTGACGATGGGGAACGTTGTCCTGGACCTCAACGAACGCAGCCTGGTTATTGCACAGGAACCTGTGCCACTAAATAGGAAGGAATTTGATATGCTCAATTACTTTTTATTAAACAAAAATAGACTGGTCAGCAAAAGTGCATTGGCTGAACATGTATGGGGTGATCATACAGATCAGGCCGATAACCTCGATTTTATCTATTCACAGATAAAAAATTTAAGAAAAAAATTCCTGGCTAGCCATGCGGATGTGGATTTTGAAGCGGTCTATGGAATTGGTTATAAACTTGTCGAAAAATGAGATTAGCCAATCAAACGCTCAAGTACCTCTCCATCTCCGTGCTGGTCGTAATCGCGCTATGGTCAACGGTATTCTATTTATTTATGCTGGAGGTGATCCACGATAATATCGACGAGGAACTCGAAAACCAGAAACGGCTCATTATCCAGGAGCTGTCTACCAATCCCACCATCGCTCCTGATTTAGCTTTTGGGATAAATAACTATAAGGTTCGTGAGATCTCCGAACAGCAGGCGCTTAACATGCAGCAGGTATATAAGGACACCATGCTCTATATGCAGGACGATGATGATCCTGAACCGGAACTGGAACCTGTTAGAATGCTGACGACAGCATTTGAACATCAGGGGCATTACTATGAACTGTCGATCATCAACTCGATGATTGAAGAAAGCGATCTGATCAAGAATCTGTTTTATTCTGTTGTCATCTTGTTTGTACTGCTAGTCGTCAGTATTGTTTCCATCAATAAGATCGTGATCGAACGTTTATGGCGGCCTTTATATTCTTTCCTTGACCAACTGACGCGATTCCGTCTGGGTAAAACCCAAGCGAAGCCTGCTATGGATACGAAGATTCAGGAATTTAAAGATCTGCAGCTTGCTGTAACGACGCTCATCCGTCACAATGAAGAAACCTATGAACAGCAAAAACAGTTTATTGGGAATGCTTCGCATGAATTACAGACACCTTTGGCCATTATGATCAACAAATTGGAAATGATGGCCGAGTCGGAGGAACTGAAACAAGAACAGTCTGAAACAATCGCAGAAGTCTTAAATACTGCCGAAAGGCTTGTGCGTCTCAATAAGTCCTTGTTGCTACTGAGTAAAATCGAGAATAAACAATTCTTGCATAATGAAAATCTTTCACTCAATGCGCTTGTCCTTAGCATGGTGGCGGAGTTTGAAGATATTGCCGAATTTAAACAGGTAGAAATGAACGTTGTCCAGGTGGATCAGCTTCATGTGCAAATGGATAGTGCTCTGGCCAATATCGTCGTGTCGAATCTTCTCCGGAATGCTTTATTTCATAATAGAGCGGGAGGCGAGGTGAATATCAGTATTACAGGCAACATGCTGATAATCTCCAACACAAGTGCGCATGCTGCGTTGGATGCCGATCTGGTATTCTCCCGTTTTTATAAGTCAGATGCAGCCTCTAAAGGTACTGGCTTAGGGCTTGCCATTGTGCAGGCGATCTGTCAACTCTATGGTTTTGTGCTCGTCTATCGTTATGAAAATAATCTGCATAGTTTCCAGCTCAATATGCACCCTTAAAAAACAGGCCTCTATTGTATATGCATTCCCAAATCTTTACAGATTCGCTTTTTTACTTTGTGGTATACTAAAAAAAGAATCATGAACTGTAAATTAATCTGGAGTGCTTTTATGCTAGCACTCACAACAACAGGAGCTATTGCTCAAGATATACCACAAAGTCAGGTTCCAGCTGTCGTACTGAATAGTTTTCAGCAAAAATTTCCAAAAGCTAAAAATGTAGATTGGGAATTGAAGGGGAATGTTTATGAAGCTGAGTTTGAAACAGGTTTATTTGGAACAGACCAGGAAGCTTGGTTTCAGCAAAACGGTAAATTGCTGTGGTATAAAACTGATATCAACAAAAGAGAACTACCAAAGGATGTGGTGGATAGAGTGAAAAGAGATTTCCCAGGGTATCGGATTGATGATGCAAAAAAGATTACCGCTGAACAAAAAGTGAGTTACGCGTTTGAAGTGAAAAGCCCAAAAGAGGAATGGAAGCTGGTACTTGATCAACAGGGAAATGTGCTATCGAAAGTAAGGGATTAGGTTGAAATGCCTGAATATTGATAAACCTTCATGATTTCATCGCTACTGGAGCGTGTGAAATCATGAAGGTTTTTTTGCCGATATACTCAGCACAGTGCGCTAATTAGTCTTCGCCCACTTCGGCGTGAAGTTCGAAAGATAGTTTAATCTGATCCTGACCAGCGAACTTAGTCGCGTAATCCGACAGGTTCCAGTCTGCACGTGTAACTTTAGCTTTAGTTGTGGCATCATTAAATTTACGAAGGATATAGCTGACATTCTTCTCCCCCTCGTTGTCTTTTCCAACGGTAAAATAAGTGATGATTCCTGTAGTCTCTATTGCTCCATTGACAGCAGAACCATCCCCGTAGGTAGTTTCTTTCGTTTGAAAGATGGCACCGGTTCCTGTACTGCTATTGGGATTTAAGACAAACGAACCGCCTGTGAGGAATGCTTTGTAATAATCCGCCGTTGCTTTATTGCTGATGTACTGGCCCTGTACCTCTTTAGAAGAAGCATCAAATTGTTTGAATTCAATTTTATAGATACTTTCTGGGTTGATATGGGCATGGCCACCGGCCAAAGCTGTTCCCTTTTCGTCAAAGCTGATCGAGATGGGCTCGACCTTGTCTTTATCAGCCAGATCATGGAAATGGTCTCCATGGGCTTCTCCGGCCACTTCCGTAAACACAAGTTTGTAAGAAACTTTGGCATCTGAACCTTCTATGGTCAATGGTGATTCAACGGTCGTTGCATTTCCTGCTTTATCGGTGACTGTAAAATGAAAATGATATGCTCCAGCCGGAGCATCCGCAGGAACATCAAGGTGTTCATGGAATGTCGCATTTTTTACGCCGATATATTTCCCCTCGGTATAGGCTTTTGTAAACTTGTACTGACCGCCACCTTCTTGATGAATCTCAATTTCAATTTTAGCAATCAGTGCTTCGGCGACAATGTCTCCTTCGAGATGAAGATCTGCCCCCGCTTTGACCGTTTTGTTGTTGCCGCTGCCGATTTCAAGCGTGCCTATCTGGGGTTTTGCAAGTGCTGGAATTTCTTCGTTATCTTTCTTACAGGAGGATAGGAAGCCTAAAAGAATAGTAGTTAACAAGAAGAGAATGTTTCTAGTTTTCATGTAAAATGGATTTAAAAATTTAGTTGATAAATATGTATGGTATTACTCGAGTATACGGATGCTGATTCCCTTTTGAGTGCTCCAGCCAGCTAGATCGGTTACCTGGATCATAAAATGATAATTACCCGGATCGATATCGGCCGGTACATCGATCTTTAATTCGGCATTATACTGCTGCGGCTGTCCCGGAATATTGACTGTTTTAACCAACACAAAGGGTTTGATGGGCGTTTTAATCGCTTCTATTGTACATTCGCCAATTTCCGTACTATGCGAATGATGGTCAAAATTGTGGTGGACATCGATGCTATAGCTTCCCAGGGCTACATTGTCGGCCAGCGTGCTGCGGAAAGTGAAGCTTGTGCCCCGTTTAATCGTGCTACATTGTTTGGGGAAAGCAGTGTCGGAATCGATGGCGATGCTTGGTTTTTCAGTGTCAATGCTTTCCTTATCTTTTTTACAGGCGGCAGCCATGACAAATAACACCGCAATCAGTGTATATTTTTGAAGTGCTTTCATATTAAATAGTTTCATTTTTAAATAGTTATTCATTCGTGTATGTTTAATCGGTATTCATGAGCTCGCTATGCTCGGTTATTCTAACCAAAAGGCACGCCGATCGATAAGATAAAGTTGCGCCCTTGTTCAGGCAATGCGATCAGCCGATAAAAGCTGGTATGATCCATATATTTCTTATCAAAGAGATTCTGAACCTGCAAGCGCAGCTGGAGGACAGATTTTGCAAAGTGGACCTGTGTTCCGGTTCGAAAGTTAAAGACTTGATAAGCAGGTGTGAATTCCTCTGGCGGAACGACATGGTGCTGTGCTGCTGTCCATTTGCAGTCGACGGACAGATAGGTATCCTTAAAATGCCTGCTATTTTTTGCCGTCCAGCTGAGATCCATTAAAATGGATGGCGCTGGAGAAAAAGGAAGTGTGTAGCCTTTCTTTGCACCGGAGAGCTGCTCCGAACGGACATATTCACCCAATAACTCTACTTTCCATTGTTTTAAAGGCTGGTAGCTTACTTTGAGTTCAGCGCCATAACGGCGTACCCTGCTCTCTGTATATTCAAATATTTGATTGCCGGCCCCGTAGTACTGGTCGTAGCGCGATGTAGGATTGAGATAGATATAGTTGGAAAAGTAATTAAAGAATGGCGTCAAGACCGCAGAGGCTTTTTTAGCACTCCATGTCAATGATAAATCCAGTTGATAGGACTGTTCGGGTGATAATGATCCATTCCCTTTTTCATAACTGAAATAATGATAATTGACACCATTGGCGCCAAGCTCTTGTGCGATAGGAGCGCGGAAGCTCTTGCCTAGATTGATTTTTGTTTCTACAGAACCAAATTGGCGCCCTGCCCCGATAGACCAAACAAGGCTGTTGAAACTCCGGCTGAGCTCGGATGCCCTGACAATTCTTGCTGTCTGGTTGCCTTCTAGTTGCGAATCGAACCAATCTTGATACGACGAAGTATGAATATGGCTGTAATCGTACCGCAATGCGCCATAGAGCGTTGTATGATCATCTAGTAAATATTGATCATAGGCGAATACGCCCATTGCTTTTTGTCTATAGGATGGGATCAGGAAGCTCCATCCGTCAATCCGGTTGTCTTGATAATCCCCATTTGCACCAATGGTCAGGCGGTGTTTCGCTAACGAAAATTGGTCTTTAAGGGTCATACTGTAGATTTGTTTGTCGTACAGTCGCTCCAGATAGATCGGCACGGTCATATCTTGTGGATAGACGGGGGGCATATAGCCATGTGCGGTATAATTGTTGTATTCCTGCCGGTAGTTTCTTTGGTATCCGAGGTCAATCCATAGCTTATGTTTATCCCAGTCGATAAAGCTGCGGTTAATCAGCTTCAGGTGATTGACGGTTTGGCTCGGAAAACCGATGTCGCGGCTAGATTTGTCATACAAAACGGTGTCTACCCCCCGGGGTTCCAAACCATGCGCATTGGCAAAAAAACCAAGTTTTGTGTGATAATTGCTCAGGTATAGAATGGAAGAAAAACGATCAGACATATAGCCACTTCGCAGTTGAAAATGCGTTTCTCGCCCTGCAGTATTCCGTACATGACGGTCTTTCAGACGTACGGCATAATTGTAAACATAGACGGTGTCTGTGGGTACTTTGTAGTCCGCATAATCCAAATGTGTGAAGCCCCCGCCAAAAACCCAATTTCCTTTTCTGCCCTGTGCCTGAAAAGATCCGCCATAGGTGGCATTGTTGGATTTTGTCAGTACATTAAAATTGCCTTTAAAGCCGTCTTCCTGGAGTTCAATAGGAGGCAATAGGCGGATGACGCCACCTATCGCATCTGATCCATACAGGAATGAGCTTGCTCCCTTGAGCACCTCAGCACTGCCGACGCTGAATTGATCGATTTCCAATCCGTGATCCAATCCCCACTGTTGACCTTCGTGTTTAATGCCATTTTCTACCGTAGCTACACGGTTAAAGCCAAGTCCTCTGATCTGCGGTTTGGACTGATTTGGACCGATGCCGATGGCATTTACGCCGGGTAGGCGACTCAAGGTCTGCATTAAACTTCCGGCCTGATATTTTTGTATGGAATCTGCATTTAAGATATCAATGGATAAGATCCCTTCTGCCGCGCGCTGATAGCGTTTTCCCCCAACTTTTACTTCCTTGAGCTGGATGCTCTTTTCCTGGCCGAAACAAGGGAAAAACATGTATTGTGCTGCGATAAGTGAAAACATGATATACCTATTCATCTGCTGCGGATTCGATTCGTTTAATGTTATTGTTGCAATTGAGTTGCAACAAATATAGATAAAAAGATCTTAAAAGCAATAAGGTTGCGTTTATTTTGATGAAATTGACTTGCATCACCTCATACAGTGGCAGAGTTTTTGTTGTTTTTTTGCGCCTTAAAGGCGATATAAAGCGTATTTTACCAAGTATTACAAACGATTATATATGAAGTTAAGTGAAGAATATTCCAATAAAGTTGCTGAATTGCAATCCGCTGAATATCAATTGACAATTGATCTTTCTCAACGTCTTACACCCGATGTGTGGTTTGATGCTCTGGCTTATTTTGAATACAATATGCATCAGCCGGGTGCGGCTGAGCTCTACGATGCATTATTTGAAAAAGGAACTGATTTTGCCGCAAATGTATACTTGAATGATGTTGATTATACTTTTTTTATTGATAAAGTCCGAACAATATTGGAGCGCTATGCGACTATAAATTCTGATGCATGGGTGGAGTTGGGTTTGCAGCATATTTTATGTCGTCGAGATGTTGTCGATAAAGAAAAGACGTCCTTTTACTTAAAGAAAGGAACGGATGCAGGCGTTAAATTGGCAAGGCCGCTTTATTTATATTACAACTATCTAGGTGCATTGGCAGAGATAGACCGAGATACGGCGAAAGCTGAGCTGGATGCGCTCGCCCTCGGCGGAGATCTCTGGGCAATCGCTTATAATGCCCATCTGGATGTCTGGACGGATAAGTTTGAAGAAGTCTTTGACCGTATTCAGGTACTTAAGCATTCGCCGGATAGAAAATTACTGCGCCATTACTATGAAGCACTGCAGTTTTACTATTCACGTAAAGATAATAAGGCAAAACGTCTGGACATGCTGGAAGAGGGAATCGCTGTGGCAGACTCCCGCTATTGCAGATTTGTCCTCAATGAAATAAAACGTGCGGAGGCATCTTCCTTGGGCGAACTGGAACTGCTCATACCGGAGTATCAAGAATTATTTGAATATGGTATGATGGACGCTGCGGTGCAGATTGCACTAATCAAACTTCAGACATTGGGTAGCGATAAACTGGAAAAACAGGATTATGAGGAACCTCTGCAGTATTTCCAGAAAGCTTATGATTATAATAACAATTATGCGGGCTATCGTCTTGCCTGTCTGTATCTCTATCATGATAAGCTGCAGGATGTCGAACGGGGACTGTCGCTGTTGTACCTGCTCGACGAAAAATATGATTATGTGGAAGCACAGGTTGAACTTGCTGAAATCCTACTCGAAGGCAGATTTCTCCCAAAGGATGAAAAATCTGCCTTCCAGAGATTCACGGTAATGGCAGAAAAAAATATAGCTTACGCCAAATTGCGCTTAGGTAATCTGATTGAATCTGGCTACGATGTAATAGCTCCTGATTATAAAACCGCATTTGCCTATTATCAAGATGCTGCAAAGGATAAATTGCCACAAGCTTTATATCAAGTTGGGCGATACCTAAAATATGGAATCCATGGTGAGGAACCTGATCTGGCAGCTGCATTGCCCTATTTTGAAGAAGCGGCGTCTTATAACAATGCGACTGCGCTTACGGAAATGGGCTTGGCCAGTGAATTAAAAGCTGAACCTGATTATAAATCAGCGTTCGATTATTTCTCGCGTGCGGCAGATCTGGGCTATCCTTATGCCTATTATCTGAAAGGTATTTATTTGGCAAATGACTATCACCAGTCTGGTGCTCCTGAACCATTGGCCGCTTTTACGGCATTTGAAACGGGGGCGGGAATGCAGGAGGTCAATTGTATGTATGAACTGGCGCGATGTTATCGTGGCGGAATCGGCACGGACATAAATCTGGACAAAATGGTGGCTTTATATCAGCAGGCTGCCGATCGAAACCATGTGCAGGCTTTGACGGATCTTGCGCTCTGTTATGAATATGGCTATGGACTAAACATCGACACTTTTAAAGCACAGGAATATATCAAAAAAGCCGCTGACCTCGGTTTTCCTTATGCGATTTGCGTATTGGGGAGATATTATCTGAACGGGCTGGTGCATAAGGATGTGCCCCTGGGGCTCCAGTTGTTGGAGCAGGCAGCGGAAAAAAACATTGGTGAAGCGCTGTTGCTGCTTGGAGACTATTTTTTCTTCGACTATGATCAGCGGGAAGAATATGACAAAGGCTTTGATTACTACACGCGTGCCGAAAAACTGGGATCGCTGTCAGAGGGCTTGGGCATGTGTTATGAGTTTGGTATCGGAGTGGAGGTACAGCCCGCCAAAGCATTCGGGTATTATCAACAAGCCGCAGCGCAAGGAAATCAGCAAGCAATCTACCGATTGGGCAGATGTTATTATTTTGGAATAGGAACAGAGATCGATAAAACGGTTGCTTATGAGCACTTTATTGAAATCGCACAACAAGGAAATCCTTATGCCTGTTACTTTGTTGGTGTGCAATTGCTGGACGGAGAAGGTATACCAATGGATCTTCAGGACGGTGTTGAATGGATGATGAAGGCCGCTGATGCCGATCATGCTGAAGCACAATTTAAGCTGGCCAACTGTTATCTCATGGGGGATGGGGTGGAGGAAAATGAAGATTTGGCCCTGGAATGGTTTGAAAGAGCGGCTGACAATGGACATGAAGAAGCTATCCGATTGACAAAGAAAACGAGAACGTAAGAATAACATGCAAGAAGAAAAATCTTATTCATTTCAGGTAAATCTGAAAGGGATGATCGCACTGCTCTCGGAGCACCTTTATAGCGATCCCAATACATTTGTGCGCGAGCTTCTTCAAAATGGGGTGGATGCAATTACAGCCTTAAAACACTTGGATGAACAGCATCAAGGCAAAATAACGATAGAGTTACCAAGCGCTGAGCAGTCGAAGTTTATATTCAAAGATAATGGAATAGGACTTAAGGAGGCCGACATCCACCAATTTCTGTCGGTTATTGGGGAGAGTTCGAAAAGCAAGGATATTACGGATGCGAAGGACTTTATTGGTAAGTTCGGCATTGGGCTGCTCTCTTGTTTTGTGGTAAGCGATGAGATTATCGTGGAAACAAAATCGGCACTTGAACAGCTACCCTTGCGCTGGAGGGCAAGAGCTGAAGGGGACTATAGAATTGAGCGCCTGAACGAAGATATTCCCGTCGGAACACGGGTTATCCTTACGCCCAAAAAACAATATAACTATATTTTTGAAGCGGACTATTTTGAGAAAAAAATCAAATTTTATGGAGACGCACTGAGAGAGTCCATTGCAATAGTGGTAGGAGATACCGAAAAGATCGTTCATAAAGAAGAGCCCAAATGGCTTTCGTCATCAGTTTCAAAAACAGATCTGCTAGCTATAGGAAAAGAACTTTTCCATGTCAGCTTTTTGGATGCAATTCCATTTGAGACGACTGCGGGTAAGGCAAAAGGCGTGTTGTATATTTTACCTTTCCGCACGCAATTTAGCAATAAACAGCGTCACCGCATTTACCTGAAACGGATGTTCCTCGCTGAAGAAGATCAGTCTATCTTACCTAATTGGGCGTTTTTTGTGCGGATGCTTGTTAATACGGAGGAGCTTAGTGCCACGGCATCACGTGAGTCTCTCATGAAAAATGATGTACTGCGGCTGGCGCGAAAAGAAATTGCAGCTGTTCTGAAAACGTACCTGCAACAAGTGAAGAAGATTGATTTTGATATTTATTTGCGCATTATCCAGACACATTATCTGCATCTAAAAGCTTTCGCGCTCGAAGATCCGGACTTCCTGGACATCTTTTTGGCAGATATCCCTTTTGAAACCAACCGTGGACAACGCAGCTTTCAAAATATCATCGATCACCAACAACAGCTCTATTATTGTGCGGATTTTGAGGACTTCAAACAGATTGACCGCATGGCTGATACGCAGGGAATGCTTCTTGTCAATGCTTCTTATACCTTTGATACGGAATTGCTCCGTAAGATCAAACAACGGTATTCCGAATATAACATTGCAGAGATGTCGCCAAATCAGCTTCTGGGAACATTTCAACCTGTACATGAAGACGAGCATGATCAATTTGTTTCTTTTAAGAAAGATGTGCAGCGCATTTTGGACGACTACAACTGCCAGTTGGAAATTAGACGGTTTAAACCAGTCGATACGCCGGCTATTTTTACTAAAATGGACCAAAATAATGTGCAGAATACAATTAGCCAATTGAAGGAAAATGCAAATCCTTTCGCACAGGTACTCCAGACAGCTAGGCCGAATAAGATCCAGAATACTTTATGTTTAAATGCAGACAATGCACTTATCATCACGCTAATGGATATTAAAGATGATTATATGCTTCGTTCAGTCGTGGAAGTGCTTTATGTGCAAGCGCTGATTTTGGGCAAATATCCTATACAGGAGCGGGAAATGAAGGTCATGAATGATGCCTTGAAAAACCTTATTGTAATGGGATTGGATAATTTTGTGAATCTTTAAGATAGTTGAAGATTTCTCCTCCGTCCTTTGAGGAACTTATTTATAAAGGAAATATAATTCATTAAAAGCAGAGAATAAATAGATGTATACACTTAAAATTCAGAAACTTCGCAATCAGGTCGCGCGAGTGGACAATACGTTGGAGAAAGTCAATCTATTGACACAGGCTATTCGAATTGCAGATGAAAACCAAGATATTGAATGGGGATATGATCTTCGTTTAGATTTAATCAGCGAAGAGATTGATCTCGCTTTTTCAACGGAATCTTTACCGGCTTTTGCCTGGATATTGCAGGCTTATGATGAAAACCCGGAGCTCTTTAACGAAGAAGATTTCTTGTGGCAATACAAATGGATGATGTCCGAATTATATGATAATCCTGATGTCAGCCGTGAACAGATCCAAGCTGCTTTGCGTGATTTTGAACAACGATTGATCCGTAATGGTTACGGTAAGCGTGCCATATACAATGAGGAGTTAAGCGATGCCCTGGCACAAAAAGATCTTGCGGCTATCGAGCTGGCACTGAAAAATGTAAATGCTTTGCAAAGAGATGACATGAGCGACTGTGAAGCCTGTGAAATGGACGCAGAAGTTGCTGCAATTTTATTGCAGCAAGGATATGCCCCTGCAGTTGAGAAAGCGCTGCCGCTAATTGAGGGGCAATTCACCTGTGCACATGTGCCTTTGCGTACTGCTGTGAACCTTGCTTATGAAGGCTACAAGCATGGCGATATTGAACAGGCAAATAGAATGGCGGAGCTGGCAGAAAAGGAAGTGTTTAAAAAAGAAAAAGATTCTGCGATCCTACTATCGGTTATTAAATTGGCGACTTATTTCTCCTACACCGATATAGGCAAAGCCAAAGAATGGATCGAACGGTTTTTACCTTGGGCTGATGGTCCCGAAAATAGGTCCATGTTTCAATTGGCGTGCTACATCTGTGAAGCGATGAAAAACTTTGGACCGCATGAATCTTTTGTGCTGGAGCTCGGTAATCAGCATAACCTTTTTCAAGGAAAAAATAGCTTTACCGCAAGTGAACTGGCTGTACATTATGGAAAATTAGCGGATCAACTCGCAGATCGTTTTGATCTACGCAATGGCAACAGTAACTTCCGTAAACAAGTAACCTTCGCCTAGGTTACATAAGCTGCGGAAATCCCTGATTTCCGTGATGAAATCTCGTTGTTTGGTAGGCTATCTTTGTGTAAATGAGTGTCAAACAATAATACATAACGATAAAATAGATCAACAATGATTAAAAAATTGATTACAGGCATGTTGACCGCAGCGGTTCTGACTATGTCAAGTTGTGGTTCGGGAGAAAAAGATCCGGCAACTTACAACAACTCGATTATTACAGTTATTAATGGGAGTGAGCAACATATTACGGATATGAATGCGGCAATGAGTAGCTCCGATTATGCGAAAGCGGAAGAGGTTCGCACAGCTTGGGATAAATCCTTAGACGAGGATATTAGAAAAGTAGAAGATCTGGGTGATTTTAAAGGTGATGCGACATTCCAAAAAGCAGTGCTCGATGGTCTGAAAGGGTATAAAAAGATTGTTACGGAAGACTATCCGAAACTGATTGAGATCCGTAAAAATAAAACACCCGATGCTGCGGCAGAATCGACTTTGCTGGATAATATCAACAAAGCATTTGAGAATATGAGCAATGGTGTCAATAAAGCATCGTCAGAATTTGAAAGTAAATATAAAAGTTAAAATTAGTGCATGAGCAATCTGGTAAGCCACATCATCTAAAAATGATGTGGCTTTTAATTTTTTACTTTTATATGGATCGCTGCTGATGCTTACGGGGATTAGGGGGGATTTAGGTAGATGTGCTAAACATGGAAAGAAACCTCGTTGTAGACTAAAATGCTAACAAAAGTTAAAACGCTATGTGTTATGGTTGGATTTCATATTTTTATGTAGTTTTACATGAAGCTTGGATGGGGAAATGCCAAGTAGATAATGAATACAGTCAACTTAGGTTCATACAAAAGTTATTGACAAATACATGTTCCAATGAAAGCCATATCAATTTTAACTGCTTTGATTTTTTCTTCCTGCGTAGGCGTATCGATCACGGCCAAAGCACAGGAAGTCACAAAAAATTTAGATTACATAGTTCTTATGAACGCAGACACCCTTTATGGAAAGATCTCTTCTATTAAGGATCAGAAACTGAAATTTGAGAATCAACAGAAAGAAAGGCTAACTTTTGAGCCAGGCGATGTATATCGGGCATATTGGCAATCCAAAAAGAAGGTGTATGCGCCCTCTTACGTAGAAGACGGCTTAGAAGTTGTGCCAGGAACTTCTCCAAAGATGTATAGAATTCAGAAAGGCCTCAGTCAGGATCCCACTTTTGCTGAAGTGCTGGCTGATGGAGAAATTATTGCATATTACGTTTCAGAGACTAAAGTCGGTGGGGGGGCTGGTATAGCTATCGGTGGTGGCGGAGGTACAATGGGTAGCATTATGGTCAATAAGTATAAACATGCCTATGCATTGAAAAAAACGACCGGAGAAGTCATTGAAATAAATAGCAATCATAATGGGTTATTTAGCGATGTGAAAAAGAAAAGACCAATTACTTTTGGTAAGTTGATTAATGACGAACCAGAATTATTTGCTGAGTTTGAAAATGAAAAGAAGTATGACTACGATCTTTTTATTAAATACATCATGCGATATAACGAATTACAAAAGGCGAAGAGCGCTCCGGAATCAACAGAACGATTGTTTATTTATTAAGGATTTAACCACTGAACCGCACATAAAACGAATTTATGATACTTATCATCTTTATTGTATTGACCATTATCGCCGCCTACGGTTTCTGGATGCTATTTGAAAAAGCAGGGCGTAAAGGCTGGGAGGCAGTTGTCCCTATTTATAGTCAATGGGTTCAATCGAAAATATTGCGCAAGAAGACCTGGCATCTCATTCTATTGATAGTGCCGATTGTCAATGTTTTTGTGTTTTATAACCTTTATCTTGATTTTATTCATTGTTTTGGAAAAAGAAGATTCTGGGAAAACTGTGCCGCTGTATTGGTCCCATTCATAGTTTTGCCACTTTGGGGTAAAGATAAAAACGTTAAATTTTTGAATGGACTGTATGCGAAAAATTTAAAAACAGCCATGGCTGGGGAAACTCAGTTGGACGAAGAGACGAAATTGACGGTTTTAAGAGAATCCTACACCGAATATAAAATTAAATTCCCCTATAAAAAATCGATGGTACGTGAATGGGCCGATGCGATCGTATTTGCAACTGTCGCTGCAACACTGATTCGCGGTTTTTTATTGGAAGCATTTATGATTCCTTCGGGGTCTATGCAACAGTCGCTCCTCATTGGGGATTATCTTTTTGTCAGTAAACTCAATTATGGCCCCCGCATCCCCAATACACCTATTGCATTCCCTTTTGCGCACCACACGATGCCATTGATAGGAGGAAAGGCATTTTCTGAACTGATTAAAATCCCCTATAAACGATTGCCCGGTTTTCAAGAGATAAAAAGAAACGATGTTGTTGTCTTCAATGCACCCGCAGGCGATACTGTCGCTGTGGAGAATCAAGATATACCCTATTATGATCTGGTCCGAATGATGGGGCGCGAAGCGGTCCATCAACAGTTTACGATCCAGACACGTCCAGTAGACAAGAGGGAACATTTAATTAAGCGTTGTGTGGGCATGCCCGGAGATAAAATCAGTATGAATGCGGGAGTATTGTTTGTGAACGATCAACCGGGGTTTGTTGCTCCGGAAAGTCAGATGGATTATACCGTAATAACGGATGAAACTGGTCTCGACGAACGTCGCCTGAAAGATATGGGGATAGAAGTTTCCCCAATTCAGCCTGGGGCGTATAGAATCTTCTTGACAGAGAAGCAGTTTGAAATGGTGAAATCTTGGTCCAATGTCAAATCTATGCAAATGAACCTGGAAAAACCGGGAGTGGCCCAACCGAATACTTTTCCAAATGATCCCCAATACAAATGGAACTACGATAATTTTGGTCCCTTTGTTATTCCAAGAAAGGGGATGACTGTACCATTAAACGCACAGACTTTACCACTTTATGGCCGTGCGATTCAGGTCTATGAACATAACAGCCTTGAGAAGAAAGCTGACGGGTTATATCTCAATGGCAGCAAAGCAGATGCTTACACCTTTAAAATGGATTATTATTGGATGATGGGAGATAATAGACATAATTCGCTCGATGCCCGGGACTGGGGATTCGTTCCTGAGGACCACATCGTCGGAAAAGCATTATTTACCTGGATGAGCTGGAATGCGGATGGCAATGGGCTTTCCAAAATACGTTGGAATAGGATTTTCAAAGGTATCCATTAACAGCCAAAGAATACTAAAAGCAAAAGGGGAAATGATAACAATAATCATTTCCCCTTTTGCTTTTTAACTGGCCTTAGTCGTGCAAGGAAACTTAGAAATGCTAGGAAAATCCGATTCGTGCACTAAAAGCAGTGATGCTATACGTCTTGTCGTTCAAACCATGATCATAGCGTACCGCCGGTTCTATGGCAATATTTTAAACGGAGAATATAATATTTCATATATCAAACTAAAAGCGGACTATATTTTTTTCAGATACATTTCTGAGCAAAATTTCTGAGCAAAAATAGATCACTTGCAAGACTGCTTCCCGGCTTGTTGTTTTGGAGATCTAAAGATTGGGTTAAATCGGGTGGGCTTCATTTTTCACCAGGGGCCTTTGTCCAAGAGAAAAAATCTGTAAAAAAATTCTTGCTCATTAACCGTATTACAACCTTATACAATTATACCGAATAGCGTTTGTGATTCAGTCATTTACTTCTTAAAGTACTTGAGATTTAAGTGTATTGGGTATTTTTGCAACTAATTAATTCACAGTTGATTATGATTGATTTTAGTTGTTTTTTTGATTTGATCGAATTAATTTAGCCTCCATAATAAACCAATTAACAATTATTTCAACGCTAAATTCCCATAAATTATGGCCAAAAAATTAACGCTCTTGATTTCAAGTGTCATTGCATGCACTTATATGGCAAATGCACAAAATCGAACCGTCAGCGGTACTGTGGTGGATAGCCAAGGGAAGCCAATTCCACAGGTGTCCATCAAATTAAAAAATCGTTCTGGGGGAACGACAACAGATGATCAGGGAAAGTTTACCTTGCCTGTTTATCCCAAGTCAACTATCGTACTTTCTAGCGTGGGCTTTCTAAACAAAGAGCAGGATGTCGATGGGCAGACGACATTAAATATAACGATGGAGTCGGGAAGTACCGAGTTGACAGAAGTGGTGGTTATCGGTTATGGAACAGCTTCCAGAAAGGATGTCACTGGATCGATTGCCAGCGTAAAAGCCGAGCAGCTAGAAAATGAAAATCCGCAGATCGTTTCCGACTTACTAAAAGGTAATATTGCGGGTTTAAGCGTCTCGCAAAATACTTCAGCAAAGGGGGGCGGTGACCTCTTGGTACGTGGTAAAACGACACTGAGTGCTTCTACTTCTCCTTTGATCGTATTGGACGGGATTATTTATAATGGACAGCTATCTGATATTAACCCCAACGATATACAGACCATAGATGTATTGAAGGATGCAAGTTCATTGGCCGTTTACGGAGCGAAAGCTGCAACCGGTGTCGTTGCTATCACAACAAAAAAAGGAACGAGCGATAAACCTGTGTTAACCGCCAACACCAATTGGGGGTTAGCGACCCTTGCCCAGAATCAGCGCGTATATAATGGCCCTGATTTCCTGAAATGGCGGGCGGATGTAGGCCGTGCCGGCGGAACCCGGCCATCCTATTTTTATGACGATCCACGCAATCTTCCGGCAGATGTGACTTTTGACCAATGGCTCTCGGGTGGAAACAAAGATCTGGATCCGGTAGATATCTGGCTGGACAGGCTTGGTCTTGTGGCAAATGAAAAAGCCAATTACATGGCCGGTAAGACTGTCGATTGGTATGATGAGATCTTTAGAACCGGGATTCGTCAGGACCATACCGTTAGCATGAGCGGAAGGAAAGAGGATGTCAATTATTACATGTCCGTCGGCTATAACAAAAATCAAAACCTGATCGAGGGAGGTGAGTTCAGTACATTCCGGGCGAGATTAAATCTGGAGGGGAAAGTGACGAACTTTTTGCGTATGGGCGCAAATGTCCAGTATGCTGATCGTGACGAAGGGGCAATTGAAGCCGATTGGGCGCAGTTGACAAACCTGTCTCCTTATGGTGACAAATATAACGCCGATGGCACATTAAGAAGGATACCTACCGATGATAGTGGCTTGAATGCACGCAATCCCTTCCTGAATATGACCTACAATGACCGGATGAATAAACAGAACACACTATTTGCAAGTCTCTTTGCAAAAGTGAATCTGCCCTTTGGGATTAGCTATCAATTTAATTTTAGCCCCGGAGTCGATATGTACCGTACTTTCAACCATAACTCCTCCGCCAATCCCAATGTAACCATTGTAGGTGGTTCGGCAAGCCGTGATCAGGAAACACGTTATAACTGGCAGATCGATAACCTGTTAAAATGGAACCGCAAGTTTGCTGAGATCCACAACGTAGATGTGACGCTTTTGGCAAACTCCGAAAAATACCAGACCTGGTGGACACAGGCCGCTAATCAGGGATTTGTTCCCGGGGACTACTTAGGATACCACAATCTCGCCAGCGGAAATCTGCCCACTGTCAATAGTGAAGACAAGGTCTATACTGGCGACGCTTTGATGGCCCGTATTAATTATAGCCTTATGGATCGCTACAATTTAACGCTATCCGTACGCAGAGATGGATACTCGGTATTTGGTGTGAACAGCAAAAGGGCAACTTTCCCAGCTGTGGCCGGTGCATGGACCTTCACAGAAGAATCTTTCATGAAAAATATTTCATGGCTCAACTACGGTAAATTGCGTCTTTCCTATGGTATCAATGGCAATAGAGATCTACGTAATCCAGATAATGGAACCGTCGATCCCTATGCCGCTTTATCGCAACTGACGGTTAATAAATATCAGACAGTGGATGCCAACGGTACGCCTGCCGAAGTCAATACCGTTGTGATCGGTTCGCGCATGGGTAATGAGAACCTCAAATGGGAACAAACAACTTCACTCAATGCAGGCCTGGATTTCTCGATATTAAAAGATCGGATCAGTGGATCGGTGGATGTATATAGTAAAAAGACGAACGATCTTTTGGTCAAACAATCGCTTTCCAGTGTATCGGGTTACCAATTTGTTTATTCCAACTTGGCAGAGGTGAAAAATAAAGGACTCGAATTCAGTTTAACCAGTCGCAATATCGTGGATGGGAACGTCAAATGGAACTCCAATTTTATTCTTTCCCTAAACCGGAATAAAATTTCACGACTGGCAACGCCGAATGATGACCCGGGGAATGGCTGGTTTATCGGTCAGGATATTGATGTGATATGGGATTATAAAGTATTGGGCGTATGGCAGGAAAATGAGATTGAAGAGGCTAAAAAGTACAGCAAGGCAAGCATTCGTCCAGGAGATTTTAAGCTGGAGGATGTCAATGGTGACTATGTGTACAATGACGATGACAAACAATTTATAGGTTATCGCTCGCCTCGTTTTGCCTGGTCGCTCCGCAATGAGTTCAATCTATTCAAAAATATCGATTTTTCTTTCCAACTGATTTCCAATTGGGGGCAGCAAAAACAATTTAATCAGGCAAAGAACAACCCCGGAAGTGTCGGCTTTATGCGCTCCACATCCTATATCCAGCCGTACTGGACGCCAGAAAATCCAACAAACGACTATGCACGCCTGGGAAGCGGTGCTAATGGAACGAGTTTCAATGTCTATTGGAAAAACAGTTTTATTCGCTTGAATAATGTGTCTTTAGCCTATTCCCTGCCAAAGACCTTATCTGAACGCATGAAGGTGAGAAACCTTAAGGTTTATGTCAATGTGAACAATGCAGCGGTGTACGCGCCAGTTTGGAATTATTGGGATCCGCAGAATGATGGACCTACACCTAGATATTATACCCTAGGCTTAAATGTATCTCTCTAAACGAATCAAGAACATGAAGAAAATAACTATAAAAGTAGCGGCCGTAGTAGCATCAATAGCATTGTTGGCGGCAAATGGATGTAAGAAGAGCTTTCTGGACTCCGATCAGCTATCACAATATTCTCCAGATAATCTAAATAATGTCGATGCGCTTAAAGGTGTATTGAATGCCTTGGGAAAAGCTGCCCGGGGAGAATTTTTTGGTGATTCTGCACCATTGCTGTCTGAGTCCATTTTTTCGGACGTTGCCGTGGAAGGAACTACCGACAAGGCAACGCCAGCACAGAATCTTGTCTCGCTGATTACTCCGGATGCGAATCTCAACAGCGATGATTTCAACAAAATAGGCTGGTATTGGACCAACTTTTTCGCTGCGGTCCGTTCGGCAAATACCATTATTAGCAATATCGACCGCCCAACATATAGTTCAGAGGCACAGAAAAATGAAATCCTCGGAGCGGCCTATTTTTATCGCGCTTATTTCTATTATAGATTAGTGCACGAATTTGGTGATGTACCCCTGCAGCTGAAAGATCTTTCAGCACCGAAATACGATTTTTATTCGACCAAAAGAGAAGTCATCCTGAAAAAGATGAAAGAAGATCTTGAGTTTGCGCAGCTATGGGTGAAGGATGGCGTCAATAAAGGCGATGTGACCAATGGAGCCGTCAACCATTTGCTGACAAAGATAGACCTGGCATTGGGTGACTTTGATGGTGCTATCGCCGCAGCCAGTAAAGTAATTGATGGCGGTAAATATGCCCTGATGAAAAACCGTTTTGGCAGTACCGCTGCGGATCTGTCAAAAAATGTCGTCTGGGATCTCCATCGCATGGATAATAAAGCCATTCCGGCCAATAAAGAAGCGCTCTTTTTGGTAATCGACCGCCAGACATTACAGGGGCGTACGGATCTGGGGTCTCAGCTGATGCGAAATACTGTTCCAGCCTGGCATTTCGCCAATTTAAAAATTCCGCAGGGAGGGCTTCAGGCGATTGTGGATGCGGTGAATGCAGAGATACCCCTTACACGGATGTACGGCCGTGGTATTGGTCGTTATCGTGGTACTTATTACAGCACCAAAGAAATATGGACAGATGATACGGACTATCGTCATGCAAAGGGTATGTGGATGGATATGACAGATCTCGTATACAACAATCCGGCGATCAAATCTTCAAAAGATCCTGCAATCAGCAGCCTGTATGGAAAACCGATCCAGCAATTTACAAACGACAATATCAATAAGGTATTTACCAATGGCTCCCTGGACACCATCCGTCACTGGTTTGGCTGGCCACATTATAAGGTCTTCATCAACTCGACCAATCAATTTGCCGAAGATCCAAATTGGAATCCACCGCGTGGAACCAATACAGACTGGTATGTATTCCGGCTGGCAGAAACCTATCTGTTGCGGGCAGAGGCTTACGTGTGGAAGGGGCAACAGGCACAGGCCATGGCAGATATCAATGCCGTTCGTGGACGGGCAAACGCCGCATTGCTGCAGAATGCGGCAAAAGTCAATATCGGTACCGTACTCGATGAAAGGGCGCGTGAATTATTTTGGGAGGAAGCCCGTAAATCTGAGCTGACGCGTATAGCCTATATTTTTGCGCAGACAGGCATTCCCGCCTATAACGGCAAAACATATAGTATGGCCAATTTTTCGCAGAAAAACTTCTTCTACGATCGCATTATGGAAAAAAATTCATTCTATCGTAATAAAGTTCCGACGGTACAAGGCGTGCATTATGAGATTGCACCATACCATGTGTTATGGCCTGTTCCCGCGTCGGCACAGCGATTTAATACCAATGGGATGATCAATCAGAACCAGGGCTATGCAGGAGCAGAAAACAATGTGCCACCACTCGATAAGATTGTCGAATAAGTACGATTGACAGGCTTGCGATGGAACTAGGTGCTTTCTGATAATTTTGTTATTTTGATCTGCTAAAACCGGATAGGCTGCGTAACCGAATACTGTTGCCTATCCGGTCATCAATAACCAAAAGAAAGGGGTGAGACGAGTTATGTGTACCGTAAAAAGGATGAAAATACGCGGATTTGTGATTTTGCTATTGTTATTTCAAATGGGATTGCTATCTGCCCAAAAGCCTATAGCCTTATCGACTGGTACTGCCGAACATATTTTTAAAACTGCAGAGGTATACTATCTCGAAGACAGCAGCAATGTGCTCTCATTTGAAGAAATACGATCGCCAGAACGTGCCCGGCAATTTAAACCTAACGAGCGGTATTATCCCAAGAACTTCAATCGATCCTCCACCTATTGGTTTCGGGTGAGAATGCATTTTGACCAACAGATATCCCGCGATCGGGTGATGGAACTGTTTGATCAGACCGCCGACATGGTGGAGGCATATATTCCCAATGGAGCGGGGGGATTTGCTCATTATCAGACCGGAGCCTCGATCGATTTCGAGAATAGGCAATTTATGCATAAGAATTTTGAATTTTTAATTCCTACACTGGAGAAAGGAACCTACGAAGCCTATTTTAAAGTACGTTCAAGACAGATGGTCAACGTAATTTTGGTCTATCGTACCCTAGATCGTTTTGTTCAGTATACCCTGACCGAATACTTTACTTTCGGCCTGTTTTATGGAATGATTATTCTATTTAGTTTTAATAATCTACTGATGTATTTTGCGGTGAGAGGACGCCAGTACCTCTATTACGTACTCTATATCGTGTGTGTAGGATTGTATGAGATGTCTTCCGACGGCGTTGCTTTCCAGTATCTATGGCCCGGGAATCCCTGGTTCAATCAATACGCAACGGCCGTTTTTGTCTGCTGTGTCAGTGTTTTTGCCTTACTATTTACGAAATCCCTGCTGCATGTAAAGCAAAGAGAACCTCGATTGAACCAGTTGCTGAACTGGATTATTATCTTGAGAATTCTGTTTTTTGTGTATTGTTTGGGTTTTAACCAAAATTGGTTTATCTACAAATTTGTTGAGATAGTTCCGTTGTCGGTCGCCTTTTTCTCGGGGATATGGCTTTGGAAAAAAAAATATCGTCCGGCCCGGTATTTCGTGCTTGCCTATACCTTTCTTTTCCTGGGGTTTGTGTTAAAAGTAACCTATGTGTTGGGCTACGCACGCTTTCTGCCCAGCTCTATCGGACATTACAGCATTACATTTGGTTTTGTGCTGGAGATGACTTTCCTCTCATTTGCTATTCATGATAAGGTTCGGCTATTGAAAAATAAAAAGGAACGGGCGCAAAAAAGAGTTATTGAACAGATGCAGATCAATGAAAAACTTCAGGAGATGCACAACAGGGATCTGGAAAGGAAAGTGCAGGAACGCACATTAGAGGTAATGCAGAAATCGAAAGAGCTTGTTGAAAAATCTGAAATCATTAACGACCAAAATCGCGATCTGAAAGAAATGAATAGCCTTCTATGGGCACAAACGGAAGAGATTAACCGTATGAACCAGTTGCTGGCAAAGGATAACAAAAACCTACAGCATAACATTGAACGGATAACGGATGACCGCGTGCTCTCTAAAGAAATGAATTTTGAGGAGTTCGGGGTCAAATACCCAGATAAGGAGACTTGTTATAAGGTATTGTCCGAATTGAAATGGAAAAAAGAATACCGTTGTCTAAAATGTGGGTATGATAATTATTGTGCCGGTAAGACACCCTATAGCCGCAGGTGCACCAAATGTACCTATGAAGAATCTGTATTGAATAATACAATTTTTGAAAACGTACGAATTCCGATTAACAAAGCTTTTTACCTGGTTTATCTGGTACATTTCCATCAGGGTGAGATTTCCTCCTATAAGCTTTCGCAGAAATTGGGTATCAGGCAGAGTACCTGCTGGAATTATGCCAGCAAGGTGAAAGATATATTGACAACAAGTCGTACAAAACATAAAAAAAATGAAAAATCAGGTTGGACAAAATTGGTGCTGCATACGCTGGATCGACCAACATAAATGCTATACATGAATATTATAATTAAACAAATCATTACCTTATACTTCCTAGGTTATCTATTTTTCTCGGGGACTGTTCACGCACAAACACTGCGGGACGGGAGAACCTCGGTAGATTTTTCGTCAAACTGGAAATTTAGGAAAGAAGCAGATTCCGTGGGCCACTTAGCTAATCAGAAACAAAATTGGCAAACCGTGAGTTTTCCGCATAGCTGGAATGTAGATGATGTGATGGACGATACGCCGGGCTATTATCGCGGTGATACACAGTATCAAAATGCCGTTTACTGGAAGACTGCCTGGAAAAATAAACGGATAGTGCTCCATGTCGGTGCTGCCAATCAGGAAGCAGCAATCCTTGTCAATGGAAGAGAGATCAAAGCACATCAAGGCGGGTATACTGCTTTTAATGTAGATATAACGGATTATCTGATCCGGAAGGAAAATGTAAAAAATACCGTAGTTATCCAAGTAACCAACCGCTACAACCCTGATATTGCACCATTAAGCGGTGATTTTACTTTTTTTGGCGGCATCTATAGGAAAGTGTTTTTGCTGCTGCTGGATCAGATTCATTTTGCAGATGCCAGGTATGGAAGCAATGGCTTGCGGGTAAGCGCAAAGGTTGATGCACAGCAAAATGCAAAGATCAATCTTGATGGAGATATTCGTAATGCTTCAGGAGCGCAACAAGCCATTTTCATTGAAACTACGCTTGTCGATGCTGATGGGGTGACAATAAAAACGGTACGGCAAAAAGAAAGCCTGAAGCCCCATGCTAGTCACAATTTCCGTTTGGACATGTCCCAAATTGAGCAGCCAAGATTGTGGTCGCCAGACGTGCCGTATTTGTATCGTTTGATAACGCGGATTTATGATTCCAAGGGCCGACAGCTGGACCGGCTGGATAATCCCGTTGGTTTTCGCTGGTTTTCATTTGATGCCGAAAAGGGCTTTTTCTTAAACGGCAAAGCACTGAAATTAATCGGTGCAAGCCGACATCAGGATTTTCCAGGGATGGGCAATGCGGTGCCCGAAGAGCTGCAGGTACAGGATCTTGTGAAGTTGAAGGCGATGGGTGGCAATTTCTTGCGTGTAGCCCATTATCCGCAGGATCCCGCGATACTGAAAGCTTGCGACAGCCTCGGGATCCTGGCATCGGTAGAAATTCCGCTAGTGAATGAGATTACAGAAAGTCCTGCTTTTGCCGATCATAGTTTTCAGATGCAGAAAGAAATGATCCGGCAATATTTTAACCATCCAAGCATCATTATCTGGGGGTATATGAACGAAATATTCCTTCGTCCCCATTTCCCAAAAAACAAGGAACGTCAGGAAACCTACTTTAAATCGGTGGTATCACTGGCCCAAAAATTGGAAATTCTCACACGCAGCGAAGATTCAAGCCGTTATACCATGATTGCCAACCACGGCAATTTTGATCTATATCATCGGACAGGTCTGACCAAAATTCCCATGCTTGTAGGCTGGAACCTGTATCCAGGCTGGTATGGTGGTCAGATTGCTGATTTTGGGAGGCAGTTAGAACATATTCATCAGCAGTTGCCCGACAAGCCCCTCTTGGTGACCGAATATGGGGCAGATGCCGATTATCGCATACATGCCGATAAACCAATACGTTTCGACAAAAGCGTTGAGTATGCCGTCCTATACCACCAGGGATATCTCAACGAGATCTTACAGAAGCCCTTTGTTTCCGGCGGGGCGGCATGGAATCTCTCGGATTTTAATTCCGAAACCCGCGAAGAAAGCATGCCGCATATCAATACTAAAGGATTGTTGACCTGGGATAGAAAAGCAAAAAACACGTATTTTCTCTATCAAGCATATTTAAAAACTGAACCTTTTATTGAGATCGGTATCACCCATGGAAAAAAATGGGGCATACGGACTGATCCTGGACGAGCATTGATAGGTTCAGGATGGCTAAAGCTGCCCATATTCAGTAATGCGGATTCTGTGGAACTGTTGCTTGATGGTGTGTCGTTGGGCGCAAGGAAACCTGTGGATCGGATGATAATTTGGGCTGTAAACTTAAGCCGCGGATCCCACCGGGTCAAAGCGGTGGCTTTCCATGAGGGGAAATTGAGCGGGGTTGATGAATCTGTATTGGATTGTGAGGTGTTGCCCTATAATCTGAAGAAGGACAAGGACTGGGAGGAACTCCGCATTAACACGGGCGATAACCGGGAGTATATTGACTCCATGGGAAATCGATGGTTCCCAGACCAGCCCTATGAAACGGGGAGCTGGGGATATATAGGGGGAGAGAAATATCGTCTGAAAAATACCGGTCGGGAAAATCTAGGGACCGACGTCAATATTCGTGGTACAGGTGATGATCCGCTCTTTCAGACGCAGCTGCAGGGATTGGAATCCTACCGATTTGATCTGCCGAATGGCAATTACGAGATTGAATTGTTCTTTGCCGAATTGGAAGCGCCGAATCACAAGGAAAATCTCCTGTATGATCTCGAACAGCAAGGGAAAAAAAAGGAACAGCAGTCCATCGATCGAATTTTTGATATCCGGATCGGGGAGCATATTCTTGCTGCGGACATAAATGTACTTGGCGAAGTGGGGGCATTTAAGGTGCTCCACCGAAAATTTCCACTGCAAGTGCAAGGTGACGGCAATCTGATGATCTCCTTTGTCGCTAAGAAAGGAAAGCCTATACTGAATGCCATCCGACTAAAAAAAATCAAAATCAATCAGCCTTAAAAAAGTAAACTTATGCAGCCATTGAGAAACTATGTTATGCCTGTTGTATCCATATTGATGATGCAGGCTGCTTATGCAAAAACAAACGCTAATCTAAGCAAAGTAGCCTATACCGAGGCGCAGGGAACTACTGTAACCGCCGTCGTGGCACATCAATCTGATCCACGTGAGCTTGCGGAAAGTGCAAATGATCTAGGTGAAATAGCTGCGACGAAAGCCAGGCCGCAAGCCGCAGCGGTGAAAGATAAGCCCCAAACCGAACATCCGGACGTCTTCGTCCGGCAGGGAAAGATATGCCTCGACTTTAGTAAGCGGCTGATCGATAAAAAGTCGAAAGGCCCCTTTCTTATCCGGCGGAGCAAGGGCCGGCTGGGCGACTACCAGACCATTGCTAAAGTCACGCAACCTCAATTTATCGATCAGGTTTTAACAGGAAGCCCTTATGACTACTACTATGAGATCAAGACCATCAACGGAGAGTTTGTTGCACGTATGGGGATGGAACTTGAACTCTTTGGTGAAAATACCTTTATCTACAGTCCGGCCGACAATAAAGTACGTGTAGGCACGGAGGTCAATCAGCTCCATGAGCAGATGTTCGGCAAAGAATTTAGCCCCAACCGTTATGCGCTGCTCTTTAAGTCGGGCGACTATAAGGATGCCGGGCTATTGAAGATCCCATTTTATGTACAGATCGCAGGATTGGGTCAGGTGCCTTATGATGTTGCCGTTTCCAATATACATACACCGCCCCATCTCGCCAACGGAAATGGAACCTGTACATTCTGGCGGTCTGCCGAGAATCTGTCTGTCATTGGTCCGGAGAGCTATGAGGAAGAAGAAACCTTCAAATGGGCGGTGTCACAGGCGGCACCCCTGCGGCGTATTTATTCCACACGGGTCGTCCGCAACCAATGGGCAAATGGATGGGTCAGTGGTGGCTATACGGCAGATTGTTATTTTGAAGCGGCCGCAGGTTCTAAAAATCAACAGCAATGGTATACACGTAACTCATTTTTAAATAAAGGAAGAGGGAAGTTTGAAGAAATTAAATACAACTACTGTTTTCAGGGCGTAGACTTTGGGCCAACTGTCGATAAAAGTACTTATCAAAATAATTGGGCAAAAGGGGGAAATGTAACCATCATTCCGGCGACACCGGTTATCCGGGAGAAGCCCTTTGTATTTTTTGATCAAGATGGGCGCTACAAGGTTTTCCGTCCCGCATTGAAACATAATCATACAGGCGTATCCTATACGCGGGATAATATGGGAGCGGGTGATATCATTGACATAGAAAAAGATTTCTATGTCGTGAAACCAGGTGTGTCAGCAGCGGAAATGAACCGGCAGCTGCAGGCAGGAAAGCATCTGCTGATTACACCCGGCATGTATGAGTTATCCGAACCTCTTCATGTCAGCAAGGCCAATACCATCATACTCGGACTTGGTTTGGCGACCCTGATCCCCGGTTCGGCCAATCCGTATACTGCAATAGCCGTAGATGATGTCCCGGGTGTTACGGTTGCCTCATTGATGTTTGATGCACATTATAGTTCGCATAGTTTGATTCAGGTCGGTCCGGAAAAAAGTAGGATAAGACATGCCGATAACCCAACTCTGCTGGCGGATCTATTTCTGCGTGTTGGCGGATTTCGGGCTGATAAAGTCCATGTAGACCAATCGGTTGTTATCAATAGCAATGATGTGATTGGCGACCACTTTTGGATATGGCGTGCCGATCACGGTGTGAAGGGAAGTGTTGGCTGGGATATTAATACGACACGCAATGGTTTGGTGGTCAATGGAGACTATATGACCATGTATGCTCTGTTCAATGAGCATTTTCAGGAGTATCAAACCTATTGGACCGGTAATTATGGCCGGACTTACTTCTTTCAATGTGAAAGCCCCTATGACGCGCCGAATCAGGCGGCCTATCGAAGTGAGAAGGGTACACGTGACGGCTTTGCAGCTTACAAAGTTGCCAATGAAGTAGTGCAACATGAGGCTTATGCATTTGGAATATACGATGTGCTGGTCAATCCGATTCGGATCGAAAGTTCGGTGGAAGTGCCGGTCAAACCCGGCGTAAGGCTCAAACATATTTGCAACAACAGCTTATCAAACGGCCCTGATCGGGGTTTTGGCTACGTGATTAATCAAGTTGGAAAAAGTACGTACAATACCTGGCGCGATAATCGGACGTACGTTGTGGAGTTTCCTTGATGAGCATTTGGTTTAAGGAATTACTGCATATATGGACAAAATGCAATATATTTTATGGAAAAAGTTTTTGACGTTACAAAAAAATTAAGATTTTTTAACATTTTGAAAATAGCGAAATCGATTGCGTAACAAAACGCAATCGATTGTGTTTTGTTACGCACCATTTTCAGCAAAATCGAGGTTTTGATATATTGATAAATTGGAAGATTTTAGTGTCGAAAAGAACACTATAAACCAAACCCAATTTATGGAAATGGACATCTACACCAAAAGGAAGTGGACGAGAATAATCCCGCTTCTATTTAGCCTAATGCTGTTCCAGTTATTCTCTTTTGCACAAACGAAGATAACGGGAAAAGTACTAAACAATAATCGACCTCTGCCTGGGGCGACGGTTTTTGTTAAAAATAACGCAAAATCTGTCACCTCAACCAATGGTACAGGAACATTTGAAATTCAAGCCAAATCAGATGATATTCTGGTTGTTAAAAGCGTTGGGTTTGAGACGCAGGAGATAGTTCTAGGAGGGAGGCAAAATGTCTCAGTGAATCTAGTTGAATCAAGTAACGAGCTCGGAGAAGCGATTGTGACAGGCTATACAACCATCAATCGTAAAAAAAGTACCGGTTCGATTGCGAGTGTGACAAGCAAAGATATAGAGAATCTTCCTGCTGCTAGTATCGACGTGTTGCTTCAGGGAAAGTTACCTGGAGTAAACGTGCAGAACTTTACCGGACAACCTGGTATGAAAACCTCTTTGGTCATTCGCGGAAATACCAATATTCCCCGTTCCAATAATGATTTTGATGCAGACAATTTGACGAGTAACCCATTGTATGTCATTGATGGAATTCCTACATCAGAAGATGAAATCAAAAGTTTTAATGTTACTGGAACCAACTTTCTTGCAAGTCTAAACCCCAATGACATCGAGTCTGTTGACGTTTTGAAGGATGCATCGGCAGCCGCGCTATATGGAGCGAGAGCGAACAATGGTGTTATATTGATAAAGACAAAGCGTGGTCAGCTGGGACGACCCAAATTTAGCTTAAATACCTATCAGGGTTATGTAACTAAACCTGCTACTGTTGCTACATTGATCGGTGCGGCAGAAAGAAGAAAGAAACTCGAATTGATTTATAAGTTTGCGAATGATGCTCAACTTCAAACAATACCTCAGCTATTGACAGATAGTTTGAATCCAGCATTTAACAATAACAATGATTATCAGGACTTATTTTATCAATCTGGGTACGTACAAAACTATGACCTTTCCGTTTCGGGGGCTACCGAGAATTTAAACTATAGGGTCAGCGGCGGGATGTATAATGAAAAAGGTATTGTAAAAAGTACTGGTCTAAAGCGCTACTCTTTTACAAGTAATTTGATTTTTAATATCACCAAACAATTGGAATTTCTGACCAACTTCAAGGCTTCGACCAACAGACGAATGGATGGTAAAGGCAGTACGGAGTTCTTAAAAACTAATAGATACCGCAGTGTTTTTGCTATTAATCCAGTGGATATGCCAACATCATTGCTTGGTATGAGTCAAGACGATATCAACAGTATTGTGAATCCCTATGACTATCAGCGCAACGATAATATCAATGTAGACCTAAGTGGAGTTGGTGAGTTAAGATATACCTTCTTAAAAGATTTTCGTTTAAGCACGCGTAGTATTATCAACTATTCTACGGCAAAAAATGATTTTGCTTCACCATCTATTTTAAATACTGATGGTCTAGCCTATGCGAAATCGACTTATACCCAGTACAGAAAATATTTGTTGACAAACTCTTTATTATGGACAAAATCCTTAAATGACGTACATAACTTTACGGCTACGGCAGTTCAGGAATATGAGACGCGTAAAAATGAGGGCTTGTATTTGTTAGGAAAGGATATCCCAAATGACAATATTCAAGTAATTAAAGGTGTGAGTGCTCAAAACCTAAATGGATATTCTGATCAATCGACCTATGCAAAGTTGTCATTCCTCGGTGCGTTTCATTACGATTATAAAAGTAAATATTTGTTGGATGCAGTATGGAGAGCGGATGCTTCTTCAAGATTTGGTAAGAATAACAAATGGGGGTATTTCCCATCTGTAGGAGCTGGATGGATTGTTTCGGAAGAACCTTTTATGGAATCCAAAGAATGGGTAGATGAATTGAAACTTCGCGCCAGCTGGGGACGTACGGGTGATGAAAGTAGCATCGGTGATAATGATCGTTATAATGCGTTTATTGCTGGAGATGGGTCTTATCCTGGTAACTCTGGAAATACCTACGGCGGTGGTACGGCAGTTATTCCAAACTATTCGGGTATAACCAATGATAATATTACCTGGCAGAAATCGGATACTTGGAATGCGGGATTTGATGCATACTTATTAAAAGGCAGACTTATAGTCAATTTTGATACTTATGTTAGAACAACAACAGGGCAAATGTTGCAAATCTGGATACCGGAGTACTCCGGGTACCTCCAAACTTTTACGAATGCTGCAGGAGTGCGGAACTCAGGAATCGAGATTAATATCCAAGGGAAAGTATTTGAAAAAAGTAAAGAATTCCAGTGGATTCCACAATTGAATTTATCATTTAACAAAAACGTTGTTACAGCATTGCCTAATGGTAACCGAGACTTATACTATGATCAAGGCGTGTATGTGGTGGGTAAACCCTTGAATATGTTTTATGGTTACCTTGTGAATGGAGCCATTAGTTCATCCAATGATATTATCGTAAACCCATACACTGGAGCGGTAGGCGCAACAAAATGGGGTACACTTAAGCCGGGATATCCTAATTGGGTAGATGTGAATGGTGATTATAAGATTTCAGACGCGATTGGTGAAAACGATATGGCTTTTTTTGGCGATCCGAACCCGAAAGTGACGGGTGGTTTTATCAATAATTTTACTTATAAAGGTTTCTCTTTACAAGTTTTAACAACTTTCACCTTAGGAAGAGATATTATCAACAGTACTTTTGCACGACGCATGTCCAATGGATTCTTCTATGGAAATCCTAAAGACCTATCTAAAGCATCGATCGGAGATTTAGATAAGTATGATTTTTGGCAGCAAGAGGGCGATATGGCTAGATATCCTGCAGCAAATCCGTATATGGGATTGTATGCTTGGAGAGCTGGTCAATCGATGTTTATGGAGCCAGGATGGTATGTGCGCATCAAAAATATCAACTTAGCATATCGTTTCAATAAAGGTCAAAATCCTTGGATGAATCGTTTAGGAATTAATTCACTCAGATTATATGGTACAGTGGATAATGTTCATATGTTCCAAAAATTCTCAGGTGTTGATGCCGAAATGGTTGATGCGAGAGGCTTTGATTATGGTGACGGTTATCCATTGCCATCTAAGTATACTTTAGGTGTTCAATTCGAATTTTAATAGCTAGCAACATGAAAATTTTAAAAATAACATATAAAAAGATAGGAGTAGTCGCGACTCTTTTCTCCGCTATGATTCTAGGATCATGTAACAAGCAATTGGAGAATAATTTAATTAATGATACCTATGCGGATACCTTTTGGAAGAATGAAAAAGACTTTACGGGTGCCACGTTGGGAATGTACAGTTTATTCCGAAAAGCCATGGTGACGAACCAAGCTTTTTTCGCATGGGGAGATACCCCTGTTGGAATTTTGACAACCAGCGAGGGTACATTGCATTCGGATATCTATACGAGCGGTAGCTTTAAATTGCCCTATCGAGAAGGGGGCGGGCTTAATTGGACAAACTGGTACCGAGTCATAAATGAAGCTAATTTGATTATCAAGAGGATTCCGGACATTTCGGAAGATAAATTTTCAGCTGGAACCAAAAGCTACCTTCTTGGTGAAGCATATTTTATGCGTGCACTTTCCTATTTCTATATGACACGGGTTTGGGGTGACTTACCTTTACAAACTGAACCAACGGAGACAGCTGATCAGGCTGTATTGATTGGCCGTACGTCGACCGATGAGATCTTGAAGTTTATTGTTAGTGATGCGCAGAAAGCCTCAAGTTTATTGACTTGGGAAGGGGTTGACGGGCTTGGTCGTCGTCGGGCAAATAAAGCTGCAGCTTTGGCCTTGTTAACACATGCGACTGCCTGGCAAAATGACTACGCGAAAACGGTAACATACGAGGACTCTATTATCAGTCGTCCAGATCTCTTCGCATTGCAGACAAAAGGAAATGTCCGTAATGTTTTTAAGGAAGCGAGCGCGAAAGAAAACATATTCGTGTTTACAAATAAGGATGCGGAAAATGAATCTGCGTCTTATCAAGGGATGGGGGTATTTTCAGGTGCAGTGGGTTTTATTACGGTAAGTAGCAGTATATACGTAAATATGCCGTCGTTGGTTCCAGTCTATTATGTGACTAATACAAAATTAGAGGAAATGTATGGTAAGGAGGAAGATGGTGATACCAGAAGAACAGATTTCTTCAGGAGTATTACCAATTCGCAAAGTAATTCGCTAATGAAGTATTCTGATATTGTCTACAAAAATGCGGCGACAAACTCGGATCCTAGGGTTGAAAGTAATTTGGTGATTTTTAGATTGGCCGATATGATCTTGCTAAAAGCAGAGGCTTTAAATGCAATTGGAAAGGATGGTGAAGCGCTAACGGCCGTCAATTCGATTAGAAGCAGAGCCGGCGCCAAAACCATGATTAGCAGTGGTGGCGCAAATCTAAAGCGTGATATATTGAAAGAAAGACAACGTGAATTGATTGGTGAGGGTCATTGTTATTTTGATATTGTTCGAAATGCCTGGAAAACGAAGAATAATAATCTCTTCGTACAGCTGGCTTCCTGGAGTATGGATGCTACACGTATGGAACAAAAAGGTTATTTGTTCCCAATCGAGAACAGCATTTTGAACTCGAACCGATTAATCTCTCAGAATCCGTATTGGATGGGTAAATATTAAGCGAATCAACATGAAAAATACATTTATATATTTAAGTATTATTGCTTTGGTAACAATTTTTAGTTGTAAAAAAGAAGCGGTAATAGATGGTGGCATAAGTGATCCACATGTCAATATGACAACCTATGATTTCTTGAAATCGCATCCACAGCACTTATTCGATACGACCTTGATGATTATCGATAAAGCTGGATTAAAAGATAAAGTCAACAGCGCGGGAACTTTCTTTGTCCCTACAAATTATTCCATTCGTAATTTCCTGTTAGCGAAACAGAATGAATGGCGTAAAAAGGATGAACGACTTAACTTTAATCTGGATTCATTGTTTAAATACTATCCACAAAAAATGCTCCAGGACTCGATGAGTGTCTATCTTTTCTCTGATCGCATCGTTCGGGATAATTTAACCGAATCGGGAACTATATTCGAGACACAAGAACCAACGACAAAACTCTTGGTGACCTTGGAAAAATCAACTAATGAAGATTATTTGGCGGATGGTGTCATTTCTCAAGGGCCTAAATTGCTTTATTTAACCAAGATCTACGGTGAGCGTGATGTCATGAAAAATGGCTTATTATCTGATCCTTCAGGAAAAGCAAATCTCAATGACACCAAATTGCTCTGTCAGACGTCGGGCATTATTTCAACAACAGGCATCGTGCATGTATTGAACAACCAGCATATTTGGGCATTTAGAAGATAAATTTAATTGGTATTGATATGAAAAATAGATATAAAATATTTGTATACATCGGTGTATTGGCATCCTTAATGTATGCAGGTTGTAAGAAAATTGAAGTCGGCTATCTAAGTGACAATATTCGTTATGGATCTAATCCGATTGCTGTAGATCAAGGAACGTTTTATATAGCAACTGGCATTATTCCGGATGCCTCAACACCACCATTTACGGTAACTTTATTGGATATTCGTAATAAGGCAACAGGAAAAAGGGAGGAGACTTTTTTTAAGGAATACGACGTCACTGTTTGGAAGGAGAAATATGATCCTAAAACAGATACAACACTTGAATTGATTAATAACAAACGAGGTATAGAGAAGAGACTACCGTTTACTGTTTTAGAAAAAAGTGGTCAGTTTATGTTCACTCAAGCGACTGATAATGTCCCTGCGGGGGAGTATGAGGTTGATATACGTGTGCAAAATCCAAAAGGTACAAAAGATTATAAGAATATAACAACGATCAAGTTGTCTCCGGTAAAAGAATATACGTATGAAAATGTGCCTTACTTTATTGCGGTTGAAGCAAATAGCGAAACAGGTATCCGTTTCCCTTATGATGACCAATGGATTGATCAAACCAAAGGGCAGAGCACTAGTTTAACATTAAATATTAAACGCGTAGCAGACGGTCCAAATCAAATTGTATTGAAGGTTTACGACAAAAACGGAGCATTATTTCCGGGTAATGCTTTGGACAGAAGGCCATCTGGCAATGATTTCCTTAAAACATTGGCGACTTTCGCTTATAAAACGACCGTTACAGACACAGCTGTGGTCTATGATTATGCGCAAGTGAGATTCCCGGATGTATATTGGGATAGTCAGTCAAACGGGATCAACTGTTATTACAGAATTCAATCGAAATGGATTCAATCAATAGACTATGCGGATACTAAAAACTGGAACCCGCCAACAGATATGAAGTACTTGACATATGATCAGCCTGTTAAGCTTAATATTCGTTTTAACACGAAGATATACAAAGCAGGAAAATATATTTATGAACTTCATTTGAAAGCGACGAAAAATCCAAATGCGAAGTAGGACGCGTTGCGTTTAGATTATTGAATAACTTAATGTATGGAGAGGGGGAGTGAAATAATACTCCTCCTTTTTTGTTAAGATGGAATTATGATTTCTATTGTATCTCTTAATTAATGATGAAAAGAAAATTTATCGCCTTTGGGCTAGGTCTATTGCTAAGCGCCAATTTAAAGGCTCAAACTGCTCAGGATTTTAAACAAACCTATGCCGATCTTTCTGTATTTGAGGATCCTATGGCGTTAACCCTAAAAAAGGGAGTTAAGAAAAAACAGCTCAATCAGATTGCTGATACAACACTGCGCCGGGTCGCGCAGTCTATACTTGATGGCAACTATAACAAGGAGTATAAGTATGCAACCTATTATGCCTTGTTGAATCCGACAACATTAGGTCATCAATTAAGTATTGGGGATGGTTATAGTAAATATGAAAATATGACCGGTGTGTATCTCTCCAAAGGAAAGCATATCGTTATTGTGGATGGCATTGCAACAGGCAAAGAGGTAAATCTTGTTGTGCCCAATTGGTTGCGGAAAGCTCCTAATCCGCAGGAGCCGACAAAGGATCCGAAAGGTTGGGGGCTGGAAAAACAGGAATTCAGATTGCACAATGGCGTGAATATTATCGAGCTCAATGATTATGGAAGTTTAGCTTATATCGATTATTTCTCAGAAGAGCCTGAAAAGGAAAATCCGATTACGGTTCATTTTCTGACAGGACAGGTAAACGGTTACTTTGATCTTAAAAAACAGGGTAATAAGGAGTGGGACAGTTTGATCGATCACGCTGTATTTCCGATTATGGATGCAAAAGGTGAGCATATTCAAACGGCTTATCCAATAGAGGCATTGAAACAGTATGCTTATGGAAAAGGTGTCGAACTGATTCGTAATTACGATTCGCTGGTGTCTAGACAACATCGCTTAATGGGACTGGAGAAGTATAATAAAGTCCCCAAAAATCGTATTCTAGCACGGGTGAATTATAATTATTACATGTTTCGTGATGGAGATGGTGTTGCCTATATGGGCGATAAGGTTGGTTACGCGATGAAGATGGTGGTAACGCCAGAATCGGTGATTAAAGGGGATCCTTGCTGGGGTTTCAGTCATGAGGTGGGCCACGTACACCAGACACGTCCAATGTTTGATTGGGGTGGCTTGGGTGAGGTGAGCAACAACCTGTTCTCCTTATATGTAACACGTTCGTTTGGTAATAAAACTCGGGTTTCAGAGCAGAACAATTTTGAGAAAGCGAAGACCAATATTATTGAAAAACGAATTTCTTATTTGTCCGATCCGGATGTGTTCGATCGTTTGATTCCTTTTTGGCAGTTACAGCTCTATTTTGAGGGTGAGGGAAAACGCCCCGATTTTTATGCCGATCTATTTGAGGCTTTCCGTCAGCAGAACATGAATAAACCAAGAAGACAGCGTTCAGATTGGAGTTCCGATCGCATGATGGGTGAGCGTAATCCTGCCGTCCATCAGCTGAATTTTGTTAAAACAGCCTGCGAAGTGGCCAAATTGGATTTGACGGATTTCTTTGATAAATACGGATTCTTTTTCGTTGGTACCTTGGAGTACGACGATTATGGAAAGTATACCTATACCATGACGCAGGAAATGGTTGACGCCTGTCGTCTGGCAATTAAAAACATGAACCTACCCAAGCCTAAGGCTGATCTTACAGCATTAAGAGATTAGAATAGGTAAACTGGCGCAAATGAAGCTCCGAATCGCAGTGAATGATTCGGAGCTTTTGTGTTTAGTGGGTATAGCTTGTGGATCTCGTTATTGTCTTGACGTTTTAAAAACTGAATGAACTTCCTGTAAGAAATCATTCCTATCCTCTTTTAAATTGAATAAGATGTTTTTAGCTGTGATTCAATCATATCTTGATACCTGACTTATAACAGGACATAATGATAAGATATAAACTTTTAGGGGAGGGGTGAGTTCTAATTGTGTATTTGCATTCTTTTTGCGCCTTTGATAGTATGCTTTTTCGAGTTGTTTTCGTGTTTGCTGCGTTGCTGCGGAGTTTTTCGGCTGCAGTTCGGATTGGCGTTGGCCCCCTTTTCGTGGCCTCCACGGGACACGGTCGCTTTCAGAACGCCATTTGTCCGTGTTGGCATCGGGGTGGGCGCAGGGTTAGAATCGGAGACAACACGGACTCACCACGGACGCAAGACGTTCAGAGGCTAAACCAGCCCCGACCATGGTACGAAGCAGGCTGGGAGGGCAGTCGGATGTTCCCGCAGACCTTTGTCAGCAGCCGGAGCGTTGTCCCCGAGCGGAATCACCTTTCCCTAAATAACGAAGAGTTAATGATGCTTCATTCCTTAGGTTAGCTTTTGTCTATATTTAGCTTAGTAATAAGTTAGGTTTAGTTTAGCTATAACCTATATTATACCTAAACTAAACCTAACTAAACCCTAAACTAACCCTAAGTAAACAGGTAGAAAAGTATAGCTGCAAAAGAAGGTATTCCAGAGCCCTGTGTTCTGCTATCTTTCCCGCCCTACCGATATTCGTCCGTCCATCAGTTGCGCCCGGCATCTCGTTCCCGGATTGGCTGATTATGTTTGCCGCTGCAGGCGGTGCTGAAATCCCTCTGGAAACCCTTTTCGCCTTCCTCTGCAGCTCCCTCGGCCAAAAACCAAAAAGAATCTCCCATCCTGACAGCGAGTTAGGTCCAAAATGAAAATAATAAGAACAAAAGTCTTGGAAGTTTGTTAGGAAACTTCCTATCTTTGCACCACTCCGCAAGGGAGGGACGGTTACCTCGAAAGAAGAAACCATGAAAAAAGAAGGGTTTAAGT